>CAZLYF010000219.1:0-270 GCA_964563725.1 uncultured Oscillospiraceae bacterium
GAGGGCGGGAAGATCTACGCGCTCTTTGGCGAGAACAAGGTCCTCGTGCCGGATGAAAAGATCAGGAAGTTCAAGGACGAGAGCTATGTCGGCAAGGAAGTCACGATGGGCATCAGGCCAGAAAACATTAGCGACAACGCGGAAAAGGTCACCGCGAATCCTGAAAAGACGGTCAAGGTGCACATCGAGGTGACAGAGTTGATGGGCTCGGAGACCTATCTGTACTTTTCCACCTCGGGCAAGGAAGAAAGCGTCATCGCCCGCGTCGAC
>CAZLYF010000219.1:280-4278 GCA_964563725.1 uncultured Oscillospiraceae bacterium
GACCCGCGCACGCGCACACGAACCGGAGACGATACCATCGTCGTCTTCGACACCTCGCGGCTGCACTTCTTCGACAAGGAAACCGAAGAGACCCTGCTCAACCGCTGAACGAGGCCTCCGCCAAGCTGCCGCCGCCGGACGTCCGGCGGCTTTTTCCTGTGAAACGGAGCCGCGGCCGTCCGACCGGCGCGCAGGCGCGCGGCCGCTGCGGCAGGGAAATCGTTGCATAAAATTAAGACCTGCGAAATAAAGTACTCCGGTCTGAAAGCGTGTTCGTGTGGACAAGGCAGGGGGATAAGAACGGACAGAGCCTGTGGACAAACACAGTCTTCTTGTCGCGGGAATCAACAGGCAGGCGAGAAAATGACGATGTTTTCAGGAAGAAGACCTCCCGGGATGTGGACAAGCCTGTGGAAGATGTGGACAATTTTCGCCTTCGTTCCGGGTGCATGATATGCATCCGGTTCTGCTGCATATCCAGACGGAAGCGCACCAGAATTCCCGCCCTCCCCTCATAATGATGAATAAAACGGGAGCAATAATGAGAAATAATAATATAAAAAGCATAAATATACATATACATTCTGTGGATAAGCCATATGGGCCGGCCGGCGGGCGGTTGCCGCCCGCCGGCCGCAAATGTATACTGGGCCGGACCTTGCGCGGCAGGCATCGGGGCCTGCGGCGGCTTCGCAGCGAAGGATCCTGACGCCGGGAGGTTCCCCGCGGACATGCCGATCACCATCATCGCCGTCGGGCGACCGGGCGACCCTTATTGGCGGGACGCAGCGGCAGAGTACCTCAAGCGGATCTCCCGGTATGAAAAGGCGGAACTGCTGGAAGTGCCAGGAGTCCGCGATCCTAACAAGCCGGGCGCGGCGCTTGAAGAACGGGCGCTCAGGCAGGAGGGAGACGCGGTCCTGAGGCGGATCGCCCCCTCCGACCACGTCGTCGCGCTGAGTCCTGGGGCCGGCCAGATGACAAGCGAGGAATTCGCCCGCTTCATCCACGGGTTCCGCGCGCAGGCAAGGCGGCTCGTGTTTGTTATCGGCGGTTCGCTGGGGCTCAGCGGCAACGTGCTTGGGCGCGCGGACGGCCGCCTGTCGCTGTCCAGCCTCACCTTTCCCCACCAGCTCGCCCGCGTTGTGCTGCTTGAACAGCTCTACCGGGCCTGCAAGATCAATGCCCGCGAAAGGTATCACAAATAATGGTCCTGACGCAGCTTCGCCTGCACGATTTCAGGAACTACCGCCAGGTGAGCCTGACGCCGCCGGCAGGCGTGACCGCCCTCGTCGGGGAAAACGGCGCTGGAAAAACGAGCCTTCTGGAGGCGGTGCACCTGTGCTGCCTTGGGCGGAGCCACCGCAGCCTCAGCGACCGTGACCTGGTGAGGAGCGGGTGCGAGACCGGCGCCGTGCACGCCACCGTACGCAAGGCCTCGCGGACGGACGAGGCGGGGATCAGGCTGTTTTCACAGTCGGGAAAGCGAAAAATCATCTACATCAACGGGAAAACGGCGCCCAGGATCGGCGAACTGATGGGCCATCTGACCTGCGTGATGTTTTCGCCGGAGGACCTGGAGATCGTCAAGGGCCCGCCCCTGGCGCGGCGGAGATTCATCGACATGCTCCTGTGCCAGTGCGAACCTTCATACTTTTTCGCCCTGCAGAAGTACCACGCCGTCCTCAGGCAGCGCAACGCGCTGCTCAGGTCGGGGACGGGAAGCCCGGACCGGCGTCAGCTTTCCGCCTGGGACGAGCAGCTTGCCGAAGCGGCGAATCCCATCGCGCTGGTCCGCCGCCAGGCGCTCGAAAAGCTCAACGGATTTGCGGCGGGACACTATCTCCATATCAGCGGCAGGGAGACCGAAGCCCTGCGCCTCGACTGCCGGGGCACCCTCTGCGAAAGCCCGGACCCCCGCGAAACGCTCCTCAAGGCCCTTTGCGCTTCCCGGAAAGAAGACCTGTTCAGGGGCACGACCGGGCCGGGGCCGCATCGTGACGAGCTGCAGCTGACGCTCGCGGGCTGTGAACTGAAGACGTTCGGCTCACAGGGTCAGATGAGGACGGCGGCGCTCTCCCTGAGGCTGGCCCAGATCGACCTCCTGATTGAGTATCGGGGAGACCCCCCCCTGCTTCTTCTGGACGATGTGCTCAGCGAACTGGACGGGCAGCGACGCGCGAGGCTTCTGTCCCGCCTGAAGGATATCCAGACGCTGCTGACCTGCACAGACGCCGGTGACCTCAGGGACCTGCGTCCGGACTGCGTCCTCAGGGTCCGCGAGGGGAACATCGCACCCAATTGAACGCGGGGGCGCCGGAAAACGGAGCTCAGCCAAGAGGGGAGGCGATCACCGCCGCCCGCCATGCCGCAAGGAAGGCCCCGACGCTCTGGGGGCGTTTGCCCCTGTCGGCCGCCAGGGCCCTCGCGGCGATCTCCAGAAGGGGCCGGGGCGCATCCCAGCCTGAGCGCGAGTGCCCTGTCCTGTCCCCGAAAAAGGTGAAGGCGAGGGCGCCCGTCGTATACGCCGAAGAGGTTTCATCCAGGTACGAGCCGGCGGCATAGGCCTCCGGCGAGAGATACCAGGAGTTGCCCGGCAGCCGTCCCTTCGCGTTGAGCCGGGGCTGGCTGAAAAAACCGCTCACGCTGCACAACCAGACCTCGGGGCGCTCAAAATCGACGATCAGATTGGAGTCGTCCAGGCAGGCGGACACGTATCCCATTTCTTCGGCCCGGGCGAAGAGGCTGGCCAGACGGTCGAACATGGAAAGCCTCCCGAGCAGCCCGAGCGCACGCATCCGGACGAAATGCTCCCCGACGGGCGCGAGCGCGAGCCCGTCGATCCACGGGAACGCGCACAGAAAGCCCTCTCCCGCCTTCCTGGCGCACAGCAGACGGGGAAGGGCAGGGTGGTCGAGCCGGCCGTACAGAAAGGCATCGTCCATGAGTTTCCGCGCGGCGCAGGCCGGATCCCCGGCAAAGCGGAGCGCCGGCGCGCCCGCATACTTCACAAAGATCTTCGCGCCGTCCGGACCGAGGACACCAAAGCAGACGTTGCCGGAGATGAGGTTGTCAAATACGCGGAAAACCCTGCCGAACTCCCTGAGGAAGGCGAAGTCGTGCGGCGCGCGCAGGCGGAAAACGACGCCGTCCGCCGAAAGGGACAAGCTCTGTCTGCTGTCGCGCAATGTCCGGCACTCCGGGTTCAGGTCCTGATGAAGGCGTCGTAGATGGCCCTCACGGCGGCGTCGAGGTCCTTTTCATCGATCCCGATGATGATGCTCAGTTCATTGGGCGCCTGGGACATGGTCCTGATGCTGATCCCCTGATGGGCGACGGCGGTGAAGAGGCGGGCGGCTGTCCCGAACTGGCGGGCCATGCCGGCGCCGACGGTGGCCACCATCGCCAGGTGGTCGAAGACCGTCAGCGAATCGGGGCGAACCGCTTCCCTGATCCCGCTGAGGATCGCTTCCCTGTGTCGGTTGAAAAGACCGGTGGAGACCACGACGCACAGCGTATCGATGCCTGTGGGGAGGTGCTCGAAGCTGATGCCCTGGTCCTCGAACACCTGGAGGACTTTCCGACCGAAGCCGATTTCGGCGTTCATCCTGTTTTTTTCCAGGGAAACCAGCGTGAACCCTTTCCTGGCGGCGATGCCTGTCACGACCGGAAGGACGCCGGGTCTTCTGGGTCCGTGATGGATCAGCGTGCCCGGGTGGAGCGGGTCGTTGGTGTTCCTGACCCTTGTCGGGATCCCGGCCTTCCTGACGGGAAACACCGCGTCCTCATGGATGACCGTCGCCCCCATGTAGGACAGCTCCCTCATCTCCTGATAGGACAGTTCCGAGATGAAGGTGGCGTCCGGCACGAGCCTTGGATCCGCGGAACGGAACCCCGTCACGTCAGTCCAGTTTTCGTACAGGTCGGCATTCACCGCGGCTGCGACGATGGCGCCGGATATGTCGCTGCCGCCCCGCGAGAAGGTATGGATTTCCCCG
>CAZLYF010000220.1:0-3060 GCA_964563725.1 uncultured Oscillospiraceae bacterium
AGGGGAACAGATCGGCGTCCGTAATGACGACCCCGCGCGAGGCGCTCAGCTCGGCGGCGCCCGCCCAGCCCGCAACGGCAGCGCCGCTTTTCATAAGCCGCCGCGCGGTGATGGAGAAGGGCAGCGGGAAGGCCAAGAGCGCCGAAAAGGACGCGCTGACGGATCATCTGGAGGATGGCGGGCTTTGAGCAGTAATAGACGCCGTTGAGATCGATGCTGATGATCCTCTCCCAGAGGTCGTCGTCATACTCATGGATCGGTTTGCGGTATTGCGGGCCCCCGTTGATGCCGGCGTTGTTCACAAGCACGTCCAGGCGGCCGAATCGCCTGACCGTCTCCTCCACCATATGGACGGCGCTTTCCTTCCTGCTCACGTCCGTGACGACGGCGCAGGCCTCTCCTCCGCGGGAAACGATTTCGTCCACGACGGACGCAAGCGTGGCGGCCGTGCGCCCAGCAACGACAACCTTGGCGCCGTTGTCGGAAAACTGCCTGGCCATGGCGCTGCCGATCGCCCCTCCGCCTCCCGTGATCACGACCACCTTGCCCAAGAGATCCACCTTCATGTTCTTCCACCTTTCTTCAATCCGGACGGATTGACGGATATTCGGGAGAAGCGCCGGCTACTCGGGCACCTTCCGGCTCTGGCGGAAGATGTCAAACAGGACGGCAGCGGCCATCAGCGCGCCTTGGACCGCCACGCGCATCGTGGTGGGAAGCCCGAGAAAAATGATCGCGTTCTCGGCCACAAACACCAGTGTGATGCCGATGAGGACCCCCAGGGGGGACGCCTTGCCGCCGCTGAGGCTCACGCCGCCGACAACGCAGCCGGCGATGGCACGGAATTCCCATCCGTCCCCGTTTTCAGGCAGGCCGAAGCCCATGTCGAGCGTCAGGAGGATTCCCGCGACGCCTGACAGGAGGGCGGACAGCACATAGGCCTGCATCTGCATCCGCCTGGCGTTGATGCCCACCAGGGACGCCACCTCGCTGTTGTCGCCAGTGGCGAGCATGCGGCGGCCCCAAAGCGTTTTTTTGATCAGCACGAACGCGACGGCGAAAAGCAGGAGCATGATCCAGAAATACATCGGCATCCCAAGATAGCTCGAGTCGAAGGCGCGCACGAGCGTGAAGCCCTCGACGGCGTGCAGGTTGTACTGGTATTCCTTGATCAGCAGGTAGCGCGCCCCGCCCACCATGTACAGCGTGCCCATCGTGGCGATGAAGGAGGGCAGTCCGAATTTGACCACGAGGATCCCGTTGACAAGGCCGATGAGCAGGCAGCACAGCAGCGCAGCGAAGATGGACTCGGCGGGGCCCCAGCCGTACTCGACAACGAGCATGGGCATGATGATGCCGGCGAAGCCTGCCACGCGCCCTGTGGAAATATCCACGTTCCCCGTCATGAGCGTCATGCTTGAGCCCAGGGCCGTAATGGCGATGAAGGGAATCTGGTTGAACATGGCGGAAAAATTGCGCACGCTGAGGAAGTCGGGTCGGATCACCGTCGTGATCAGCATGATGACCGCGAGCGGCACAAAGGTGCTGAACTCGTCTGTCTGGATCAGCCTGCGCAAACCCCTGGCGTCTGTGCTGACCCTTGCTTTTTGCCGCATCTCTTCAGCCTCCTTCACGCGCCGATCATGCGTCTGGCTTCCACGCGCTTGCGAAAGATATCAAGCAGCACGGACAGCAGCAGGATGAACCCGATCAGGACCAGCTGCAGGTTGGTGTCGATCTTGAGGATACGCAGCGCATACCAAAGGGTATGAAACAGCAGCACGCCCAGCCCGACCCCGTACATGGAGCCCGCGCCGCCCGCCATGCTGATGCCTCCGATGGCGACGCTGATGATCGCCCTGAACTCGCGGCCCGTCCCGAAGGTCGAGCTCGCAGAGGCGTTGACGAGCACGTCGAAAAGCCCGCCGATCGCCGCGAACAGCCCCGATACGATGAATACGAGCAGCTTGACGCGGTTCACGTTGATGCCGGCCATCTGCGCGGACTCCCGGTTCCCGCCCACCGCGCGCATGTTGTACCCGAACCTGGTTTTTCTGACAATGAAGTCGCACACGATGATCAGCGCGATGAAAATGAAGAAAAGCCAGTTGAGGCCCAGGGGACGGGCGCGCGTAAATCCTGTTGTGCCCAGGGAGTTGATGGGCATCGGGTATCCGTCGCTGACAGTCACCGCCAGTCCGCTGCAGATGAACTGTGTCGCGAGCGTCGTGATCCACGAACTCAGGCGCAGCTTTGTCACGCACAGGCCGTTGAACGCCCCGACCAACGCGCCCGTGAGCAGGCCGACCAGCAGGGTCGGGACAAGTCCGAATCCCCAGTTGTTGCAGGCGTAGGCAGCCATGACCCCGCTGAAGGAACCGTTCATGCCGACGGACAGGTCGATTTCGCCGGACATGATCGCGAAGCCTTCGCCCATGGCGGCCGCGCCGATGAAGATCGAACCGGTCAGGATGGAGGTGAAATACTTCCAGGTAAAAAAGCTTGGCTTGATGGAAGTGGTGACCGCGCTGAGGATGATGATGGGGATCAGCACGCCGACTTCCGGGTTGAGCAGTATCTTGGACAGCGTTCCGCCCTGTCTGCGAAGCTGCGCTTCGGCACGTCTGCTGGACATCTGCGGGCTCCTCTCTGTCTGTGAGTGCGCCGGCCGGCTCATGAAACCGTCTTGAACGTGGTGGTCGCCATTTCCATCACTTTGGTCTCCGTTGCCTGATCGCTTGACAGCTCCCCAACTACGCGCCCTTCGGCCATCACCACAAAGCGGTCGCTCATCGCCATCAGTTCAGGCAGTTCGCTGGAGATCATCAGGATCGCCACGCCCGTCTTTGCCATATCGTTGATGAGCCCGTATATTTCATTCTTGGAACCCACGTCGATCCCCTTGGTCGGTTCGTCGAGGATCATCAGCTCCGGCTCGCTGTTGAGCGAACGGGCGATGACCACTTTCTGCTGGTTGCCCCCCGACAGGGTCGCGACGCGCGTATCGATGGACGGCGCCTTGATCCGCAGGCTTTTGAAGTATTTCCCGACCCTTCCGGA
>CAZLYF010000220.1:3070-4256 GCA_964563725.1 uncultured Oscillospiraceae bacterium
ACAAAGCCGTCCTGCTGACAAACGGTCCCCTGGCGACGGCGCCGAGGTTGGAGATCCCGATGTTGTTGCGGATGTCCCAAACAAAGTTGAGTCCGAATTTCTTGCGGTCCTCGCTGACCATCCCGATCCCCCGCCGGACGGCCTGGAATGAATTGCCGATCGTTACGGGCTTCCCTTTGATGAAGATCTTCCCGGATTTGACCGGAAGCATACCGAAGATCGCCATGCAGGTCTCGCTGCGGCCCGCTCCCACCAGCCCGGCCATGCCGACGATCTCGCCCTTGCGCACGGAAAATGACACGTTCTCAATCAGGTTCCTGTTCGCTACGTAGGGATGGGCGACGGTCAGCTCCTCCACCCGCAGGACCTCTTCGCCGGGCGTTTGCCTGTCCTTGATGTACATGGTGGTGATGTCTCGGCCGATCATGTCCTGGATGATGCGCCTGGATTCATACTGCGCCCGTTCATACACGGAGATGTTCCTGCCGTCCCGCAGGATGGTGACGCGGTCCGTCAGTTCAAAAATCTCCGCAAGCTTGTGGGTGACGAAGATGATGCTGACGCCCCTCTCCTGCAGATGCCTGACCACCAAGAAAAGCTGGGCGACGTCCCTGCCCGACAGCGACGTGGTCGGCTCATCGAGGATCAGGACTTTCGGGTCCATCGCGAGCGCGCGCGCGATCATCAGCATCTGCTGCTGCCCGATGGACAGCTTGCGTACGTCGGCGCGGGGGTTGAGACCGATATGGTTGTCCGCAAGCAGCCTTTCCGCGGCTCTGAACATTTCCCTGAAATTCGCAAAC
This sequence comes from uncultured Oscillospiraceae bacterium, assembly GCA_964563725.1. Classification (GTDB taxonomy): domain Bacteria; phylum Bacillota; class Clostridia; order Christensenellales; family Aristaeellaceae; genus CAZLYF01. The sequence goes on from CAZLYF010000220.1 coordinate 3,874, forward strand.
GGCGTCCTGCGTTTCTTCTTCAGCGCCCCCTCCATGCGCAGGTCGAACATGTAGATGTTTTCCGCGACGCTGAAGTACTTGAGCACGTTGATTTCCTGCGGCACGTAGCCCACGCCCAGGAGCATGGCGTCGTTGGGGCTCGACGGCCTGACCTCCCTGCCTTCAAGGAGGAGCTGCCCTGTGTATGTGCCGTGCGGATACACGCCGTTGAGGACCTTGAGCAGCGTGGATTTGCCTGCGCCGTTCTCACCGATCAGCCCCATCACCTCGCCTTTGAGGACGTCCAGGCAGACCCGGTCGTTTGCGACCACGCCCGGGAATTTTTTGGTGATGTCGACCGCCTGAAGCACATGACCGCGCTGCGCAGCCCCGCTTTGGGCGCT
>CAZLYF010000221.1:0-4252 GCA_964563725.1 uncultured Oscillospiraceae bacterium
GTCGGTTGAAGTGCCCGGGGAGAATCTCCTGGGCGCGCTTGAAGCCAACCATGTTGGGTTGGGGCTGACGGGGGAAGCGGAAGTCAGGCGCGCACTTGATCATCCCATTGGAACGCCCCGGCTGCGTGACATCGCGCGGCCGGGCGAGTCCGTCGCGATCGTTTCAAGCGACATAACGCGCCCCATGCCTACCTGGCTGGTGATGCCCCTGCTGCTGGACGAACTGTATGAAGCGGGCGTGAAGCCGTCGGATATCACGCTCGTCTTCGGCCTGGGCATCCATCGAAGGCACAGCGAGGAGGAACGGAAGCGCCTGGCAGGCGAACGGGCGTATCGGGAAATCCGCTGCGTTGATTCCGACCCGGGGGACTGCGTCCACCTGGGGACGACGAAAGCCGGCACGCCCGTCGATATCACCGGGGCCGTTGCCCGGGCGGACCGCCGCGTTTGCCTGGGCAACATCGAATACCACTATTTCGCGGGCTACTCCGGAGGCGGCAAGGCGCTCATGCCGGGCGCCTCCACCGGCGCCGCCATCCAGATGAACCATCGGATGATGGTCAGCGAGGATGCGTGCGCGGGGAAGCTTTCAGGCAATCCGATCCGGGAAGACATCGAGGAAGCAGCTCAGATGTGCGGCGTTGACTTCATCCTCAACGTCGTTCTGGACGAACACAAGCGCGTCGTCAGGGCTGTGGCGGGCGATTGCGTCCTGGCGCACAGGGAAGGCTGCTCGTTCCTCGATTCCTTCTATCTCAAGGAGATCCCGCGCCGGGCGGACATCGTCCTGGTCTCCCAGGGCGGCGCGCCCAAGGACCTGAACCTGTACCAGACGCAGAAAGCGCTGGACAACGCGAAGCACGCCGTGCGCAAAGGCGGGGTCATCATCCTCATCGGCTCCTGCCGGGAAGGCCTTGGGGAAAGCGTGTTTGAGGAATGGATGACGCAGAGCCCTTCTCCCCAGGCCATGATCGAGCGCATCCGGCGGGAGTTCAGGCTGGGCGGGCATAAGGCCGCCGCCATCGCGATGGTGCTTGAGAACGCGGAGATCTATCTTGTGTCCGACATGGACCCTGCATTCGTGCGGAAGATCTTCCTGACGCCCTTCGCGAACGCGCAGGAGGCGCTGATGGCGGCATTTTCGAAGCTCGGAACGGACGCGAAGGTGCTTGCGATGCCTGTCGGCGGGTCCACGCTGCCCAAGGTGATCACCTAAGGGGACTGACAGCACTCCGTTTCGGACGCGATGCGCTTTACTTCGTCAAACAGCCGTTCAACCAGGTCCCGGCATTCAAAGAGGGAGCGGCCGAGCGCCTCAAACAGGGCGTTGACTTTGGCCCCGTATCCATCGGGCGCCCGCCCCAGCGATTCCAGCAGGGCGACCGCCCTTTTTTCGTTGAGGCAGTAGGCTTCGCCGCAGGCAAACAGCACCTGGTTCAGGCAGGACACGACGCGGAAAACGTGCCCCGCGAAATAGTACCGGTCTTCCGTGCCCGCGTAGGCCCTGACCAGCGTCAGGGTGAACTCCGCCTCCGACAGGAAAACCCGGACCAGGCTCCTGCGCAGCGCCGCTGGGTAGCTTTCCGCCCACGCCTTCAGCGCGCGCAGGCGGTCATCCTTCGCGTACAGCAGCCGGCACACCGCCAGTTCCCCGCGATACATTACGTTGACGTACCCGTGCGGATGTCCGGGCTGGTAGTGCGCGGCGACGATGCCCTGTTCCGCGTCTTCGACAGCCTGTTCGACACGCCCGACGTCGCGCAGGATCAGGTCGACGTGACACCCCCCGACCGTCAGCCATCCGCCGCCGTTGACCCAGGGGCCCCAGGACCCCGGCGGCGTCACCAGACCTGTCCGATGCCCGTCGTCCAGCCGGGCGGCGAGCAGGTTGAGCGCATCCATGTCCAGCGTCCCGGGCCGGTAGTAGACGCCGATGTCGATGTCAGAGCGCTCCGTGTGCGTGCCCCTGGCGCGGGAGCCGCCCAGCGCGGCGCCCTCGACGAAAGGGAGGCCGGACAAGCCCTCTGTCACCAGGCGGATGACGCGGTCGACCATCGCTTCCTTCTCCTTCGGCGGCGGTGCGGTTCCCGTGAAAATCATACAACCGGCCGGAGGGTTTTGAAAAGCCTGCCGCAGGCCCGCTCCATTTGGGGAACAGGCGTTTGCGTAGACCGAAAAAACCTGCTATACTGGCAAAAGCAAACATCCATTCCCCTCATGGAGGAAAGAGCATGGACCTGGAGGAAAAGCTACGCATCCTGACAGACGCGGCAAAGTATGACGTATCCTGCGCCTCCAGCGGCACCCAAAGGCGGGGCAGTCCGGGCGGCATCGGCAGCGCCGCCGCGAGCGGCATCTGCCACAGCTGGACGGCGGACGGCCGCTGCGTGTCGCTGTTGAAGCTCCTGTACAGCAACGCCTGCTGCTATGACTGCGCCTACTGCGTCAACCGCCGCAGCAACGATCTGCCCCGCGCCACTTTCACCCCCGACGAACTGGCCAAACTGACGATCGAGTTCTACCGGCGCAACTACATCGAAGGGCTGTTCCTCAGTTCCGCCGTGACGATCGACGCGGACCATACGATGGAAAGGCTGATCCGCGTGGCGGAGCTGCTGCGCTGCCGGGAGCGCTTCAACGGCTACATCCACATCAAGATCGTCCCGGGCGCCGACACGTCGCTGGTGCAGCGCCTGGGCTACCTGGCGGACCGCGTGTCGGTCAACGTCGAGTTCCCGACGGACAGGGAACTTGCCCTGCTCGCGCCGGACAAGGAGGCGCGGGGCATCCAAAATACCATGCTCAGCGTGCGGGACAAAAAGAAGGAGCTGCTGCCCGCCCTGCGCGGCGCGGCCGCGCCGCGCTTCGTGCCGGCGGGGCAGTCTACCCAGATGATCGTGGGCGCAGGCGACAGCGACGACAGGGAGATCCTGACCCGCGCGGAAACGCTTTATCAGCAGATCCAGCTCAAGCGCGTCTATTATTCCGCCTACGTGCCGGTCAACCGGCAGCTTTCATCTGCAGGCGGCGGTGAAACGCCCCTGCTGCGCGAGCACCGGGTCTATCAGGCGGACTGGATGCTGCGCTTTTATGGTTTTCGGGCGGAGGAGATCCTGGGCAGCCGGCCTTACCTGGACCTGAAAGTGGACCCCAAGACCGCGTGGGCGATCGACAACTTCCACCTGTTCCCTCTGGACGTCAACAGCGCGCCTCTGGAGATGCTGCTGCGCGTGCCGGGCATCGGGCCGCGGTCCGCCCAGCGCATCCTGGCCAGCCGGCGGCTGGCGCGGCTTGACTATGGGACGCTCAGGAAAACCGGGACGGTGATGCCCAGGGCGCGCTATTTCCTGACTGCGGACGGGCGGCGCCCTTTCCCCAGGCCGGATGACCCGGCGAAGGTGTACCGCGCCCTGGCGGGAACGGAAGAACAGCAGTATCAGCAGCTCTCCTTCCTGGAGACCCGGTAATGCGCTGCGTCTTCGACGGCAGCTTCGGCGGGCTGATGAGCCTTGTGTTCGACACATACAAAATGAGGGAAGACATCGACGCGGTGGACGGAAATGGCGGGGAGGACAGCCTCCTGCCGACCCTGTTTTTTTCAACGGACGCGCAAAAGGCCCGGCGCGTCAAGGCTTTCATGAAGGCTTCGGTGGGGGAGGAGTTCGCTTTCATGGCGCGGGCCGCCTTCCTTTCCAGGCGGGAGGACAGGTTCCGTTCCATTGTCAAAACCATCCACCTCTCCCGCTCCATGGGGAAAGCGGTCCTGGATCTCCTGGACGACAGCGTGCTCCGCTTCATCGCCTGTCAGAAGGAGACGCGGAGGGAAGCGCACCGCTTCACGGGGCTCCTGCGTTTCAGGCAGATGCGGGACGGCAGCATGCTGGCCGTGTTTTCCCCGCGAAACGATGTGCTGACCCTTGTGCTGCCGCACTTCGCTGACCGTTTCCCCGGCGAACGCCTCGTGCTGTACGACGAAAGCCGCCGCCTGGCCGGCCTGTCCGGGCAGGGCAGGATCGAATTCGTCCGCGTCGAGCGCATCGCGCCGGAGGAGACCCTGCTGGAAGCCGAACTGCAGGACCTGTGGCGGGCGTTCTTCGAAAGCCTGGCCATCCGGGAGCGCGAAAACCCGCGCCTGCAGCGGCAGCACATGCCGAAATATACCTGGAAGCATCTGACCGAGATGCAGTAGGGCACGCGCCCGCGCTCAGCCGGACCGGCGGCCGCCGGCCCGGCTGAGCGTATGTTGGAGCGC
>CAZLYF010000222.1:0-403 GCA_964563725.1 uncultured Oscillospiraceae bacterium
ATGAAGTTCCTGCCGGACAGCTTACCTGAAAGCAGCATACCCAGGGAAACGGCCGGATTGATGTGGCAGCCTGCGATGTGGCCGGTGGAATAGGCCATGGCGACGATCACCAAGCTGAAGGACAGCGCGGTGAGGAGGTAGGCGGCATCCGATTTTGCCGTACAGCCGGTGAAAAAGTAAATAGACAATCCCACTGGACATTGCTATACTGCGCGTGGGAAATTTCACAAAATTGGGAGGTGTTCGTTCGGATGAGGAAACTGCTTGTATTGTCCCTGTGTGTTACGATGCTGCTTGGATTGACAGCCCAGGCCGAGGTCCTGACGGGTGTCGGCAATGGCTTTGGCGGCGAGATCACAGTCACCGTGACCGTGGCGGACGGTAAGATCGTTGAAGTGATGGC
>CAZLYF010000222.1:503-4185 GCA_964563725.1 uncultured Oscillospiraceae bacterium
TGTCGGCGCAAATGAGACCCCCGGCATCGGCACCCCCGCGCTTGACCAGCTGCCCGCGAAAATCGTGGAAGCCAATGGAACTGAGGTCGACGTCATCTCCGGGGCTACCTATACCAGCGAGGGGATCCTTCAGGCTGTGGAGAGTGCGCTGACCCCCCAGGCTGAGACCCTGACGGGCGTTGGAAAAGGCTTTGGCGGTGAGATCACGGTCACGGTGACCGTGGAGGACGGCAAGATTGTGGCAGTGGTGGCTGTCGGCGCAAATGAGACCCCCGGCATCGGCACCCCCGCGCTTGACCAGCTGCCCACGAAAATCGTGGAAGCCAACGGCACACAGGTCGACGTCATTGCCGGGGCTACCTATACCAGCGAGGGAATTCTTCAGGCTGTGGAGAATGCGCTGACCCCCTAAGCCGTCCCAGCGTAGCTTGGGGTGCAGGCGGAGACCGATGAACCCTCAGTCACAGAGGCCGGAGAGTCCTTTATCGGCTTTGGCTTGTCCGGAAACGGCCTTATCGGCTTGGCCAACGACGATAATGAGGTCCATGTCCATTCCCTCGGCGACGTCTTCGCCGTCACGCTGTTTGACGCGGAGGGGCGCATCGCCTGCATCGACGTGGACCAGCTGTAAGTGGCGACGGCTACAAGCTCACGACCGCCACCTGGACGGCCGAGACGGACGCCTTCCAGAAGCTCTTCGCCGGCATGACGGTGGACGAGGTGGAAGCCTGATTCGCGAAGTACAGCACGGACCGCAATGGCCGCGCTGCCATCCGCCTCAGCTTTGAAAACATGACGGCGCCCGAGCTCACCGTCGGCAACTGATCGAGGCGCTCCCTCACGCAAAACCGCCCCGCTGAAACGCGGGGCGGTTTGCATGGAGCGCAAAGCGATTTGCCGGTCCGGATGGATACCGGAAACCGGCTGCCCGTTCAACAGGGCTTCCCCTTAATGACAGCTGCTGCAGTTGCCGTTGCAGAAGGTTTCGCGGTCGTACTCGATGCCGCTGCGGTCGTAATAGTCCTTTACCGCCGCGCGGACGGCTTCCTCCGCCAACACGGAACAGTGGATCTTGTTGGCGGGCAGGCCGTCCAGGGCTTCCACCACCGCCTTGTTGGTCAGCTGCAGGGCTTCCTCGACGCGCTTGCCCTTGATCAGCTCCGTCGCCATGGAGCTGGTGGCGATGGCGCTGCCGCAGCCGAAGGTGTTGAACTTCACGTCGGTGATCACGCCGTCGTCCACCTTGATGTACATCCGCATGATATCCCCGCATCGGGCGTTGCCGACTTCGCCGACGCCGTCGGCGTCCTCCATCTTGCCCACGTTGCGGGGGCGGGTGAAGTGATCCATCACTTTGTTACTATACAGCATTGTTCTTCTCCTTGTCAGATGACGTGGGCGCGCAGGCCCTTTTCCAGATCCTCCCACACGGGGGAGATGCCGCGCAGATATTCAACGACTTCGGGCACGGTCCCGATGATATGCTCCGCATCCTCCGCCGTATTGTATTCGCTGAGGCTGAGCCTCAGCGACCCGTGGGCGACCTCGTGGGGCAGCCCCAGTGCCAGCAGGACGTGGCTGGGGTCCAGGGAGCCGCTGGTACAGGCGGAGCCGGAGGAGGCGCTGATGCCCCGGGCGTCCAGCAGCAGCAGCAGGGATTCGCCCTCGATACCCTCAAAGCACAGGTTGACGATCCCCGGCAGGCGACTGCCCGGGTCCCCGTTGAGCGCGCTGTGCGGGATCTTGGTCAGTTCCCTGATCAGCAGGTCCCGCAGGCCGCCCACATAGGACTTGTTCGCTTCGATCTTTTCGCAGGCTTCCGTCAGCGCTGCCGCCATGCCCGCGATGGCCGGCACGTTTTCGGTGCCCGGCCGCCGTCCACGTTCCTGCCCGCCGCCCTCAAACAGGTTCACCAGGCGGATCCCCTTGCGCGCGTACAGCGCGCCCGCGCCCTTGGGGCCGTGGAACTTGTGCGCGGACAGGGATAAAAGATCGATCTTCTGCTCCTTCACATCGATGGGCAGGTGCCCCGCCGCCTGCACCGCGTCGGTATGGAACAGCACGCCCTTCTCCCGGCATGCCGCGCCGATCTCCGCGACAGGCTGCACGGTGCCGATCTCATTGTTGGCGAACATGATCGTTACCAGCGCGGTGTCCTCCCTAAGAGCGGCTCGGACTTCCTCCGCGGTCACCATGCCGTTTTTATGCACGTCCAGCCAGGTGACCTCGAAACCCCGCTTCTCCAGTTTCTTCAGCGCGTGCAGCACGGCGTGGTGTTCAAACGCCGTAGTCACGATGTGCTTCCTGCCCTTTTTCTCCCCCGCCGCCACGGCGCTGAGGATCGCCTGGTTGTCCGACTCGCTGCCCCCGGAGGTGAAGTAGATCTCCTCCGCCTCCGCATTCAGACAGCGGGCAACGTCTTCCCGCGCTTCCTGCAGGGCTCGCGCGGCCTTCTGCCCCGCGCTGTACAGGCTGCTGGGATTGCCATAGTGCTCAGCAAAATAAGGGATCATAGCATCCAGCGCCCGCTGGCTCAGCTTTGTCGTCGCGGCATTGTCTGCGTACACCATTCTGTCGCCTCTTCCGGTCGTCTCTTTGTTCATATGGCCGGTTCCCCTCCCGCTTCCAGCCCGTCAAGGAGGTTCCCGATGGTCACCCTGTCCAGGTATTCGAAAATCAGGTGGTCCAGGCCCTTCCAAAGCGGGAGAGTGGGGCAGCTTTCCGCATACTCGCAGCGGCTTTCCCGGCCGCGCAGGCAGCTGACGGGCGCCAGGTCCCCTTCCACGTGCTTGAGCACCGTTCCCACGCTCAGCGCGCCGGCCGGCACGGCCAGACGGTATCCGCCGTCTTTCCCCCGCTTGCTTTCGATCAGCTCCGCCTTGTTCAGCTTGCCCGCGATTGCTTCCAAATACTTCAGCGAGATGCCCTGCCTGCGGGCGACGTCGCTAAGGCTCACGAAGCCCCCGTCGGCATGCGTTGCCAGATCGATCATCACGCGCAGCGCGTACCTGCCCTTGGTGGAGATGATCACGCTGCCTGCCTCCCTGGAACGGCCTCAGTTTTTGCCGTTCCAGCTCATCATAGGGCTCATCTCCTATAAAGTCAATATGAATTCAGGAAATTTTCTGCCGTCCTTCAAGCCAGTCAGCGCCGCCCGCAAAAAGCGGCCTCCCGGTCCCGGAAGGCCGCCGCAATGGATCAAAGGCCGCTGATGGGTTTTCTACAGGTTGCAGTTGCTGATGTTGAAGCAATGGTCGTGGGCCGGATTTTCCTGGTTGATGCTCTCCTTCATGGTTTTCGGGCTGTGGCAGCCGTTTTTTGTACAGTAGATCGGTTCGTACCTGCCTGCTTTTCGGGCCTGCCTGTCTTTGACCGCTTCCTTCAGTCGCTGAACGATCTTCATCGGGCTCATCTCCTTTGCGTCAGTATACCCGATGAAACGAATTTCAACGCGCTGGGAAAGAAAAAACCGGAGATCTCTGCTCGTACTCGCAGCGTACGACGAACCGGCAGCCACCTCCGGCAAGGCGCACCCGGGCTTTATCGGCATATCGGTTACCACGCCGCCTGGCTGCGCTTACGCCCCTCTCCGTTCCACCCACCAGGTGTAGGTATGGCGGGGCCGGATGCCGATGCTGTAATAAAACTGCTGGTTTGAACCCACATAAGCGCGCTTCGCGCC
>CAZLYF010000223.1:0-4145 GCA_964563725.1 uncultured Oscillospiraceae bacterium
GTACCCGAGAGGTCAAAAAGTGCTGTGCCGGTGAGGATGCGCTTGACCAGCTTGACCGTACCGCCGATGTGCAGCGTATTGACCGCTTCCATCAGCAGCGAGCGCTCCCTCAGGTTGATCTTCCTTCCCATGGCGAAGAGGAAGAAGATCACGATGGACATGAAACCCAGCCCGCCCACCTGGATGAGCGCCAGGATGACCGACTGGCCCAGGCGCGTGAACTGCGTATAGGTGTCGCGCACCACCAGTCCCGTGACGCAGGTGGCGGATACCGCGGTGAACAGCGCGTCCAGGAAGGGCAGCGGCTTCCCGTCCCGATTGGCTGCGGGCAGCGCCAATAGGAAAGCGCCCGCCGCGATGATCAGCGCCATCACCAGGGCGATGATCTGCTGCAGGCTCAGCCTGAACTTACCAAAGGCGATCAAGCGCGGGTCCCTCTCACATCAGCTTACGCGATCGGGCGGAAAGAATTGCAGCACTGAAAACAGCCCCCGCGAGCGGGGACCGCCTAAACACGGATCGATTCCATTGCTCATCCGCCTGCGAGAAGCGCACATACTCCGGTCATTGTCTGACTTACTGCTTACAGGGCAGCCAACGGGACTGCCCCTGCGCCGCGGCAGCGGCGCGACCCAAGGGTAGTACGAAGACGGGCGTTCGTCAAGCCCGATGGGAAAGCCAAAGCCAGTTCCTGGCTGTCGCTTCCATTGACAGCCATCCGTCTTCACCTTATATTGTCGGCAACAAGACACATCTGAAGTTCCCGAGGCAAACAGGACAAGTGAGCGTGCGCATCCTGGCGTCTTCGGGAAGCAGGAGGCGTCCCATGAAGTCCAGGATCCTCGTCAGGCTTGGCGCGACACTCGCCATCCTGCTGCTCTTCCCCGTATTCGCGCGATCTGGTGAGGATGAGTTTGTCATTGAGAAAGGCGATCTGATCCGGTATACGGGCAGCGCCAGGGAAATCGTGGTCCCGGAAGGCGTCGAGCGCTTTGCCTTCAAGGCGCTGGAAAAGGCGGAGGACAGGATCGCGGCCGTCATGCTTCCCAACAGCATAAAAACCTTTTCCCCTCACGAACTATTCGGCCTGAAGAAACTGGCCGAGTACCACCTGCATCCGGACAGCCCTTCGTACACTGCCATCGACGGGGTTCTGTTCAGCAAAGACGGCTCCATGCTTGTGGGATATCCCTTTGGGAAGAAGGGGAAAACATACGCGGTCCCGAAAGGGGTCATAGCCATCGGGCGATACGCGTTCACGCGCAACGAGAACCTGCAGTCGGTCGTCTTTCCGCAGGACCTGACCCGCATAGGCGAATACGCCTTCGCTTCGTGCCCGAAGCTCCTGTCCGCCGCGTTTCCGGAAAGCCTCCTCTCCATCGGTGGCAGCGCTTATGAGGGCTGCGCTGCGCTGAAGGGAGTATCGATTCCCGCCGGCGTTGGCGAAATCGGCGCGTCAGCCTTCGGCGCCTGCAAGGCACTGAAGACCGTCGCAGTCGCGGAAGCGAACCAGACCTTCCTGGTCATTGACGGCGCGCTGGTGGAACGCGGGGGGAAGCTCGTCTGCTTCCCTGCCGGGGACAAGCGAACGAAGTATACGGTGCCGGAGGGTATCCTCTCGGTCGGTGCACGCGCGTTCTATGGCTGCGGAAAGCTGACCGCCGTTACCGTGCCCGAGGGTGTGGCGGAACTCCGCGCGGGCGCCTTTGAAGGCTGCACGGGGCTCACGAAAGTCATGCTGCCGGGTACCCTGCGCCGCATCAGGGACGGCGCTTTCATGGGCTGCTCGAAGCTCACATCGCTCGTCCTTCCCGATGGGACTGTCAGCTTGGGCGCAGCGGTCTTCCTGAACTGCAACAAGCTGAAAACACTGACGGTCCCCGCAAGCGTAACCAGCATCGGAAACATGAATTTCGTGAAACTCGCAAACATCAAGGGCAGCGGGGAGGTCTCGCTGGTCGTGAGGGAGGGTTCGTATGCGCACAGATACGCGATGAAAAATTCTGTCGCTTACAGCTTCGGACCCTGAGGACAGTGCGGCGGTCACGCAAGCAAGAAAGGGAGGGTGAGATGAGCGTACTTGATTTGTTTCGGATGGAAGGGAAAAAGGGTTTCATCACAGGGGCCGGCAAGGGGATCGGGCGCGCGCTGGCAGCAGCCTTCGCGGAGGTCGGGGCGGACGTCGCCGTCGTGGACCGCCACGCGGACCGGGCCGAGGCAGTGGCTGAGGAGCTTCGCTCGAAGCACGGGCGCGAAATCATCCCCGTGACGTGCGACGTGTCGCAGCCCGACCAGGTGAACGGGATGATCCGCGCGGTGACAGAAGCCTACGGAACCCTGGATTTCGCCATCAACAACGCCGGCATCGTGAACTTCCACCCCTTCGAGGAAGCGCCGCCGGAGGAGTGGCGCAGGATCATCGACGTCAACCTTTTCGGACTCTTCCTCACGGCGCAGGCGGCGGCGCGCGCGATGATCGCAGGGGGGAAGCGCGGCTCCATCGTCAATACCGCCTCCATGTCGGCGCATATCGTCAACACGCCGCAGACGACCTCCAGCTACTGCGCCAGCAAGGCCGCCGTGGTCCACCTCACCCGCTCGATGGCCGTGGAAATGGCCAAGTACGGCATCCGGGTCAACTGCGTCAGCCCCGGCTACATCGCCACGGAGGTCGTCACCAACTTTTCCGACCAGGTGCAGGGCTGGATCGACCGCACCCCGCAGAAACGCATGGCGAAGCCGGAGGAGCTGGCAGGCGCCTATCTGTTCCTGGCCAGCGACGCTTCCGCCTACGCTACGGGGTCTGAACTCGTGATCGACGGAGGGTATACGCTTGTGTAGGCGGCTGCGCCGCCGAAAAGCGCTTCGCGAGAAGCAGCCGCTGCGCGGCTGAGAAGCAGTCGCAAAGCAGTAGGAGGCTGGGCGGTTGCGGGGCGGGAAGCGCTTGCTGCGCAAGCGAGAAGCAGTCGCAAAGCAGTGGGAGCCTGGACGGCTTGTGAGCAGTTTGTGGAATCGGGAGCGGGGAGGCGGTTGAAAGGCTTGGCAGCGAGGGATGCGAGAGGGAAGGCTTTGGCCATGGCGGTGCTGACCACACTGCTCTGGTCGGGGAGTTACATCCTCAACAAGCTGGCGTTTCATGGCGGCATCGGGCCGCTGACCCTGTAGGGCCTGCGATACCTGCTCGCGTCGCTTCTGCTGTCCCTTCCGGAGATCAGCGGACGAAGAGGAGGAAAGCGGGGGCCGCCGCTCAGGATGACCCTTCTTTTGGGTGTGGTGGGTTACGCAGCCGCGCAAGGGCTGCAGTATGTCGGGCAGTCCTGCCTGACGCCCACCCAGTCCTCGCTCTTCCTTGGCACGGGCAATACCCTTTGCGTGATGCTGCTCGACAGGCTGTGGCTCAGGGAAAACCAGGGCTGGCGGGACCTGGCTGGGCTGGGTGTGATGATCCTGGGGATCACGTTGTACCACAGCCCCTTTGATGCCTCCGGCTTTTCCATTGCCGGGGCAGCCTTTATGGCTCTGTCGTCCGTCGGCTACGCGCTGAACCTGACCCTCAACCGCGCGCTGATGAAAAAGGGAGGCGTCGCGCCGCGCCTGCTTACGGCCAGGCCCATGGGCTTTGGGGCTGTTCTCCTGCTCGCCTTCGGTCTCGCAATTGAGGGAATCCCCGCCCTCACGGGACAGCTTCTGCTGATCCTGGTCTACCTGAGCGGCGTCAGCGGCGCGTTGGGCTTCTGGCTGTGGACGAAAAGCCAGGCTCATCTGTCCGCTTTTGAGAGCGGCAGCATCAATAACCTGATGCTCATCGAGGTCGCGCTGCTGGATCTTGCGGTATTCGGGCGCCGTTTCGGTATCGTCCAGGCAGGGGCTGTTCTGGCCGTGTTCGCTTCTGTGCTGTGGGTCCAGATGGGGAAGCGGGGCTTGGTGAAAGCTGGAAGCTGAGGCGGCCGGACCGATTGGCTGTCCGATGAACAGGGCATGGCAGGACCAGGCTCAACGGGCGTTGCCCGGAGGAAATGTTCCTGCCGGGCAACGCTTTTTTCTCGGTCCTTGATGGGTTTTCGACTGTGTTCAGCCGTTGGGCCGGGGTATCAGTTTCCTCTGCGGCCGCGGCCTTCCTGCGGCTGCGCATTGTTGCCGTCCTG
>CAZLYF010000224.1:0-4115 GCA_964563725.1 uncultured Oscillospiraceae bacterium
TCGTTGCCCAGGCCCAGGGCGCCCACGATCTCTTCCTTGATCAGGTGGTTCCTCTGTAACTGGGTGGTGACGTCAGTGGCGATGGCGATCTCCGCCCGGTAGATGCTCCAGTCCTCATACCAGTTGCTGAAAAAACCCCAGTTTCCCTCCACGTAGCCATCCACACTGCGGCTCATATCGTCAAAGCGGCAGAAGGTGACGGTCATGTTTGCGCCGCGGGGCCCGGTGATACGGGTCACGCGTGGCAGGCCGGGCACGCGCGCGTTCAGCTCGAGGATAAAGCCGTCGACCGTGTTAAGGTCCGCCCACGTCGGATTGCCGCGGGCAAACAGGCGGATCTCCCCCTCCCAGCGAACCAGGCGTCTGTCGCCTTCTCCATACTCGCTGCCAAAGGCGCTGTCCAGAAAGCAGTACAGCGCCTGCCGCCTGGATTCCAGCGCGTCGGGAGGGTCGAAGGGAATGCCCCCTCCGCCCGCTGTCTGACGGCATGCGCGCATCGCCCCGGGACAAAAGGAGGGACCGCCCGGGTCCCCAAGCTTACCGGCAGCCGTCGAAGCGCCCAACGCCCAGGCGAGAAGCAGGGCGGCAAACCTTTTCACCCTTCCCATGGATCCTTCTCACGCTCCGATCCTGGGCCGCCGCGGGCTCAGGCCCCGCCGCTTACTTCGGCTCCTGATAGACGAACAGATAGTCACCCACGTCGACGCCCATCATGCGCGCGACCATCGCGCATTTCGCCTTGAGTAGAAAAAAGATCGGCCGTCCGCAGCCTTCCAGCGATTCGAAGTTGCCCTGTCCCTTGCTGATGACGATGTCGGCTTCATTGAAAAGGGTCAGGAACTCGCCGCTGGCTTCCTCCAGCAGCACGCCCGGGACCCCGCAGCCGGTGGATACGATGTCGGCGCAGGCGTCGAGCCCGGAGGCGACTGCTTCCGTATGCGTCGTGTCGTTGATGATGGGTTCCGAGCGAACCGCGTAGCTGATATCGAGGCCTTCGAGCTGTTCCATCAGCACGCGGTCAAAAAAGGTCTCGCCCGCGTTGTCACCGATGATCAGCAGGCGCTTCGCCCCGCGGAGCTGCTCTTCAAAGGGAGAGAGGTCGCAGCGCCTGAATTCCTTCTCCAGCTCCCGTTCAAGGCCGTTGCGGAAACCTGAGGTGTCGCCCATCGCGGAGTCGATGATGTTCCCGGTGGCCGCGACTTTCAGCGCCCAGTACAGTCCCGGGCCTTTGCGCTCAAGAAAGCTTTTCAGGTATGGATACACCTCCCCGGCCGCCTTCAGGTCGCGGTCCTTGATGGCCCGGTAGGGGTCCGCGACGCCGCTGACCTCCTTGAGGTATTTCTGCACGTCCCGCATGACCGCGGGAGAGCAGCGGTAGTCCTGATAGTTGGATATGATCCGCGCCGCTTCCGCCATGACCTTCGCCTGGACCTCGTCGTCCTCCGTTACCCTCCTGAGGGCATCCAGCGTCTGCTGCATCAGGCAGGGCAGGCAATCCAGAAATGTTTCCATCGTACTCCTTGTTTTTCATCCAGGCAGGACAGGGGCCGCCGCGGGGATGCGGCTCCTGTCTGTGCCATGCTCATGCCCATCCCGGGCTATTTTAGCAGTTTCTGCCCGCAGGAGGCGCAAAAGGCGCCCCCGGTTTCATTTTTGGCCCCGCACGCGGGACAGAAAGCCATGACGTCCGGTTTCCCGCTTCCTGTCACGCCCTGCACTGGCGAAGGGATCGCGGGCTTGTCTGCCGCGGGCGCTTCGGCGGCCGCAGGGGCTTTCAGCGCCTGCAGCGCCTGCATGAGGTCCAGCGCCTGGCGATAGGCGGCGTCGAGGGCTTCCTGTCCGTCATCCTTGTCAAACCAGGCCAGCGGAAAGCTGCAGCTCTCAATGAAAGGGTGGTCCACGCCGATCTCCGCCTCCAAGCGCTGCACCGGGCGCTTTTTGCCCTCTGGGTCAAGCGGGCTGCCGACCGGTTTCAGAAAGGGTTTCAGCTCAGCCGCCAGCGCCGCGGACTGCGCCGCATCCAGCGCCTGCTTGATCGCTTTGAAAATACCGGCTGCGGGGGCGGCGGGCTGGGGCTCCCCGGCTGCGTCGCCGTCCTCCTCCGAAGCGGGTGGAGCGATGTCGTAGCTTTCCTTGACAGCGAAGCTGTTCAGCTGTTCGTACCCAAACACTTCCGGGTTCCCTTCGGCGTAGTCCCGGCCCAGCGCGAACAGGAACTGCCGCCTGCCTTCATCCAGTTCGACCTCCCCCTGCGGGCCAAGCTTCCGTGTGGTTTGGAATTCCCGTACTTTCGCCCGGTTTGCTTCCCGCGCCGCAATATGCGTTTTCACGTCCTCGTAGGTTCGCTGGCGCCAGCCCGTGGAGAGGCTTGAGAGCTTCTTGCGGCAGTCGCCGCACAGGAAGCCGTCGCTCAGTTTGACCCTGGAGAGCAGACCGGCCTTCTCTCCGCAGTGCTCACAGGTCTTTTTCTCAAACAGTCCCATACCGCGCTCTCCTTCTTCTAGTCCGTTTCAGGCTCCGGCTTTCGCTCTGCCACGAAACAGGCAGGGTGTCCGGACACGCCAATGCGCCGGGCCCCCTGCCGGAAATCGCGTCCCTTCCCGATCCTCAGCCGTTGAGCATCTGGAGGATGTCTTCCACCGATTTGCCGCTTTCCTTGACTGCGGACATCAGTTCCGCGAGCTTCTGTTTCTCCGCCAGCTTGGCTGCGCGGGCCAGCGCTTTGGCCTCAGGCGTCTCCAGCAGCCGCGCTCTGCGCGAGACCGCCTTTTCCAGTGCGCGGGTGCTCTTGGCCAGCGCGTTGCGGCGGCTGTTGAGGGTCGCCTCCGTTTTTTCCACCAGGGACTTCCGGCTGTTCATCAGCCTGGTCAGGCTTTTGATCTGTTTGTCAGCCAGGGAAACGCGCTCGCTGCGCGAAGGATACGGCTTGCGCGCCTTCACCGGCTTTGCCGCCGAGGCCTCGCCCGCCTGCGCGTCCTTCACTGCGGCGGTTTCCGCCGGGACGGCGGCTTTTCTGGGTGCCCTTTTCTTTCCGGCTGGTTTTGCGGCTGCCACGTCGCCGGGGGTTTCGCTTTTCTTTGCTGCTCTTGGCATCGTTCCCACTCCTTTACGACTTCACTGGTTGCTTGTCGGATCAACATCTGGAGTGTAGCACATATCCATTCCGAACGCAAACAGTTGTTTTCAGAAAATCATGTCAGGTTGTTGTGCGGCTCAATCATGAATATGCGCCCACATAAAACAGCCAGGAGAACGCCTTTCCCCAGGGGCAGCCCCGCCGCGCAAAGGGAAACCCTCCCAGGCAACATCTTCGACGGCCGGGGAGGGTGCTGCGGCCCGGCGTCGGCCTGACCCTTGCGCGGGAAAGCTCCGGAGGCGAAGCAGCTTCGTTCAGTTCCCGTTTTCCTCAGGATAGGTCTGGACGGATTCGATGTTTTCCCTGATCTGGCGGATCTCGCCGAGCTTTGCGGAAATCGACGCATCCACGTGCTCCAGCATGTTTTTCAGATCCTGCTGGGTCTGGGTCCGCAGGGCATACGCATGCTGGTTGGCATTGTCAAGGATCTCCCTCGCCTGGGCCTCCGCCCGCGCCAGCACGGCCGTCTGGCTGACGAGCTCGTCAGCCTGCGCTTTCGCGTCCTCGATCATGTTCTGGGCCCTGGCGTGCGCGTCGGCCATCACCGCCCGCGCCTGCTCGTCCGCCTTTTTGCATACGTCGGCCGCGTAGGCGTCGGCGCTTGCTTTGGTGTTCTGGGCGTAGTTGTTCGATTCGTTTACCATGCCCTGCGCCTGAGCCTGGGCGGCAGACATCGTTTTCTGCGCCTTGACGGACGCGTCGTTGAGGATGCTCTCCTCGTTGGCGATGATTTTCTGCGCCTTCTCCAGAGAAGGGTCGTAACTTCCCTGTACCTTCCGAAGCGTGTCCAGGGCATGCTGCTGACTGAACACCACGGAATCCGAAAAGGGGATTTTTTTGGCGTTCTGGATCGTGAGGACCAGCTCATCCACCAGGGCGAACACTTCGTTCTTGGCCATGTGAAAACCTCCTGTCATCTATTTGGGGCTATACCGCTCGCGAAGGGCTTCCGCGACGCAGCGGGGGACAAAGGGTGTCG
>CAZLYF010000225.1:0-4052 GCA_964563725.1 uncultured Oscillospiraceae bacterium
CAGGGTAGCATCCAGATCCATTGTGGCACGATGATCCAAACCAATGAGCGCCGCTACCAGGAACCCGCCCTTGAGGATGAATTTCTCCGAATATTAGTGGCTGACAAGCGGACAAGCAGGCGCTCGAACATATAATTCTGCAGTATGACCTGAGCTGGGATGTTTTTCTTTTTCGCCAGGTTTCAAATTTGGCTTTCAGGCTTGCTGCGACCGCTCTCATAGGAGCCCTTTCAGATACCTCCCCACAATGCTTGCCACCTTGAATGCATCGGCATATGCGCTCAGCCTTACAAGGTCTTTGTCAGGACTTGCTGCATACATCTTCAGTGACGCAAGGAGTGTTTCTTCGGCCATCCTGCTTCTGCTCCTGACAATGTCACATACCGTTCGTTCCCGGTCGTAAGCCGGAACAGGGTTGCCTCCTAGGACAGTATTCCGGATCGTTTTTCCAATCTCTGCAAGTTCGTCTTTTACATAGTACACTTTGCATTGCCTTCTGATCGACACGGCTAGCCTTTTTGAACTGGGGACCGTCACCGAATGTTCAAACGGCGTCCTGTCCGTCATGCCGTTTAGGTAAAGGGCGCTCTCATGCGAAAAGACGATCAGGCTCGACCGCTGGCTGAGCGATAACATCTCGTCACCAAGCTCCGAAGCAAAGATATACTGGCCCGGCGCAAGCCGCGACAGGATTCCGCTTTTGCTCAGCTTCCACAGTATTGCCCTTGACACGCCATTGTTTTCGGTGATCGTGGTATGGATCAAGCCATGGTTCTCGCGGGAAAGCAACTCAAGAACATCCAGGATGTCAGAACGATTCGCCACCATCACACCCTGTCGAGTAGACAGGAAGCTTTGCAGCCCCTGCCCCTCACAGAACCGTACATGCCCTATTTGGGCATACGGCTCTTCAAACAGTCGTTGGGGTCCAGATGTCAACATATATGCGGGGCGGCGTCACATACTCTTTCCAGATTCGTCCGAACTTTTCCCATGTCAGTTTGCTCCTTTGGCTTCGCCTGGTCAGCATGCGGTATGTTGCCGTTATCAGATATAGATGGAAACTCCTGATGTCCTTTGAATTCCCATTGATACCGTAATAATTGCAGTGACCGCGCATAACCAGCGCCAGTGTCTTGAGCGTGCAGTCTATGGGCTTGTTCTTCTGCTCCTTCAGCCATGCTTTCGCCGTCTGCTGCTTGTTCTTCAGCTTCTTTTTGCTCGTTCGGATGCCAAGTCGATATTTTCCTCCCCGCGTTTGAGCATTGTAAAAGGTGAACCCTAGAAAATCAAAGTTCTCTTTGGTACCTTTGTACCGCCCTATCGGCAGGATTCTCGTCTTGTCCTCCGCTGCTTCCAGTGAAAATTTGCCCAGCCGCTTTTTCAACTCTTCCAGCATCGTTTGGGCATCTCTCTCGTACTGAAACAGGATCAGAAAGTCGTCAGCGTACCGCACATACTGTGCCTCCCCCTGCATTCTTTGCTTCATCGCCTTCTCGAACCAGAGGTCCAGCACATAGTGCAGGTATACGTTGGCCAGCATCGGAGAGATCAGTCCGCCCTGCGGTGTTCCCCTGTCGCTGTCCATCCTTTTGCCGTCTTCCATGATCCCGGCAATCAGAAACCTTTTCACATAGCGCAGAAAGTTCTTGTCCTGTATGTCATGCTCCAGGAACTTCATCAGCCAGTCGTGGTTTACATTGTCGAAGAAGCCTTTGATGTCAGCCTCCAGGACGTAGTTGACCTTCCTCCCCATCACCGCCTGATTGATGAATCTGACCACGTCGTGACAGCTTCGGCCTGGCCGAAATCCATAGGAACATTCCAGAAAACGCGCCTCATAGACTTCGTTCAGTATGTTTGCCATCACGCCTTGTACGAGCCGGTCCTCATAGGCCGGTATGCCCAGGGGACGCAGCTTGCCGTTGATCTTCGGGATGTAAGTCCTTCGAACCGGCAGCGGCCGATACTGGAATTTCTTCATCCGCTCCACCAGATCGTGTATGTTATCCACTGCCTTGACGTCGTAGCTTGCTTTGTCGACGCCATCAATTCCAGTGGCTTTCTTCCGGTCTTGCTTCCGATGTTCTTCCATGAGCGTCCGCTCGTTGACAAGGTACATCAGGTTCTGCACTTTTTCCCTGTGTTTTGACTGGTACCTTATTCCTGCTGTTTCCGTTCCCATTGTCTGCAGCCTCCTGTGCTGCTTGCTGTTTCCTTCATCAGGAATGACTGTTTGCTGCCGCCTTCGCTCCACCTGCTTTCGCAGGCTTCTTCACTACTATGCAGCAGTCCGACTTCTGGCTAGCCTTCAGGTTTACTCTGCTTTCTAGGCTTTGTGTCACCTTACCATCCCGCGGACGGAACCAGCCAGATCTCCCAGGTATGCATGCAATACCTTGTGTGCTCGCCGCGCTCTGAGACCCCGGTGGAAACTGTGCATCCTGGCTTGACGGATGCATATTGTTGCCTGCTGTAGCGTCAAAAACATCGGCTTCCACTTTTGTATAACGAGGCTGAATCGCTTTACGCTTGCGCGTTGCGGCTCTCACACTTCACTGTCTACGCTTAAACCTCACCTCGCGGCTCTGGCTCCAAGACTGTGTACCGGCTGCTTGCCAGGCTTTGCCGGGTTCGGTGTTTCACCGAACTATATTGCATGCACCGAACTGGCGCACTGACGCTTACAGCTATTCTGATGAAAAACAGTTGTTAGACGGTGTAACTATTGTGAAACAATGGTAAAACCATAGTGAAGCAATGGGATTTTTGTGCTTATGGCGTGAGAAGCGTCAGCCATTCTGATAAGAAGCAGCTGTTATACGGTGCAACTATTGTGAAACAATGGTTAAAACATAGTGAAGCAATAGGATTTTGGTGCCTATGGCGCGAGAAGCATCAGCTACGCTGATGAGAAGCAGTTGGTATACGGTGAAACTGTTGTGAAGCAATTTGGGTTACGAAGCGTTTACGGGGTGTGGAACGCCACTGCGCTGAGAATTTTTTGAAATCGTGCAACAAGCCGCTATCAATTTGCTGATTTCGTGATAATCGATTGTAAAACAATCGGGGATTCAAATGGAAATCGGGCAGGCATACAAAGGCTCATCCATGCTTTGGCGCTTCGCGGAGGACAGAATCGAGATGCGCGTCCAACACTTCAGGTGAGCAGCCGCCGCAACCGGCTTGCCGGCCTTCTTCCACACGGACCAAGGCTTCCTTTAGTTCCAGCGTTTTACCCATGGACACATGTTTCCGCGTATCCATCTTGTGATACAACACCCGCATGATTTCCACCACATGTTCCGGCTCCAGAACGGTATAGAACAGGAGGTAGTTTTCCACCGGGGAAAAGCGGATTTCAGACACAAGGCGCAATGGCGAGCAGTACAACGGGTGAGCGTAAGGGAATTCCCGCAGCTGTACGATGCCACGTTCCATTTTATCAAGCAGTGACAGCGCAGCCTGCGGGTTTTTTAGTTCTTCGTCGATATATCGAATCGCTTCCCGGATATCATGCCTGGCGAGCGGGAGATATCGAAGGTCATACATGGGCATCCTTCGCATCTGCGCCAATGCGAGCGCGCAGTTCAGAGAAGACGTCGCTGTGGCTGAAGCGTTCGCTTGTCGTTCTGGCCTGAAGCTCGGCTTCCATCAGCATCAGGTAGACTTCTTCTTCCAGCTTGCGGCGCATATACGCGTCGTAGCTAAGCACCACCATGTCGGCATAACCATTTTTTGTCAGCACTACGCCGTCCGGGTTTTCGTGCGCCTCACGCGATACGTCGGCAAAGTGGTTGCGCAGATCAGACACCGGCCTGATTTGGCTCACGCTGTACACCTCCTCGCTCATATTAGCATAATATTATCACCGTTATGCGCAGTCGGCAAGAGAGCGAGAAAACACAGCGGGATGGTTCTATTTGTTTTTCGCGGAACATATAAAACTGACCCCTGTGTTTTCTTGAAAAGCAGTAGAGAAGCGGGGCCGTATCCCGCCGCCGCCAGTGGCGGATAGAGGCGGGAGAAGGCCCAGTGAACAAGGGAGCATG
>CAZLYF010000226.1:0-3947 GCA_964563725.1 uncultured Oscillospiraceae bacterium
TTGTTTCTTATACTCTCTTTTCGATTCTGTTTCCACGCAAACCGTCCCCTGTGTTAGCTGCCGAGGCCCAGAGCCTCGGGGCTCGGCATCGGGTCGGTCAGCCAGTAGGCCGAGCCGTCCGTCTTCCTGCGCATGAATCCGAAGTCGACCAGCGCGCGGCGCAGGGTGGCTGTGTCCGGGCCCGCCGTGAGAAGGCCGATGGCCCCGTTCAGTTCCCGCTCGGTATAGGTGCGGCTCCCGTCAAGCTGCAGCGCCAGCCAGCAGTACGCGTACAGGCGCATCTTGTGCCGGGCAGGAAGCTGCCTGAGCCGGCCTTCCGGATCCAGAAAATTGCGCAGCACGGCGGCGCAAGTGCCGACATCCATATCAGCCATGGTTCAATCCTCCAGCAGGTAAGCCGTCATCGACGGGCTTGCGTAGAAATAGCCGTGATTGAGCGCCCGCGGCCGGTCCCTGCCGTTGGCCGCGCCCAGCGTATAGAGCAGCGGAACGAAGCGCTCGCTGGCCGGCACCGCGTATCCGGCGTCGGGAAGAAAAACAGATCATACCAATTTTGGACGGCCTTCGGATGCTCCGCGTCGGTTAGGAAGGTACCGCGGCCGACAAAGCGCGCGGACAGGCACAAAATGCTTCGTGACTGCGGAAGCCGTTGGCCCGGCTCCCGCCAGACCACGGTCCGGACCTTTTATTCCGGGGTGTTCATGGGCGCCCCGTGCCCGATGAACAGGACCGGCATCCTGGGTGGATGATTCAAAGCGTTCTGCCCATCCCGCCTCCCTGCGGGCTTTGAGCCTGATTTCCGGCGGCCTTGCGTCCGGCACGGCAAACGCAGGCCTGTGGAAGCTGTCTGGAACGAGAATCTTACGCGCGAGAAAGCGCCCTTCGGCGAAATGAATCTATCACGCCGAAGGCTAGCTGGCAACCGGCTCAGACGTTGGCCGATTGCGCGCGATCCGTTCAAAGCGAACAGCCGGGGAGGAAGCGTTCCTTTGTTTTTTTTGATACGCTTGACAACGCCCGAAACATCGTGTAAATTTTCACTTATTACGCACGTTCCCTGCTTTTTTACCGCTCAACCGCCGCTTCTGACCGTGCAGCACGTTCTGACCGCCCTGCATGCCACTTCACTGCCCCTTGCCTGCCTGACCGTTTCGGCATAACCGACCGAACCTTGCAGTCTGCTTCAGACCGGCAGGGGTCCGCGCGCGCCCCGAGGCGCCTGCCGTGCGGCTTTCCTGAAAGGAGATGGGCCGAGTGGATCATGTCGCAGAAGACGAATACTTCATCGCGCCCGCGGTGGAAAAACGGATCGAGGAGATCGCCTCCCGGTATCGCCGGGAGCCGCAGCAGCTGATGAACATTCTGCTGGACATCCAGAAGGAGACGTCCAACGCCTTCCCGCGCAGCGTCGCGGCCCTGGTCAGCCGCGCCACGGGGATCCCGGAAGCGGAGCTGTACGGCTTTGTCAGCTTCTATTCCATGTTCTCCACGGCGCCCAGGGGCAAGTACGTCGTGCGCATGTGCCACAGCGCCCCCTGCCACGTATGCGGGGCCCAGGGGGTGATGGAGGCGATCACCAGGACGCTGGGGATCAAGCCGGGGGAGACCACCCGCGACGGCCGCTTCACCCTGGAATACTGCCAATGCCTGGGGGTGTGCGAATCCGCGCCCGCCATCATGGTCAACGAGACCGTGTACCGCAACCTGACGCCCGGGCGCGCTGCCACCCTGATGGAAGACTACCAGAGAGGGGAGGTGAAGTAGATGCTGACGGAAACGCGAATCGTGCTGAGAAACCTGGGAAAGGTCGACCCTGTCAAGGCGCAGGACTACCGCAAACGCGGCGGGTACGAACCGCTGCGCAGGGCGCTGTCCATGAAGCCGGAGGACGTGATCGCCGAGATGAAGCGCTCGGGTCTGCGGGGCCGCGGGGGAGCGGGCTTTCCCGTATGGAAAAAATGGAGCATCACAGCCGCCGCCCCGTCGGATGTGAAATACGTGATCTGCAACGCGGACGAGGGCGAGCCCGGCACGAACAAGGACCGGGTAATCCTGTCAGGCGACCCCAACAGCGTGTTCGAGGGCATGGCGATCGCGGCATACGCGGTCGGCGCCGGCAAGGGTTTCCTGTACCTGAGGCGCGAGTACCCGTACCTCATTCCGATCCTCGGCCAGGCGCTTGAAAACGCGCGCGGCGAGGGCTGTCTGGGCAACAACATCCTTGGATCATCCTTCTGCTTCGATATCGAGGTCGTATCGGGCGGGGGCGCTTATGTGTGCGGCGAGGAGACCGCGCTGATCGAATCCATCGAGGGACGCAGGGGAGAGCCGCGCTTCAAGCCGCCCTATCCAGGCGTTTCGGGCCTGTACGGGAAGCCGACGGTAGTCAACAACGTGGAAACGCTGGCCAATGTGCCCTTCATCATCGAGCGCGGGGGCGAGTCCTTCAGCGAGATCGGCGTGCCCGGCTGCACCGGGACGAAGGTATTCACGCTGTGCGGGAACATCACGCAGAAGGGCGTCTTCGAGTACCCGATGGGCACCAACCTCAGGGACATCTACGACACGCACGGCGGGGTGAAGGACAACTGCGACCTCCTGGGCTTCATGCTGGGCGGGCAGTCCGGGAACCTCATCAACGCGGGCCAGATCGACCTTCCCATGGATATCGACAGCTGCCAGCACGCGGAGTCCGTGCTGGGGACAGGCACCATCATGGTGATCGACGACCGCCATGACATCCTGGACATCGTGGAGAACATCATGTCCTTCTTCATCGAGGAAAGCTGCGGCAAGTGCACCCCGTGCCGCGAAGGCAACATCCGCATCTATGAGATCCTTAGGCGCATCCGGGGCGGGGATGGGCGCATGGAAGACCTGACCCTTCTGGAGGACCTGGCGTCCACCATGAACGTAGCCTGCCTGTGCGGGCTGGGGCAGAACTCCTCCGTGGCGGTCATTACCAGCCTGCACAACTTCCGGGACGTATACCTCAAAGCCATCGAAAGGGGGCGGCGGGCGTGATCAGGCTGACGATCGACGGACTGCAGGCGGAAGTGGAGGAAGGGGCAACGCTGCTGGAAGCAGCCGCGAAGCTGGACATCCATATCCCCACCCTGTGTTTCCATCCGGACCAGGAAGTCAAGGCCAACTGCCGCATCTGCCTGGTGGAAGTGGAAGGCAACAAGCTGCTGGTGCCGGCCTGTTCCTATCCGGCTGAAAACGGCATGTCCGTCCGCACCCATTCCCCCAAGGTCCGCAGGGCGCGCAGGAACATCCTGGAGCTCATCCTGGCGCGCCACGCGCAGGACTGCCTGCACTGCGACCGCTCCGGCACCTGCGAGCTGCAGGCGGTGGCAGAGGAGATGCACTTCGTCAAGGTTCCGCGGTACCCCTTTGTGGTGCGCTCGGACGAAACGGACCGCTCTTCCCCGTCCGTGGTGCGCAATTCCGCCAAATGCATTGCCTGCGGCAGGTGCGAGCACGCCTGCGGCGAGGTGCAGACGGTACACGCCCTGTCCAAGGTGGGACGGGGCTTCGAGGTGCAGTTCCGTCCCGCCTACGGGAAGCCGCTGGGAGAGAGCATCTGCGTCAACTGCGGCCAGTGCGTCCAGGCCTGCCCGACGGGCGCGCTCACGATCCGCGACGACACCCAGCTGGTCTGGCACACGTTCGCGGAACCGGACAAGACGGTCGTCGCCCAGGTGGCGCCGGCCGTGCGCATCACCCTGGCCGAGGCGCTGGGGGAGGCGCCCGGCAGCGTCAGCCCGGGCCGGATGGTGACCGCGATGAAGCGCGTGGGCTTCCATACGGTGTTCGACACGGATTTCACCGCGGACCTGACGATCATGGAGGAGGGCACGGAGCTGCTCCGCCGCATCCGGGACGGCGGCGTCTTGCCCATGATCACCTCCTGCTGCCCGGCCTGGATCAAGTTCTGCGAGACC
>CAZLYF010000227.1:0-3869 GCA_964563725.1 uncultured Oscillospiraceae bacterium
GGGGACTTGTTTCTTATACTCTCTTTTCGATTCTGTTTCCACGCAAACCGTCCCCCCTGTGTTCTACAGGTAGACGATGTTCTCCAGCATGGGCCCCACGTCAGCGGCTGAATCCCCCAACAGCATCCTGCGCAGGCTGATGTCAACCAGGTAATACTTCTCAAGCGATTTCAGATGCTGCTTTCCTTTGACGTCAAACCGCCCCGCCTTATAGAGGATGAAGGATTCCGTCATCGCATTGATGTAATTCTCGACGGTGATCGAGGTGGTTTTCCGGCCACCCGACGTCGGGCTGTCAGCGATCCGTTTGCTTGATACGATGTTGCCGACGTTGTCAAACAGGAACCGTATTGTCACGGTCAAATTCACAGTTGCAGCGCTTGAAGCAAATCGCCTGCGTCTGCCTGCATCCCCGCGATTTCCGCGAAGACAGGCAGCAGCTTTTCATAGGCGGCGCTGTTCACCCTGTCGGGCTCACAGACAGTTTTCCTCTTGTGCGCCTTTTTAACAGGCCCAAAATCATTCCAGAGCCCGATGCCCACCGCCGCGCAGGCCATCGCGCCCAGGCTCCCCGCATCCTGGCCTACATTTGTCTTCACTACATTCATGCCGTACACGTCCGCAAAAAGCTGACGCCAGAACCGGCTTTTGCTTCCGCCGCCGACGATCAGCATTTCATTGCCCACCTGGGTCAGCTCCCTGAGGATGTCAAGGGACATCCTCAGATTCAGGCAGATCCCTTCCAGCGTGGCCCGCAGGAGGTCTTCACGGGTATGCCCAAGCCGGAGGCCGATGAACCCGCCCCGAATGTTGGGCGACTTTTCGATCGGGCTCCCGCCGGCGAGGCTCGGATTAAAAATCAGTTTCCTGCTGCCCACAGGAGACTTGGCCGCCAGGGCCGTCATCAGGTCATATACGTCTGCCCCCGTTGCCGCAGCATTGAGTTCAAGGTCCCGGAAAAGCTGCTCCTTCACCCAGCGCAGGCTGTTGCCGGCTGAAAAGATGGCTGTGGCGGACGCGTACATGCCCTGGATACAGTGCGCAAAGACAAAAGACCGCTTCTTCTCGTTGAGGACCGGCTGATGGGCACAGACGGCGATCCAGCTTGACGAACCAAGGGACGTGTACGCACTGCCCTCGTCGATGCACCCGGCCCCCAGCGCCATGCACGCGTTGTCAACGCCGCCCGCCACGACCGGCGTACCTTCCCTGAGCCCCAGCTCCGCCGCCGCCTGCCGCGTCAGTTTTCCAATGACGCGGGAAGACGGGCCTGTTTCCGGAAGCTTTTCCCTGTCGATTCCCGAAGCCCTGACAAAGTCTTCATTGTATTTCCACGCGAGAAGATCATAGAAGCCGCTCCCGGACGCGTAGGAAAAGTCGGTCCCGGCAACGCCGGTCAGGCGATAATTGACATAGTCCTTCGAGCCGAGAAAAAGTGACGTTTCCCTGTACACGTCCGGCATGTTCTCGCGTATCCACATCATTTTGAAGATCGAGTAGTTCGGCGCCGGGAATCCGTTCCCGGTCGTGAGGTACCATTCTTTCTCATCGATTTTCGTGAAGAATTCCCGCGCCTGCGACTGGCCGCGGCCGTCGGACCAGATCGGCGTGTATTCGGTCAACACAGCGCCCTCGGCCGACAGCGGGACGCAGACCAGGCTGTGGCCGGATACGGCAAGACAGGCGATTCCGGACGGATCGATCCCGGTCCGGGAGAGGATCTGCTGCGTGCTTGTAACAACGCTCCGCCACCAGTCGTCAGGACGCTGCTCGTGGAAATTTTCCCTGGGATATGAAGTGCTTACGCTTGTGAACGCGCTTGATACGATCTCGCTGTCGCTCCTGAAAAGGGTGGTTTTTGTCCCCCCCGTGCCCAAGTCGTACGCAAGGATGTAATCCATGGCTTGTCCTCCGTTGGCGCCGCGTCAGGAAGGCTGGTCCAGGGAAAAATCATCAAGGCGCCCCAGACGCATGTCCGCTTCTTTCATGATGGCAATGACGCTGTTGAGGCCGATGCCGAACCGGGAACATCCCGCGTTGACCATCTGCAGGATAGAGTCAAGCGTCCGGATCCCTCCGGCGGCCTTGATTTTCGCCGCATCACCGATCGCTACCCTGATCAGCCTGACCGCTTCGACTGTTGTAGGCTTGTTTGCCCATCCTGTCCCCGTCTTGATGTATCCAACGCCAGCCCTGACAGCTGTTTCAGCGCCACGGCGTATTTCATCGTTGTCGAGGTGCGCAACTTCCAGGATGCACTTGGTAATCTTTCCGGAGGCGGCGTCGACAAACGCGCGGATGTCGTCGTATACGTACTGAAGATCACCGCTCTTGAGCGCGCCGATATTGATCACCATGTCCAGTTCATCGACGCCCATGGAGACAAGTTCCCTGGTGATCGCAACTTTCGTGGAGCTTGTTTCCGCGCCGGAAGGAAAACCGACAGCGCCGCCGACCGCGATGTCCGGTTCCCCAGCCAGGGCCTCGACCATCCGTTTCGTAAAACAGGGCATGGCGAATACGCATACAAACCGATAGTGTTTTGCCGCCGCGACGATCCGCTCCAGTTCACCGTAGGTCACGTCGGCCCGGACTCCGCTGATGTCAATCATGCGGCTGAGGTTTTCCAGCATAGCTGTCTGCATGAACCCAAGTCCCTTCCGATGTCGATATAATCATAATATCGTCATTATGTTTATCTGTCAATACCACGCCCCAGCAATTTCCCCGGTTTATTTTGCCTGATGGCAGAAGCGCGTGTCCCGGAGGCCGGCGCCCACCTCTTTATCCGATGGGTTTCTTGTACCGCCCGCTCATCATGACTTCGAATTCGTAAAAATCACCGATGATGCGCACATGGTCCACGCACACGGTGATCCCGCTCTGGTAGCAGGTCCTTGACAGATAGATCAGCGCCGTGCCTGCCGGAATGCTGAGCATCTGGGCTTCTTCACGCGTGGCGTTCTTCGCTGTGATGCGGTCGATCGCGCTGTCAATGACGATACCGTACTGCTCCTCCATGAAGTCGTACAAACGGGTGAATTTGTTGCAGTATTTATCGATGAACGGAACCATTTCCGGTTTCAGGTAGTTTTTCATGATGGCAATCGGTTTGTCATCCGCGGTTTGGATCCGATGCACGCGCACGAGCATCGTCCCCTCCGGCACGGCCATTTCAGACGCGAGCTTGCCCTGGGCAGGGACGCTGTCGATTTGCATGAGCTTCGGGAGAACCTTATACCCTTTTCTTTCCAGGGTTTCAGAGGTCGAGGTGACCGTGTTGAGGTTTTGACGCGTATTGAAGTCGATCACTTCCGTGCCCCGGCCCTGCTTGACGAATACAAATCCCTCCCGCGCCAGATATTCCACCGCTTTTCGGACAGTTGTCCTGCTGACGCCAAAGATCTCCTCCAGCGCGGGTTCCGGGGGAAGCATGGAACCGATGGAATACTCGCCTTCAGCGATGCGTCTCTTGATCGCCTCATAGACTTTAACATAGGCGGGGACTTTCAGCATATCCGAAAAGCTCCTTGGATGTGTTAAACATAATGCCCTTTTGCATCGTAAGACAAGGGAGGAGCCTTGTCAAGGCACCGGCCAAGGGTAAGTGCAGACTGCTGTCTGCAGTACTGAGGGCTGTGCAGACTGCCGTCTGCAGTGCAAAGTGTAGCGTTCATCGTGCTGCGTTAGGAGATGCCAGTGAAACAATTGTGAAGCCATCGTGAAACCATTGTAAAACCATTGTGAAACGCGCCATAAGCGCGGGAAGAGGCAGTAAAGCTGCCGTGAAGAAGTTGTGAAGAGGCCCTTCGGACCGGGACATCGGTTTTGCGAAGCGCTCCTGCGGAGCGAGAAGCAGCCGCTTTGCG
>CAZLYF010000228.1:0-3864 GCA_964563725.1 uncultured Oscillospiraceae bacterium
GCCCTCAAGGCGAAGGGGATGGAGGTCTTCGGCGTGGGCAAGATCGAGGACATCTTCTGCGGCCGCGGCCTGACCGGAAGCAGGCATGCCGCGGGGAACGACGCCTGCGTGGACGCCGCGCTCTCGTACATGGGGCAGGCTTTTGAGGGCCTGTGCTTTGTGAACCTCGTGGACTTCGACATGCTGTACGGCCACCGCCGTGACGCTGCCGGGTACGCCGGGGCGCTTGAGGCCTTCGATCTGCGCTTGCCCGAGATCCAGCGTACGCTTGGCGCCGGGGACCTGATGATCATCACCGCCGACCACGGCTGCGACCCGACGCACCACGGCACGGACCATACGCGGGAGTACGTCCCGCTGATCGTCTGGCGCAGGGGGATGAAAGCGCTGCATGCCCTGGGCGACCGGACGACCTTCGCCGACGTCGCCGCGACGGTAGGCGAATACTTCGGCATCCCGCAGCGCTTCGGGGCGACGTCCTTTCTGAATGAAACGGAGGAATGCCTGTGAGCGGCATGAAAAAACTGCGCAAGGCCGCGGAAGCGGTCAGGGAAGCCTGCGGGGAAGCCTCTGCCGCGGTCGTGCTGGGAAGCGGGCTGGGCGGATTCGAGGACACGCTGCTGGACCCGCGTTCCATCGATTATGCGGACATCCCCGGCTTTCCGGTATCCACCATCCCGGGTCACGCTGGTCGCTTCATCGCGGGGACCACCCGGGACAAGAGGGTCCTGGTCATGTCCGGCCGGTTCCACTCCTACGAGGGCTATTCCATGGACGCCGTGACCATGCCCGTAAGGGTCATGTCGCTGCTTGGCGTCAAAACGCTCGTGCTGACCAACGCTGCCGGCGGCGTCAATACGGATTTTCGCCCCGGCGACCTGATGCTGATCACTGATTTCATCAACCTCACCGGACGCAACCCCCTGCGCGGGAGGAACCTTGACGGTTTCGGGCCGCGCTTTCCGGACATGAGCCGCGCCTACGATCCTGCGCTGCGGGACATGGCAGCCGGCGAAGCCGCGAAGCTGGGGATCGCCCTGCGGTCAGGCGTGTACTGCTGGATGAACGGTCCCTGCTTTGAGACCCCGGCGGAGATCCGCATGGTCAGGGCGCTGGGAGCGGACGCCGTGGGGATGTCCACCGTGCCGGAAACCATCGTCGCACGCCACTGCGGCATACGGGTCCTGGGATTGAGCTCCATCACGAACATGGCGGCGGGCATCCTCGACGCGCCCATCACCCACGACGAAGTGCTGGCCGTGGGGGAGAGCGTCAGGATGAAATTCAGACGGCTGCTGGAGGCCGTGATCGACAACATGGAGGAAGAGGAGCCCGAAGCGCTGTAGCGGCCGACGGTCAGGCAGGGCGCGGGGCCGTCAGGCCCTGATCGCCGCGCTGAAGCGCTCCCTGCACACGCCAAGGACCCTGTCGAGGAGAAGCTGGACCTCGCCCTCCTCCAGGGTGTGGTCCGGCGACCGGAACAGCAGCGAAAAGGCGGCGGATTTCATCCCCTCGGCGACCTGGGCGCCGCGGTAAACGTCGAAAAGCGAAATACGCTCAAGCAGGGGCCCCGCGGTTTCGCGGATCGCGTCCATCACTGTCATCAGCAGCTGGCTTTCGGGCATGACCAGCGCCAGGTCCCTGGCGACCGCGGGCGTGCGGGGCGGGCTTTTGACGGTCCCCATCGGCGAGGCGTGGCGGAAGAAACTGTCAAGACAGAGTTCCGCCACCCAGGCGCGTTCCGGGAGCTCAAAGCGTTCCGCCGTGTCCGGGTGGAGTTCGCCCACCGAGGCGATCCGCTCGCCATCGGAGAGGACCAGCGCGCAGCGTCCGGGATGATGGTAGTTTTCGCCTCCCGGCACAAGGGAGCAGGCGACCCCTTCCCGTTCGCACAGGGCGAGCACGGTGTCGCGGACGTAGTGAAAGCTGTTTTCCTTGCCGAAGCAGCCCAGGCAGAGCCAGCTTTCCTCACGGACCAGGCCTTCGTCCGTCCTCACGCCGGCGTCGAACACCGTCCCGAACTCACACAGCCTCCCTTCGCCGGCTCCCCGGTTCATGTTTGTGGAAAGCGCCTTGAGGACGCCGGGCAGCAGCGAACTGCGCAGGCAGGACGTGTCTTCTCCGAGGGGATTGCGGATCCTGACCGGGTCCAGCCTGCCGTCGTCCTTGTCGAGCCCGAGCTTGTCAAGCTGTCCCTGACTGATGAAAGAGAAGGCCATCATCTCGTCATAGCCCAGCCCGTGCAGCACGGAGGCGAGCCGTTTGCGGCGGCTGCGGCTTTCGCTTTCACCCCCGGGCGTCGTTTCCCCCCTGAGCCTCGTCGACGGGATCCGGCCGTAGCCGGCCATGCGCAGGACCTCTTCGCACAGGTCCGCTTCCTGCTCGATGTCCTGACGGTACTCCGGCGCGACGGCGGTGAGCCTGTCGCCATGAATGTCCGCCTCGAAGCCCAGGAGCCTGAGGATGGAGACCATTTCGTCGGCGCCGATGTCGACCCCTGTCCTGCGGGCGATGCGTTTGACCGATCCCGTGACGACGCTCCTGGGCACGGGATGCGGATACAGGTCGATCTGCCCGGCGACGACGTCCCCTGCAGCGAGCAGGCCGACGAGCTGGCAGGCCCGGTCAAGCGCGGCAAGCGCGGTCGCCGGCGAGACCCCCCTTTCGAAACGCCCGCTGGACTCGGTGCGTATCCCCAGCGACCTGGCCGTGACGCGGGTGCGCGTCCTGTCAAAGGCGGCGCACTCAAACAGGATCTCCCCGGTTTCAGGCGTGATCTCGCTTTCGAGCCCGCCCATGATGCCGGCAAGCCCGGTGGGCCCCCCCTCGTCACAGATAAGCAGTTCCCCGCCCGCCAGGGAGTGGGTTTTCCCGTCGAGCGTCGTCAGGCGCTCGCCCGCGGTGGCTTCCCTGACCCTGATATGCCTGCCCGATACGCGCGCGAGGTCAAAGGCGTGCATCGGATGCCCGGTTTCAAGCATCACGTAGTTGGTGATGTCGACGATGTTGTTGATCGGCCTTACACCTGCGGCGTGCAGACGCCTCCTGAGCCACAGGGGAGACGGGCCGATGCGCACGTTTGTGACGACGCGCGCGCAGTACCTGCTGCAGAGCCCGGGCGCTTCGACCGTGACGCGGGCATGACGGGCAATGCTGCCGCCGGTCTCGGCGACGCGTATCTCAGGCAGCGTCAGCCTGGTGCCCAGCGCGGCGGCTGTTTCCCTGGCGATGCCCCAAACGCAGAGGC
Organism: uncultured Oscillospiraceae bacterium; assembly: GCA_964563725.1. Classification (GTDB taxonomy): domain Bacteria; phylum Bacillota; class Clostridia; order Christensenellales; family Aristaeellaceae; genus CAZLYF01. The sequence goes on from CAZLYF010000228.1 coordinate 3,248, forward strand.
AGTCCGGCCTGTTTGCGAGGATCTCGAAATCGGCGATCGCGTCGTCCAGCCCGAAGATCGTGCGGACATCGCTCCCGGGGGGATACTCCTCCGTAAAGATGAGCAGCCCTTCCGCGCCGACGGAAGGATAGAGTTCCTGAGGGACATGCAGCTCTTCCGCGGAGCAAAGCATGCCGCAGCTCTCGGCGCCGCGGATCTTTCCCTTTCTTATGACGTGGCCGCCGGGAAGCCTTGCGCCGCACAGCGCAACGGGGGCGAGGATGCCCTGCCTGACGTTGGGCGCCCCGCAGACGATCTGCAGGGGATCGTTCCCGCCCGCGTCGACGGTGCAGACGTGGAGATGGTCGCTGTCCGCGTGCCTGACGCAGGTGAGGACGCGGCCGACCACGACGCCCTCGACCTCCCTTCCCGGCCACTCGATCCCCTCGACAGCCGTCCCGCACATGATCATCCTGGCGCGGTAGTCTTCCGGCGCTACGGGGATGGGAGCATATTCCCTGATCCAGTTCAAAGGTAGTTTCATGATTTCCTCCCTGCCCAAGTGTCAGCGGAACTGGCGGAGAAAGCGTACGTCTCCTTCGTACAGGAGCCGGATGTCGGTGATGCCGTATCTGAAC
>CAZLYF010000229.1:0-3839 GCA_964563725.1 uncultured Oscillospiraceae bacterium
CGCCTGCGCCCGAAAAGCCTTGCAGACACTGCGTTTGTGAGGCCTTTTCTCTCTCAAAACTGTAAAAGTCAGGCCGCCTGCGCCTGTCCGGTCCGGCTGTCCGAGAGGATCTGCCCGCGGAAAACTGAGCGCGGGGCGGCTTGCAGCATCCCGCAAGGGCCCGCAAGCGGGCAGGGCGGCGGCGCCATCGCTCCCCTGCCTTTTCAATTCCGGCGCATCGTACTATAATGGCGCGGCATCCCATTGCCGAGAACGGCCCGGAGGAGACATGCGGATCCTGATCATCGGGGACGGAAAAGTAGGCCATTCGCTTGCCGAGCAGATGATCGGCGAAGGTCACGAGGTGACCATCATCGACCGCAACGAGGCCGTCCTCCAGCGCAGCATGGACACCCTGGACGCACTGACGGTCCGCGGCAACGGCGTGAGCGCGGGCACGCTGACCGAAGCGGACGCGCAGCGCGCGGACGTCGTGATCGCCGTGACCATCAGCGACGAGATCAATATGCTCTCCTGCCTCATGGCGAAAAAGCTCGGGGCAAAGTACACCATCGCCCGCATCCGGGACCCGGAATACATGAAAAGCCTGCCCTTTTTGCAAAAGGAGCTGGCGATCGACTACCCCATCAACCCCGAACGAAAGATGGCGCTGGAGATCAGCCGGCTGCTGCGCTACCCCTTCACGGGCAATATCGAGACCTTTGCCCGCGGCCGGGTGGAGCTGATGGATTTCAGGGTGACCCGGGAGGACGGGCTGGCGGGCGTCACGCTCAAAGACCTCTACAAGGTGAAGCGCTCCCTGCCGCAAGTCCTCTTCTGCGCGGTCGAGCGCGACCACGAGGCCCTCATCCCCAAGGGAGACTACGTGATGCGGGAGGGGGACCGCGTGTTCGTCGCGTCGGATATCGCCACCATCACGGCTTTCTTCCTTGCCCTGGGCAAGAACGTCCTGAGCGTGCGGCGGGTGATGATCATGGGCGGGAGCCGCATCGCCTACTACCTGGCGAGCATGCTCCTTGAGATGAAGATGGACGTGTCGATCATCGAGATCGATCCCGACAAGGCGAGGACGCTGTGCGAGATGATCCCCGGCGCCAGCGTCATCGTGGGCGACGGCACGGACCAGGAGCTGCTGCTCAGCGAGGGGCTCAGGGAGAGCGACGCCTTCGTCACCCTCAGCGGGCGCGACGAGGAAAACATCATGGCCGGCCTCTTCGCGGTGCACAGCGGCGTGCGCAAGGTGATCGTCAAGAACAACCGGGAAAACTACGCCCAGCTGCTTGGCACCATCGGGCTTGAAAGCGTCGTCAGCACCAAGCGCGTGACCAGCAATTCCATCCTGCGCACCGTACGCGCGCGCAGCAACGCCTACGGTACCGGCGGGGTGGAGCGCATGTACTGCCTGATGGACGGGAAAGCCGAAGCGCTCGAGTTCGTGGCCGCCAGGGGAGACGAGTATCTCCGCACGCCGCTGAAGGACCTCACGGTCCGGGAGGACGCCCTGGTCGCGGTGATCGTGCGCGACGGCCAGGTCCGCATCCCCTTTGGCGACGACATGCTGGAAGCGGACGACCGGGTGATCATCATCTCCAAGGGCAACGGCATCAACAGCCTGCACGAGGTCCTCAGGAAGCGGCGATGAACTGGAAACTGGTCGTCAGCCTCCTGGGCAAACTCCTCGCCGTGGAGATCGGCCTGATGGCGCCTTCTCTGGCCGTGTCGCTCGCCTACGGGGGCGGGGACGCGCCGGCCCTGCTGTATTCCATGGGGATCCTGGCGGCCGCGGGGCTGCCGATGATCCTTCTTTCGAAGCCTCCGTCGACGGACCTGCACGCGAAGGAAGGCTTCATCGTGGTGGGCCTCGCCTGGGTGCTGATGTCGGCCTTTGGCGCGCTGCCCTTCATGTTTTCCGGCGCGACCCGGTGGTACTGGGACGCCCTGTTTGAAACCGTCAGCGGTTTCACCACCACCGGCGCGTCGATCCTGTCCGACGTGGAGTCCCTCCCGAGGGGCATCCTGTTCTGGCGTTCCTTCACGCATTGGGTCGGCGGGATGGGCGTGCTGGTGCTGACCCTGGCGATCATGCCCCGCCTCAGCGGCCGCACCGCCTTCCTCGCGCGGGCCGAGAGCCCCGGCCCCTCCTTCAGCAAGCTCCTGCCCAGGATGGCGGACACCTCCCGGGCGCTGTACGTGATCTACGCCGTGATGACGCTGGCGCTGACCGCCGCGCTGCTGCTGTCGGGACTGCCCCTCTACGACGCGCTCATCCACGCGATGGGGACGGCGGGGACCGGCGGCTTCAGCATCCGCAACGCGAGCGTCGGGGGCTACGGCAACCCGGCCATGGAGATCCTCATCACGGCGTTCATGTTCCTCTTCGGAATGAACTTCATCGTGTATTTCAGGCTGCTGAAGGGAGAGGGGCTCCGCTCCTTCAGGCTCGAGGAAGTCCTCGCCTACCTCGGCCTCGGCGCGGTCTCCATCCTGGCCGTCACCCTGAGCATCCTGCCGGAATACGGCAACGTGTTCACCGCGCTGCGCTACGCCGCCTTCCAGGTGGGATCGATCATGTCCACCACGGGCTATACGACGGCGAACTTCGACCTGTGGCCCCAGTTTGTCCGCATCCTCCTGGTCGTCCTGATGCTCATCGGCGCCTGCTCGGGCTCGACGGCGGGCGGGATGAAGGTGGTGCGCGTCCTGCTGGCAAAAAAAGCCGCGGGCCGCGACATCGGGCACACGCTGCAGCCGCGCAAGATGAAGGTGATCACGCTGGACAAGAAGACCGTCTCGGAGGACATCCTCGCCGAGGTGGGCATCTTCGTCTTTCTGTATATCGCTTTCCTGCTCCTGGGCACCCTGGCCGTGTCCCTGGACGGGCACGACTTCGTCAGCTGCTTTTCCGCCGTGGCGGCCACCCTGTCCAACATCGGCCCCGGGCTGTCGCTTGTGGGCCCCGCGGGCAACTACGGCGTCTTCTCCCCCTTCAACAAGGTCCTGCTCTCCTTCATCATGCTGGCGGGCAGGCTGGAGCTTTTCCCGATGCTGGTGCTGTTCCACCCCGCGCTGTGGCGCGGGAGGCAGAGGCACGGGGCGGAGGGCCACGCGCCTATCTGAGCACCTTGCTCAGGAATTCCCGCGTGCGCGGGTTTTGCGGATGGTCCAGGAGCTCGCCGGGGGGGCCCTGCTCGGCGATGAGGCCGTCGTCCATGAACAGGATGCGGGTGGACACCTCCCGCGCGAACCCGATCTCATGGGTGACGATCAGGGTGGTCATGCCATTTTCCACCAGCTCCCGGATCACGGCGAGCACTTCGCCCACCATTTCCGGGTCCAGGGCGCTGGTCGGCTCGTCGAAGAGCATCACGTCCGGGTCCATCGCCAGGGCGCGCACGATGGCGAGCCGCTGCTTCTGGCCGCCGGACAGGCGCCTGGGGTATTCTTCCTTCTTGTCCACCAGGCCCACACGCTCCAGCAGCTCCATCGCGTAGCGGTCCATCTCCGCGCGGCTCCGCTTGCCCAGCAGCACGGGGGCGAGGGCGATATTTTCCTTCACGGTCAGGTGAGGGAAAATATTGAAGTGCTGGAACACCATTCCCATCTTCTGACGGTGCCTGTCCACGTCGACGCCCTTTTGCGTCAGGTCGACGCCTTCAAAGATGATCCTGCCGCCGGTCGGCTTTTCCAGCATGTTCAGGCAGCGGAGGAAGGTGGACTTGCCCGAGCCGGACGGTCCGACGATGGAGATGATCTCTCCCTTTTTCACCGTTTCGTCGATGCCCCTGAGCACCTTCAGCGCGCCAAAGTCCTTTCGCAGGCCCCGCACCTCAATCACTTTC
>CAZLYF010000230.1:0-3829 GCA_964563725.1 uncultured Oscillospiraceae bacterium
CTCAAGGAGGAGCTGGATATTCCCGTCTTCCATGACGACCAGCACGGGACGGCCATCGTGGTGGCAGCGGGCCTGACCAACGCCCTCAAGGTCGTGAACAAACAGTGGAAGGACGTCCGCATCGTCATCAACGGCGCGGGCTCGGCCGGCATTTCCATCTGCAAGCTGCTGCTGCAGATGGGGCCCAGGGACGTCGTGCTGGTCGATAAGGCGGGCGCACTGGCGCCGGGTGAAGACTGGATGAACCCTGCCCAGGAAGCCATGTCGAAGGTCACCAACCGGGACGGGCAGCGCGGCCCGCTTGCAGGCATCATGCGCGGCAAGGACGTGTTCATTGGGGTCTCTGCGCCCAACATCGTCACGCCGCAGATGGTTTCCACCATGGCCGCCGACGCCATCGTGTTCGCAATGGCGAACCCCACGCCGGAAATCATGCCTGACGAGGCAAAGGCGGGCGGCGCGCGGATCGTGGCGACCGGACGCAGCGATTATCCCAACCAGATCAACAACGTCCTGGTCTTCCCCGGTATTTTCAAGGGAGCGCTGATGGTGGAGGCGACGGATATCACCGAGGAGATGAAGATCGGCGCGGCCAAAGCCATCGCCTCGCTCTGCCAGGACAAGGACTTGAGCGAGGATTACATCATCCCGGGCGCGTTTGACAAACGGGTCGCCGATGCTGTGGCGGAACAGGTGGCCATGGTAGCCGAAAGGCAGAAGATCGCGCGCAAACCCCGTGGCTGAGCCGCGCGCCTGAAGCGCGAAGGCGCCGGAAAGGCTTGCCGCGATGAATTTTCTCCTGCCCGCTGCCACGGTATTCCCCATTGTTTTCTACCTGCTGACCGGGGCCCTGCTCAAACGGGCGGGAAAACTTTCGGACACAACCGTCTCGCAGGTGAACAGGCTGGTCTACAGCCTGTTTTTCCCGTTTGTGATCTTCAGAAGCATCTACAGCGCCGACATGGGCAGCCTGACCGACGCGGGCTTCATGGGAGCCGTCGCCGGCGCTTCGGTATTCGTCGCCGCGGCCTCCCTTGCAGCCCTTCGGCGATTCTACAGCGATAAAGCCGTTCTCGGGAGCCTGTTCCAGGGCATCGTCCGGGGCAACATGCTCCTCTTCGCTCTTTCTGTCGTCATGACGGTCAGCGGGCCGGAGCACACCGCCCATGTGGCGCTGGGGCTCGCGATCCTGGTGCCGCTTCACAATGTGATCTGCACTGTCGTGCTCGAGTTCCTTCGCGGAGGGGGCCTGAAGCTCCCGCGCCTGCTGCTGAGCCTGCTGAAGAACCCGTTCATTGCCGGCACCCTGGCCGGGTTCGCCGTGAAACTCACGGGGCTTCAGCTCCCCGCGGTCTTTGACGGGATCGTCAGGGACCTCGCGGGGGTCGTCACCCCGCTGGCCCTGATCATGCTGGGCGCAAGCCTCAAATTCACCGAGGCGCTCGCTTACCGCAGGGAATTGTTTGTCGCCTGCTTGTGCCGGCTTGTCGCAGCGCCGGCGATTTTTGTCGGTGTCGCACGGGCGGCGGGGCTGGAGCAGGCCGCCGTAACGGCCATGCTGGCCCTCAGCGCCGTGCCCACTGCCGTATCTTCCTACGTAACGGCGCAGGAAATGGGCGCGGACAGCAGGCTCTCCGGCCAGATCGTCGCGGCGACCTCCGTATTGTCCGTCGTCACGCTCTTCCTTTGGGTCCTTGTCCTCGCCAACCTCGGCTGGATCGGCTGAAACGGAGGCCCCATGCAGCGCGGCACGCTTCATCCGGGACCTCTCCTCACGGAGAGAGGTTTCTTGGCGGAACATGGCTGCGCGGATGAGCCTGTCAAGGCCTACGACCGCTCCCGCGTCAGCGTCCGCCCCTGGCAGATCAGGGAATGGGATCGCTATTTTGTCTTCAGCGACTGCTTCGTCTTCGTCCTGACCGTGTCGCGCCTGGGCTGGCTGAGCCTGGACAGCGTCAGTCTGGCAGATCTGGAAAAGCCGTGGCAAAGGACCTGGTCGCGCCCAAGCCTGTGGCCCTCTGGAAAACAGGACCTCCCCGCCTCGCCCCTGGCTGGAGAGACGCTCGCGGAGGGGGATGAATACCGCATCGTTTTCAGCGTCTGCGAACGGCAGCGGGAGCTTTACGGCCACCTGTACGATTTCGGGGGCCGGGATTCCCCTCTGCTGTTTGACATCGTCCTCTCCCGACGGCCGGGCAACAGCATCGCCGCCGCAGTCCCCTTCAGGCACCGGCCAGCGGCCTTCCTGTACAGCCTGGGTGTCGGCGGCTTCGCTGCGGAAGGCCGCTGCATATACGCGGATCGGGAGTACCTGTTTTCGCCGGCGGCTTCCTTCGCGGTCCTCGACTGGGCGCGCGGCGCCTGGCCCCGCGCCGCATGGCAGCGGGCATCCGGCTACGGGACCGTCGCGGGCAGGCGCCTTGGCTTCCTTCTTTCGGATGGCCCGGGGGATCCCGGGGCGGCCGGGACGAGCGCGCTTTTCTGCGACGGCGCCGGGCGCAGGCTCACGGGCCTTCGTTTTCAGACGCGGCGCGGAAGCGGCCGTGGAGCCCTGCCCAAGGCGGTCGGGATCACCGACAGCGAGGGGCGCGTGGCCCTTGAATTCAATCCCGTCGTGGGATTCGCAGAAGAAGGCGGCCTCCGCCGCCTCAGGGCGGGACAGCCGCGGATGGCAGGATATTTCAGCGGGACCGTCTTCCCGGACAGCGGGAAGGGCTTGAGCTTTGACAGGATGACGGGTTTTTTTGAAAGGATCGCAGGGCTCTGAGGCTCAGCCGCCTGACGCACCGATGCCCGGCCGTCTGGAAAACGCGCAGCCGCAGTAGTCCTGCCGGTACAGCCCATACTCCCTGGACAGGGCGACGGAGCGCAGGAATCCTCCGCGCTTCTTGAAGTCCGACGGCAGGAAAGCGACGCCTTCCAGCGCGCCGGCGCGGCTCCCGATGAGGCTGATCGCCCCGGCATCCTTGCGCGGGCCGACGGTGAGCGTCGAGGCGAAGTACCCAAAGCCCTCAGCCGCCGCATACCGCGCGCAGCGATGGAGGCGCAGCCGGAAGCAGGCGGCGCAGCGCGCGCCCCCCTCCGGTTCGTTTTCCAGGCCCCGGACCGCCTCAAGGAACGCGGCGGGCTGATAGGGCGCCGTCACGCATGGATGGGGCCGCGGCCACTCGAGCGCGAGCCGCCTCAGGTCCTCCGCCCTTTTTTCGTATTCTTCCGCCGTGTCCATGTTGGGATTGTCATAGTAGAGGGTCACAGCAAACGCGTCCTCCAGCCTCTCCAGCGCGGCGCTTGCGCAGGGCGCGCAGCAGCAGTGCAGCAAAAGGCGCGGTTTTTCGCCTTGCCCGGCTAGCCTGTGCAGTTCAGTCTGCATGTCGCTCTCGTAGTTTCTCTTTTGTTGCCGTATGCTGCTCTCAAAAGCTTCCGGCTGTTCCATGATACGCCCTTTCTGTATCCCTTTGCGAACCGCTGCGCCGTCAGATTCAGGGGTCTCCCAAAGCCGCGCCTTGTCTGGTTTCCATTTCATCCTACCATACTTTGCTCCGCTCGAAAAACACCCGGGCTGGAGGCAGGAAAGCAGGAGACATGTGCAGTTTCCGCCTGCCATTGTTCAACCAATTTCAACCGCATCCTGCGCGTTTTTCGTTTGTCTACAAAATAAGTGGTTTGAGTGTCCAAAGTCGTTTTCAGCAGGCAGCAGATGAGTCGAGATTCTGATCGATTCAAGGCACTTCAGTAATCAAGCCGCTATTCCTGAAAGATGACGCCAGAAAAAATAGAAAAGAGCCCCTCACTGGGCCCATCGGATCACTCTTTTCACGTTGATCGATCC
>CAZLYF010000231.1:0-3821 GCA_964563725.1 uncultured Oscillospiraceae bacterium
GACGAGGTTGCAACAAATCGCCGCCAAGCTATAGACACTGCGTGAAAATCATTATGAAACCCAATCAAGCCTTACTCTATAAGGCTTAACTGCGTAAATCAGGTTCAAGATACCCTTTCTTCCGTTCGCATCTTCAATTTGAGCGGAGCCTGACTGCTCGCACTGGGGACAGCCAATCTGACAGACATTTATCCGGCTTGTGAGTCATTCATGATTTCTTTGAGAATCGACCAGCGATTTCAACACGCTGAAAAACCCGCTCATGATTTGACAGTTGCCATCCCTGCGCCTATCATGCAAATCAAGTGATCAGCCTTTTTCGTTTCGCGACCGACTTCGTTGGATGGCTTTTCTGACATTCTTTCAGAATCTGACCAATCTACTGGAGTACCTTCTTCCTCAGCCACCTCGATCGGCATACGCAGGAGGTCAGTCCTATGGGTATTTCAGCATTCAGCCGGAGGCATGTCTTGCTTGCTTTGGCGCTGGCCTTTTCCGTCGCGCTCATCCCCACCGCGTCGGGAGCGGATCACGGCCCCGCTTATGCGGCAGCAGAGCCCGTCGACGGCGCCACGATCCGCATCTTCTGGGGGGATGATCCGCTGGCGGAAAGCTACCGCATTGAACGGACGAACGGGGGGACCATCGCGGTTCTTCCCAAACATGTCAACGAATACCTCGATACTGGCCTGACCGCCGGACAGCTGTACGTTTACCATGTCTATTCCATGGTAGGCGGGCAGGGATACCACAACGACGGTTCCACCGCCATGGCAATGCCGATGGAGGCGCCCGAATCCATTGGTTCCCTATCCTGGTATACGGCAGCCAACGAGAACAATGAGATCCTTTTGTGGATAGAAATCAACTGGACGCCGGTGGATGGCGCCATCGGCTATGAGGTCTTTGCGCAGGTCGGCGGAGGCAGCGAATCCATTGAATGGGCGCAGACGACGGACAGCGACGCAAGGATCGGGTTCCCGCTGCCGCCGGTGGATACATGCTACCGGTTCAAGGTGCGCGCCTTCATGACGGTCTATACCCCCGAGTCTGACGAGACCCAATGCTTCACCGGCCCTTTCAGCCGGGAGGCCGTGATCTGCGTCCCCGCCCAGATAATGCCGCAGGAGACGCCTGCAAACCACCTTGTCACTGTGACGCCGGCGCACGGTGAGCTCCCCACGCCGACGCCTTCGCAGTGGAGAACAAGACAGCCGCCGCAACTGACGCCGACGCCAACGTGGCACATCCTGACCATGCGTCCCCTGCTCCCCACGCATACGCCGACTCCAGGGCCGATCCACTCCTTTCCCACGCCGTTCCTGAGCGACCCGGGTCCGATCAAGATTGTCTGAACCTTCCGTGGCGGCAGTTCTATCGCCCGGCGCTATAGCTGGTGGCGCCAAAGACCTTTCCCGGGTCCGCTATCGACCGATCCGATCCGCAATGCGCCGTTTCTTCTCCCTGATCCCAGCGGTAAAGAAAGGAAGCCAGGCATATGGCCCGCACAGCGTTCCTGCGAATAGCTGTCCTGCTTGCCTTGGCACTGGCGGCCGCCGTGTTGTTCCCCGCTCCGGCGTGGGCGGACCCCTAACCCACCGACGTCAAGACGGTATCTGTTGACGCCCACTTCACCCAACCTCCCAGGCCCCCCTCAAGCCGCCGCCAAGCCGTGCGGCAAATAAAATGACCCCTGATGGGGCATGATGATTCGTCACCCATCAATGAAGTCGGGCTCAAATCACGGATTCACCCTGACCTACGAGGCTACTTCAAAGCGTTGCCAAGCCGTGTGGGGAATACCATGACTTTCTGATGTGGCTTGATGGTTCGTCAGTCATCAATACTCCCGGCATATTCTTGACATAGGCCTAGATCGATTGTATAGTTATGTTGCATAATAGACTCCTACACCAGGCCACTGGAAGCTGGGCGGCTGCACAAGGAACAGACTCAACAGCAGAAAAGGAGGAATTCCGCATGAAGAGCCTTGCTTGTATGACCCTGGCCCTGTTCCTGCTCATCTCAACCTACCCTGTGTTCGCGGCAGGAGCATCTTTCCACATAGAAGCCGATTTCCGGTATACGGTTTCGGCGGATGGGAAGGCAACCATCACCAGATATACCAGCGCGGTGTCGGAACTGAATGTCCCAGGGATGCTGGGTGGCCATGTCGTTACGGCTATCAGTACAAACGCGTTCTCGGGCCTGAGAAACCTGGGCAGTATCACTATACCTGACAGCGTTACGACCGTTGGCGCGAACGCGTTCGCGAACTGTTCAAAACTTACTGCGATCGAGCTTCCGAATGTAACAAGCCTGGGCGACGGTGCGTTCAGAGGCTGCACAAGCCTTCAGCAGGCAATCGCGACCGGCACGGTGAACTTGGGTGAAAATGTGTTCAAGGGCTGCACGAACCTTTCCGAGGCTGTGTTCCCGAACGTGACCGCCATCAAGCGAAGCGCCTTTGAGGGCTGTTCCGGACTGGTGGACGTACAACTTCCCAATGCTGTGAGCGTCGGCCAGAACGCTTTCCAAGGCTGCACGAGCCTTCGGCAGGCCGTCCTGACCGGCGCGGAGAACCTGGGTGACAATGTGTTCAAGAACTGTTCGAGTCTTTCTCAGGCTGTGTTCCCGAACGCGACCGCCATCGGGCGATATGCTTTTGAGAACTGCTCTTGCCTGACGGACGTTCAACTGCCAAATGTTTTAAGCATCGGCCAAAGCGCGTTCAAATCCTGCTCCGGACTTGTTAACGTCGATTTGCCGAATGTGAAAAACATTGGTGTCAGCGCGTTTGAATCCTGTTCGTCCCTGGTAGACGTCCAACTTTCAAACGTGCAGAGCATAGGGACGAGTGCGTTTAAAGCCTGTTCCAACCTGCCTCGGATCAATCTTTCGAGTGTGTCGAGCATAGGCAAGCACGCTTTCAACAGCTGCAACAGCCTGGTGAACATCAAATTGCCAGGCGGAATCGTGATTGATTCGATTGTGCCGACGTCGCTCAGCGAATTCCTTGACGATTTCCTCTTACCTTATTATTTGTTTAAAGAACGCGAAGAAGTGCTCGAGGACATAATACCATAAACGCGAAACAAGGGGTTCCTGCGGAAATTATTTAAAACTTAGGTATGCTTGGAAGATGGACAGTCCCATATGGCGCTGAATACCGTACGCTAAAGCCATTGTGGCGATGGACGCTGGTGACGCCGGACGTCCCGCAATATTGATTCGATTATTGCTTGAATGAAGTGCTGCGAAAGTCCGAAAGACCTACCGAGAATAATGAAGAGGGGTACGGCGTCGAGGGGAAAGGAACGATCGCATACGGAGGCAATACGCTGGAAATACCTTGACCCTTGATGAGGCATGAAGATTCGCCATTCACTAATGACGAACTCAAATCACGGACTCACCCAACCTACGATGCTCCCTCAAATCACCGCCAAGCCGTGCGGAGAATACCATGACTTCCTGATGGAGCTTGATGATACGTCAGCCATCAATGGAGTCGGGCTCAAATCTCGGATTCACCCAATCTACAAGGTAGCTTCAAAGCGACGCCAAGGCATATGGAGTGGCTATGCGGTGAATACCATGAGTGATGATGAGGCGTGACTGCACAAGAGTCTTCGGGCATCATGACCGTACTTGGAAACCTGCAGGAAACAAGATATAATGCCAATATAGGTGAATGTCATGGAGTATACGTAATGGCAGTTTGTACGATATTTAGGAGGCAATAAATGCAGCGGAACCAGACAAATGAAAAGGCAAAGAATACAAACGGGAAAGGCAAAAAAACTAGAAAAATATTACAA
>CAZLYF010000232.1:0-3817 GCA_964563725.1 uncultured Oscillospiraceae bacterium
TTGGGCTGAAAAAGAAGATTTTCCGCAATCAGGAGCCTTGCGACATCTCGGTCCTCAACCGGGACGACGGCGCCTGCCTGGGGATGGCGGATGGCCTGAAGGGGCAGATCGTCTGGTTTTCAAGGCTCGGCGAGGTCAGCCGGGGAGCCTTTGTCCGGGATGGCTGTATCCATGTCAGACTGCGGGACGCGGAGCATACGGTCTGCCCGATCTCCTGCCTGAAGATCCCGGGCAGTCACAACCTCGAGAATGCGCTGGCTGCCGCTGCGGTTTCCTGCGCGGCAGGCCTGCCTGCAGACGTCGTCGGCACAGCCCTTCAAGCCTTTTCCGGGGTGGAACACCGCCTTGAGTTTGTGCGGGAGTTCAGGGGTGTCCGCTACATCAACGACAGCAAAGGCACCAATCCCGATTCCACGATCAAAGCCGTTGAGACGATGCTCTCTCCGACGGTGCTGATCGCCGGCGGCTATGACAAGCATATCCCCTTTGGGAGCCTCGCGCGGAGCGTCGCTTCCTCGGGGCGCATCAGCCGCGTCATCCTCATCGGTCAAACAGCGGAAGCGATCGAACGCGCACTTCGGGACGCGGGATACGTGACGACGGAAAGGGCCGACAGCCTCGCGGGCGCCGTTTGCGCCGCTTCATTGGCCGCTGAAACCGGCGGCAGCGTCCTTTTTTCCCCTGCCTGCGCTTCCTTTGACATGTTTGCCGATTATGAGGAGCGGGGGCGCCGCTTCAAAGACTCCGTCCATGCCCTTGCCTGAGATCCCGGAGAAGACGCCATGACGGACAGCAGACCGCGTCACAGACAGGGCGGTGCGGAAGAACCCGGGGACGGGATACCGGCCCCGGGCGGTCAGTATTTCGACGCAGACGACGCGTCCGCCGGGCAGGGAAGCGGAAAACCGTCCGGAAAGAAGTTCCTGGCCGCGGCCTGTGTGCTCCTTGTCCTGGTCAGCGTGGCCTTCATCGTGCGGGACCGGTTTCTGAGCATCAGGAATCTGCAGGTCGCCGGGATCAGCCGCGTGCCCTGGCAGGAAGTCGCCACAGCGGCCGGACTGGATTCCCACATGACCTATTTCAGCCTGGACGAGGACAAGGTCGCGGCCGGCGTCAACAGGCATCCCTGGCTGGTTTTCGAATCGATGGAAAAGCTCTTCCCGGACACGCTGATCCTGCGCGTCAGGGAGCGGACGCCCAGCGCGAGCGTCAGTTACCTTGGGATCTCCTACATCATGGCAGAAGACGGCGTGATCCTGGAAAAAACGAGGGACCTGTCGGCGACCGCCGGCCTGATAACGGTTTCCGGGCTCGCGGTGAAGGAGATACGCGTCGGCTCCCCCCCGGCCAGCGCAAAGGCTTCGCAGATCCCGGCCTGTGTCAGCCTCCTTCTGGAACTCTCCGAGCAGGGATTTTCCGCGCAGGTGAAGGACATCGATCTGTCCGAACCAGACAACCTCTATCTGACGACACTCGACGGGTTCACCGTGCACCTCGGTGAGGCGGCGGATCTGCGCGCCAAGGTCGGGACCGCGAGGGCTGTGATCGGAGAACTGAAAAAACGGGGATATTCTTCAGGCGTGATCGAGTCGACGCGGCCGGGTGAGGCGACGTACCGGCCCGACGCGCCCTAGCGGAAGGGTGCGCGCTGCCGCAGGCTGCGGTATGTCCTCTTTTGCTTATCGCTGAGGGCCTCTTGTAAAGCGATCGCCAAAATGCTAGTATATCCCATCCGAATTTCGATTTGCGCACGTTATGCCGTGTTCCAGGCGCGCACGTGAGCGGGAATGCCCGAGAAATGGGGATGAGCAGACGATGAAGAGTACGGTTGCTGTCATCGATTTTGGCACGGGCAAGGTTGTCGCGCTGATCGCCGAGGCGAGCAGCAGGCAGCGCTGCGACATTGTCGGCGCCGGGATCGCCGCCTACGACGGATTTGCTGAAGCCAGGTGGAACAACCCGCAGATGGTCAACGAGGCGCTGTCCAGCGCGCTCAAAACGGCCGAAGACCAGGCGAGGGCTGCGGTGAGGGATATCTATGCGGGTGTTCCCGGGCAGTTTTCGCGCGTGTACACGGTTGAGGCGAAGGTGGATCTTCAGGGCGCAGACCCGCGCGTGACGGTCAGGGACATCGAGGCCCTGTTTGCGAAAGCCGACGAAGAGATGCGTGACGTACGCGGCCTTCCGATCCATCGCAGCCCTGCCTGGTTTGTCGTCGACGACGGAAAGAAGACCCTCGAACCGCTCAATCAGCACGGCAACGAACTGCGCGCGATGATCTCCTACGTGATCGCCGACCAGTTTTTCATCGATGACGTCAGCGAACGGCTCAGGGCTTTGGGAAAGAACGCCTGCGGCTTCTTTTCCACCCCGATGGGCCAGGCGATGCTCTACATCTCCGATGAGGAGCGTGACCGCACGGCGCTTCTGATCGACATCGGATATCTCAATACGGAAGTCATGGCCGTGGAAGGCGACACCATCATCTTCCACAGGGTGATCCCGCTCGGAGGAGGCCATATCGCAGCCGATCTGGCCTACGGTCTGGACATCCCGCTGGAGTCCGCGGAGCAGATCAAGCGAAGCTTCGCCTTCAACGCTCCTTCGGCGCAGCAAAACTTCGATATCCTCGGACCCAACGCGGCGACGCGGACCTTTACATACAAGCAGGTTTCCGATATCCTTGAGCCAAGGGCGGAGGAGATTTGCGAGGCGGTCCGCGAATGCGTCGTGGGCAGCGGGGTCAGGTTCGGAAACTGGTCCGTCGCCTACCTCACCGGCGGCGGTCTGGCAATCAACCGCGGAGGGCGCGAATATCTTGGCGAGAAGCTCGAGCGGCCCGTGCGTGATCTGCCCAGGAAGGCGGTCAAGCTGTCAAGCCCGATCTACTCAAGCGTTCTGGGGCTGCTTGATCTTGTCATCGATACAAGGAACAGCGCATCCGAAGCAATGGGCGGCCCGAAAGCCTTTCTGCGCGGCCTGTTCGGCGCTTGAAAGCGGGAGAACCACTGACGATAGGAGGACGTATCATGCTTGAGTTGCAGGTCGAAAAGGAGCAGCAGCCGTCGTTTGCTTCCATCAAGGTCATCGGCTGCGGCGGCGGCGGCTCAAACGCCGTCAACAGGATGGTCGAGGCAGGGCTGAAAGGCGTTGATTTCATCGCGATCAACACTGACAGACAGGCGCTCTCCACCTCCAAAGCCGCCGTCGTCCTGCAGGTGGGTGAAAAGCTGACCAAGGGGCTCGGCGCCGGCGCGGTGCCGGATATCGGCAAACGCGCCGCGGAGGAGAGCCGCGAGGAAATCTCCAGGCTGCTCAAAGGCGCCGACCTGGTGTTCATCACGGCGGGAATGGGCGGCGGAACGGGAACGGGCGGAGCCCCTGTCATCGCGGAGATCGCGCGTGAGCTCAACTGCCTGACGATCGCCGTCGTCACCAAGCCCTTTCAGTTTGAAGGCAAGCAGCGCATGCGCAATGCCGAGATGGGCATCAACGAGCTCAAACAGCACGTCGACACGCTTGTCGTGATCCCCAACGACCGCTTGCTTCAGGTGGTGAGCAAAGGCACTTCGATGCTCGAAGCCTTCCGGGTCGCCGACGACGTGCTCAGGCAGGGCATCCAGGGGATATCAGACCTGATCGCCCTGCCTGCCACGATCAACCTGGACTTCGCCGACGTGAAGACCGTGATGGAATCCGGCGGCATGGCGCACATCGGCATCGGCGTCGGCAAGGGCGAGAACCGCATGACCGACGCGGCCAAGAGCGCTGTGGCAAGTCCGCTGCTGGAGACCAAGATCGACGGGGCGAGGGCGCT
>CAZLYF010000233.1:0-736 GCA_964563725.1 uncultured Oscillospiraceae bacterium
TCTTGCTTCCAGCGCGGCGATGCTGCTGGCCGGGACCGTATTTGCCAGGAGAAGGCGGATGGTGTAACAACCGTCCCATGTGTTCGAATTCTGCCCTCCAGAAACCTTGACTGCCGCGGCATTGACACGATCGGGCCTGCGGTCCATCATGCCTGCCATCACCATCGGAATTGACGTGTTTGTCCGGAGGCGTCTATGCCGATCAATGTCCCGCTGCATCTTCCCGCGGCGGAAACGCGATTGAATGGGAACATCTTTGTCATGAACGACGAGCATATAAAACCGCCCGTCGTCAAGTGGCGGGCGCACGCGAACCTGCTGTACGTCAACTGGCTCAATTACCACGTCTATCAGGAGACGCCTTTGGACCTGAACGAGCTGCGCTGATGCCCGGCGCGTTTGGGCGGCAGGAGCTCCTGCTGGGCAGGGAAGCGATGCGCAGGCTCAAGAACAGCCGGGTCGCCGTGTTCGGTATCGGGGGCGTGGGTTCCTACTGCGTGGAGGGCCTTGTGCGGGCAGGGGTGGGGAAGATCGTTCTCGTGGATGATGATTTCGTCAGCCTGACGAACATCAACCGCCAGCTGCACGCCACGCAGAAGACCATCGGAGAGTCCAAGGTCGAGGCGATGCGGGCGCGCCGCTTCGATCCGGTGCGGGGGTTCCTGCACGCCGCGCTCTTGGACCACGACGGCCCGGTTGCGTCGCCCGGGCTCCTCGCCCCGGACCTGACGCCGAA
>CAZLYF010000233.1:746-3765 GCA_964563725.1 uncultured Oscillospiraceae bacterium
CGGGCGCGGGCGCTGGAAATCAATCCGGACCTGGAGATAGAGGCCTGCGCGAGATTCTACCTCCCCGGCTGCGACAGCGGGCTCGTGCGCGCCGACTATGACTATATCGTGGACGCGATGGACACCATGGCGTCGAAGGTGGGCCTCGTGCTGGCCGCGAAGCAAATGGGCATACCGATCATCAGCTGCATGGGCGCGGGAAACAAGCTCGACCCCACCCGCTTCAGGGTGGCGGACGTTTACCAAACCTCCGTTTGTCCGCTGGCGAAGATCATGCGCAGGGAATTAAGGAAGCGCGGGGTGGAGTCCCTGAAGGTGGTCTACTCCACGGAGCTTCCGCAAAAACCGCTCCTCCCAGAGGAAAGGGTATGCGAACATGCTTGCGCAGGCTCGGCGGAAACGTGGCGCGGCCGCCCCAGGCGCAGGCTGGTCCCCGGCAGCGTATCGTTTGTGCCGTCCGTAGCCGGCCTCATCCTCGCGGGCGAGGTCGTAAAGGACCTGGCCAGCTGCGGACAGGCCGCAGCTTCCGGCATCATCGGCAGCAAAGCTGAAGACCGCAGCCCGGAGGGCGGCGCGTGAAAATATCCATCAAAAGCCAGTACGCGCTGGAAGCCCTGATCGACCTTCAGCTGCACGCAGGGCAGGTTCCCGCCCCCGCGACAGGCGCCAGGGTGCCCCATCTATCAGACGACGTCCTATGTGTTCCACCGCGCCGAGCACGCAAACCGTCCCACTTTATTCCTGTTCCATGCGTGCTGATTTGTTGACAAATACCGGCATGCCTGCTAAAGTACGTCAAGAGTTGAGTCAAGATTTTTGTGGAATGAATGGACGAGGCCAAAGATTGGGACATGCGTGTTTCCGGAAAAGGGACTTGAATCGCGCGCGGACGCGCGCAGCGGCAGTTGCTTGAAGGAAGAATTTTGGCATGAACGAATGTTCATGCTGAAAAATATTAGGAGGAACAGATCATGAAAAAAACGGTCGCCCTGCTTCTCACCCTGGCCCTCGTGCTTGGAAGCACGGCCGCGCTGGCGGCAGTCTGGCCCAACGGCACCCCCACCGTATACGTAGGCTACGGCGCGGGCGGCGGGACGGACACCTCGGTCCGCCCCGTCATCGCCGAAATGGGCAAATACCTCGGCGAAACCATCAACGTGGCCAACATGGCGGGTGCCAACTCTTCCGTTGCGTGCGACTATGTCCTTGCCCAGCCGCATGACGGCTACACCCTCTTCGCGACCGGCACCGGCGGCTTCGCCTCCTTCCCCGTGTACGGCTACTCCGATTCCGGCTGGCAGGACTGGATCTCCTTCCATCCCTTCTCCGGCCCGGCGGTCGTATACGCCAACCCCGATGCCGGCGTCAAAACGACCGACGAGCTCTTCGCCTACCTGGCGGCGGGCAACAAATTTGGCATCGGCGCGTTTGGCAACGGCCCGCACACGCAGTTTGAAGCGATCAGCGCCATCAAGGGCGTTCCTTCCCCCGACTACGCGCTGTTCGGCTCCTGCAATGAAGCCGGCGTCGGCTGCATCGCGGGCGACGCGATGGTCGGCGCAAGCTCCCTGTCCGCTGTGATCGACTACATCAACGCCGGCAAGCTGGTCCCCATCTTCGTGACCTCCGGCGTTCCCTTTGAGTTCACCAACGTCGGCATCACCGCGCCCTCCGTGGTCACCGTGGTCCCGGGCACCGATTCCATCCCGAGCCTGAACGAGACCTGGCCCGTGATGATCCCGCGGGACGCCCCCAAGGAGATCGTGGACGCGCTGACCGAAGCGTTCCTCTACGCGATCACGACCGACGCCATCAAGGAGTTCGCCGCTTCCAAGGGCTTCAACATCATCGGGCTGACCGGCGACGAAGCCGACAGGTTCCTGGCCTACTCCATCTCCGGCTATTCCTGGACGATCTTCAACGCGAAGCTGGCGGAGGGCAATCCCGCCGACCACGGCATCCCGACCCTTGCGGAGTTTGACTGGGAGACCCTGAGGAAGACGCTCGACTGAGCCAGTCCGCCAGCGGACGGCTCTCTGTTCGGAAGGGATCGCGCCTGCCTGTCTGAAGCGGGCGCGATCCGGATCAGGCAGCGGGAGGGCATCGTCGACGCCAGTGGGCCTTCGGTGCCCTCCCCTCATGTGGAAAGGAATGGCCGCAATGGGCGAACGGAAGAAAAAAAGCGCCGCCGTCGATACGGTTTTTGGCCTCTTGCTCGTCCTGTTCAGCGTCTACATCATCGTCAGCTCGCTGAATATGAAGTTTTTCAAATCCTTCATAGACGGCGCGGGGTTCTTCCCGCTGATCATCGGCTGCGTGCTTCTGGGGCTGGGCGCGGTCCTCATCTTCATCGGGATCCATGCCGGCGGCTTCGCGCAGCTCAAAGAGGTGATGACCGGCAGCTTCGTCCTGGCGTTCATCAAGAGCGAAAGCACGGTGCGCGTGCTGATCCTGCTGGCGATGATGGCGGTCTACATCTTCTTCCTGCTGGGCAACATCCCCTTTGTCTGGGCGACCACGATCTATCTTTTTGTCACCTTTCTGTATCTGAACGCCTACAAGAAAACCTGGATCTTTCCGGGATGGCTGATGGCGCTTGTCACCGCGGTCACGACTTCGTTTGTCGTCTATTACGCGTTCAAGCTCGGCCTGGGGCTCACCATACGCTGAGGAGGACAAGCAGTGAATGAATTGATGACGCAGCTGGGTTATTTCGGATCAGCCTTCGGCATCGCCTGGGGTGGCGCGAACATTCCGATCATCGCGGCAGCCGTTTTTCTTGGGCTGATCGTGGGCGCGATCCCCGGCCTGACGGGCACGATGGCGCTGGCGCTCCTGATCAACATCACCTACGGCATGTCGACCTCCGCCGCGGTCGCGTTTATGCTGGGCACCTACGTTGGCGCGGTGTCCGGCGGCCTGTTCTCCGCGGTGATGCTCAATATCCCCGGCACGCCCAACGCTGCGGCGACCGCGCTGGACGGCTATCCCCTCGCCCTGCAGGGCAAGGGCGCCAAGG
>CAZLYF010000234.1:0-3271 GCA_964563725.1 uncultured Oscillospiraceae bacterium
GAAATAAATGCTCCCGTTTATACGCGAAAGCCGGGGCGTCCGCCCCGGCTTTTTTGTTCTCTTTCATCAGAACAGTCTCATCAGGGTAAGCGTCAAATAAGCGACCCGTCACTTGCATTCAGTCTGAGCCGCCAGACTCCATGGGGTCAAACGTTCCAGCACCTCTTCTGAAAAAGGGGCCGTCTCAGCAGGCAGCCTGCTGAGAAGGAAACGGATGTATTTGAAGACATCGAGTCCGTTCAACTTGGCCGTCTCGACAATACTGTATACGCAGGCGCTGGCAGCCGCGCCTCTGGGCGTGTTGCTGAAGAGCCAGTTCTTCCTTCCTATGACAAACGGGCGGATCGCGTTCTCATCAGCGTTGTTGGAGATCGGTATCCTGCCGTCCTTCAGGAAGGCGCCCAGGGCGCTTCTATGTCCGGCAGCGTAGCGAATGGCCTTGCCCAAGGCCGATTTCGGCAGTGGATGAAGCGTCCCGGTCCATTCCCAGAAGGCATCGACGACAGGCTTACATATGTCAAGCCTTCGCTTTCGCCTTTCTTCGGCATCAAGATCCCTGAGTTCCCGCTCGATCCGGAACAATTCGTTGCAGAAGCGCGCGCCTTCCGCTGCCTTGCCGCGCGCAGCCTGATCCGTGCCGTGAACCGCTTCCAGGAACTTGCGCCGGACATGAGCCCAGCAACCGCACCGCGTCGCGCCTTGCACTTTATTGTATCCTGAATACCCGTCCGCCACGAAGTATCCCGTGAAACCCTCCAGATAGCGCTTCGGGGCGTCGCCGGACCGGGTCGGCTGGTAATCGAACAGCACAACTGCGTGTTTTTCCGATTCGCCGCTGCGATACGCCCACATATATGAATCGCTTGTGGCTTTTTTGCCGTCCTCGTGAAGGACCTGTACCGTCGTCTCGTCGCAATGAAGGACGCTGCTGCGCAAAAGGGTCTTCTTCAGCTGCGCGCACAGGGGCGACAGCCAGTCCCGCGATACGGCAAGCACCCAGTTCGCCAGCGTCTGGCGGCTCAGCTCCACCCCCGCGCGCTTCCACTCCTGCACCTGCCTGTACAGCGGCACCGCAAGCACATACTTGGAGTAGAGCACGTTCGCGACGGAGGAAGCGCTGGCGATGCTGTGCCTGATGACGGCCGTCCGGTGTTCCGGGGGGATCGCCGCCTGCACGAATACCGTCCGCGGACGCTCCGGGCAGACAGAACAGCCCTCCGCTTCCGCATGGTCGCAGCGTTCGCAGGCGGACAGATCCTCCGGGCAGTTCCGGCACGCATAGGCGCTTCTGTAGAACTTGCGCGCTTCCGCGTGCGCCGGGATGTATTCCACCTCTGTTCGGACGTATTCGCGGCCGACGCGCGTCAGGGCTCCCTCGCACCTGGGGCATTTGAGCTCCTCCGCGGGCAATTCGAATTCCACTTCCCGGACGGGGAGCTTTTCCAGCAGATTTTCCTGGTGTCCGACCGGGCGCTTGCGCCGATGCGCCTTCACCTCGGTCTCCGTGACCGTCGGATCGGGCGCTTCCGGGTCGGCCTCGGCCTCCGCCTCGTTGAACAGCTTGAGCTGTTCGCCAGCCTCGGCGGGTACGGCGTATTTCTCGCTGCTGGGACCGTACTGCCGTTTCTGCAGGTTCAGGAACATATTCGTCAGGTTGTCCACGCGCTGGCGCAATTGCGCGATCTGCTCATCCTGGTAAGCGATGTATGCCCGGGCAGCTTCCGACAGCTCTGACGCGGCCGGGCATTCCATACGCTCACCTCCCTTGTCCTTCTGCATTTATTTTAGCAGTAACATCCTTCATTGTCAATGCTTCAATGTGGTTTTGTGAGCAGGTACATTACAAATACATACGATTCATATATCTCCTGGACTTACGGGACGGTTGGCTTTCGGCTGATCCACAGACAGACCTTCCATGAGCCACCGGAATTCCTGCGCCGTCAGCTTCCGTGCCTCTTCCGGCCTGCGCGGCCACTGGTATTGTCCGCTCTCCAGCCGCTTGTACAGAAGAAGGAAGCCGTCCTGATCCCGCAACAGCGCTTTCAGCCTGTCGCAGCGCCTGCCGCAAAACAGAAACAGGCTGCTTGAAAACGGGTCGAGCCCGAACTGCTCTTTCACCAATCCGGCAAGCCCGTCGATGGACTTGCGCAGGTCCGTATAGCCGCAAGCGATGTACACGCTCTCTACCTTTGATACATCACCCAGCATGGCCGGCGGCCCTCAGCAATTTCGTCAGAAACGCTTCCCCTGCTGTCTCCTGGATCTCGATGGCCATGGAGCCGACCCGTACGATCGCCGCGGCCCGGCTGCCGCCTGATCCGATGCTGTCTGCCGGAAAAGGAACCCTGACAAACGCCTGAGGCAACGCATCCGCGTCCTGCGGGCCCTGCAAGCTTGATGAGAGCCGGTCCCTCAGCCTCCGCTGCCAGTAGTAGAACGTCTTCTCATTGATGCATTGTTCCAGGCAGTAGTCCCGCTTCGTCATCCCGCTTTCCGCGCATTGCCTCATGATCTCCAGCCACTTCTTTGCCCGGTATGCCTGCGTGGTGCCTTCCATCCTGGCTCACCTCCTACTTGTTCTTACCTTCTTCGTGATGTGTCGAAAAAGGCTCGAACATTCTCGTAAGACAGTTTGGTGATCAGTGGTCACGCTTTCAATCCGGGTGGTTCATTTTCCGCTTACGGTTGTTGATCGTCACGGTGAGGTTCAGGAAGGTAGTAGGGCGCGGGCAGGGAGTTGCTCTCCATATCCACATACGACAAGATGTAGGAAAGTTGATATCACGGCGAGGCGGTTGGGATGGTTGCGGTTTCTTCTCCATATCTCCATACAACAACAGTTGTATGAGTTGATATCAAAGCGACGTAACTTATAAAAATGTTCAATTTCGCAATCAAAAGATAAGAGTAGAATAGTCTTCAGAAAATAGTTCGAAGGAGAACAAGTAATGGATGAAAAGTTTTTAACAAGAGAAGCGACCGATACCAGCGACATTTCCAGTGTGAGGCCAAACGTAACGGCAGCACGAGTTGATGACATCCCTGCATTTGAAAAAACTGTATGGCTGTCCTCTCCTACTATGCATGGAGAAGAACTTAAGTATATGACCGAAGCGTATGAGCTGAACTGGATGTCAACCATCGGAAAGAATATTGATGAAGTTGAACGTCTTGCTTGTGAACAAATCGGTTGTAAGTATGCTGTCGCTCTTGCCTGTGGTACGGACGCATTACACCTTGCTGTTAAACTTGCCGGTGTGAAGATTGG
>CAZLYF010000234.1:3281-3761 GCA_964563725.1 uncultured Oscillospiraceae bacterium
AGGTTTTCTGCTCGGATATGACCTTCGATGCAACAGTGAATCCTGTAGCTTATGAGGGCGGTGTCCAGATCTTCATCGATTCTGAATATGAGACATGGAATATGGATCCGAAAGCCTTGGAAATGGCTTTTGAACTCTATCCAGAAGTAAAAGTCGTTGTCGTCGCCAATCTTTATGGAACACCTGCTAAGCTAGACGAGATCCGAGCTATATGTGACAAGCATGGGGCTATCTTAATTGAGGATGCTGCAGAATCTCTTGGGGCCACTTTTAAAGGTCGCCAGACGGGTACATTCGGTACATACAACGCTATTTCTTTCAACGGTAATAAAATTATTACTGGTTCCTCGGGGGGGATGCTCTTAACGGATTCTCTGTATGCAGCCAACAAAGTCAGAAAATGGTCAACACAGAGCCGTGAAGATGCCCCGTGGTATCAGCATGAGGAGCTGGGCTACAACTACAGGATGAGCAATGTCA
>CAZLYF010000235.1:0-3064 GCA_964563725.1 uncultured Oscillospiraceae bacterium
CGCTGGCGCTGAAGCCGCGGTTCATCGCGTGCGACGAGCCGGTGAGCGCGCTGGACGTTTCCATCCAGGCGCAGATCATCAACCTGCTCGCCGACCTGCAGGAGGAGTTCAGCCTCGCCTACCTGTTCATCTCCCACGATCTCTCCGTGGTCGAACACATCTCCGACACGGTCGGCGTCATGTACCTGGGCTCGTTGGTCGAGGTGGGCGACAAGCGCGAGATCTTCCGCGAACCGCTGCACCCCTACACAAAGGCGCTGTTCAGCGCGATCCCCGTCCCCGACCCGACGGTGAAGATGGACCGCATCATCCTGGAAGGCAGCATCCCTTCCCCGGCCAATCCGCCTCCGGGCTGCAAATTCCATACGCGCTGCGCGCAGCGGATGCCGCGCTGCGAAACGGAGGTCCCCGAAGAACGGGACATCGGCGGACACAGGGTCGCCTGCCACCTCTATGACCGCTGAAGCGCCGCGAGGGGCGGGCAGGCGGAAGCGCCCGGACGGCGACGACGGCCGCGTCATCGCGCCCATGGACGCGGCCGGGATGCCCTGGCGTGCGCCGGCCGCCGGCGAAGGCCCCGCCGGCGGCGGACAGGGCGGCCTGACCCCTTCGCAGCTCAGGCAGGCGATCGCCGGCGCCCTGAGCGCTTCCCTGCTGCTTGTCGGCATCCTGTCCGCGGTGATCGTCCTGTTCGTCCTTTTCTGCACAGAGGTCTGGCTCCGGTAGCGCCATGGCAATGCGCGTGAAGGAACCTTCCTATAAAAAACACCTCGTCCGCTGCCCCGCCTGCGGAAGGGAGGTCCTGGACCACATGACCGCCTGCCCCTTCTGCCAGGCCGCCCTCGCCCCTTCGGGCTACAGCGGCGCCCCCTCGGAAAAACTCACGCAGGTCAGGCGCGCAGCCAACATTGCCGGGCTGCTCATCGCCGCGGCCCTTCTGCTGCTCCTGTTTTTAAAAAAATAAGCCGCGGTCCCCGGCGCCCCCCGTCACCGCCGCCGGGCGGTTTTGCGCCCGCCGCGCCTTGCCCATCCCGCCGGCGAATGTAAAAACGCGCACCCCCCATAAAGGCCGCTTGAGCGGGCGCCCCTCCTGTGCTATACTGCATATAGTCAAAGAAGGTCAGAAACCGAAGCATTGACAGGGGAGAGCGGGAAGAGCAAAATGAGACTAAGCGATACGATCGAAGAATTCATCAAGACGATGCTGGGGCAGGACGAGCCCGAAATAGAGCTCAAGCGCAACGAGCTGGCGGAGTACT
Source organism: uncultured Oscillospiraceae bacterium (assembly GCA_964563725.1). Classification (GTDB taxonomy): domain Bacteria; phylum Bacillota; class Clostridia; order Christensenellales; family Aristaeellaceae; genus CAZLYF01. The sequence goes on from CAZLYF010000235.1 coordinate 1,260, forward strand.
TCAGGTGCGCTCCTTCCCAGATCAACTATGTGCTCTCGACGCGCTTCACGCCGGACCACGGCTATGTGATCGAAAGCCGCAGGGGAGGCGGGGGATATATCCGCATCACCAGGCTGCAGCAGCAGAACGGCCAGTTCCTCCAGTACCTGCTGGACGAGAGGATCGGGGAAGCGATCAGCTCGAGGTCCGCGCAGATCCTCTGCATGAAGCTTGCGGAGCAGGGGCTGGTCGGAGACGAGGAAGCGCGGCTGATGCTCGCGGCCGTGTCCCCGCAGGCCCTGTCCGTCCCGGTGCCCGAATCCGCGAAGGACGCGATCAGGGCCAGGATCCTCCGCAACATGATCCTGAGCGTGATCCGGAAAAACCAGCCTTACGGGAGGGATGAAGATGCTGTGTGAAATGTGCAGGGAGCGGGAGGCAAACGTCGTGATCCAGACGGTGACCAACGGCCGCGTCGTCACGCGCTCGCTCTGCGCCGAGTGCGCCAGGGTCACGCAGTCGGAGATCGCCAAAGCCTTTTTCGCCCTCGGGCTGAAACTCCAGAATGCCCGGCAGCCGGAGAGCCGCGCGCAGCAGGACGCGGAGCCCCTGCCCCGGAAGATCTGCTCGTCCTGCGGCACTCCGATCGATGCGGTGGACGAAAAGACGCTGTTTGGCTGCGCCGAGTGCTACGGCGCGTTCGCGGAGATGATCAGGGAAGCCTTCCCGACCGACGTGCAAGGGAACCCGGAGGCCGCAAGGGACGCCGGGCCTGCGGGCGAAGGCGACCCCTCCGGGATGCCCCTCTTCGCCAAGAAGGAAGATCTCGCGCGGCAGCTCAAGCAGGCGGTCTTTTCGGAGAACTATGAACTGGCCGCGACCCTGCGCGACAAGCTCAGGGAGATGGCTTCCGGAGACGGCAAACGCGGGGAGAGTGTCGATGGCTGACACGCTGATGTCCAGCTGTGCCCTGCTGAGAAGGAACTGGCCGGACTTTCCCTTTGGATCGGGAATGGACGACGCCCAGCGGCAGGGCTGCGTCGAGCGGGTGGCAAAGGCGCTGGACGAAATGGACGACACCTTCTACCTGTACCAGGCGGCCGGCGTGGATGAAAGCCTGCTTCAGGGCTTCTGCTTTGAGCATTTCCCGGGGGACGACCCCGGGGAAAACAGGCGCGCCTCCGTGATGCTGCAGAAGGGCGAAAGGCTGGCGCTGGTGATCAACGCCGAGGACCATCTCCTGTTCTGCGGCAGGAGCGCGGGCGGAGATGTCGGGGACGCGGCCGAAAGGGTCCTCGGGATGGCCCGGACGGTATCCGCCGCGCGCGCCTACGCCTGCCGCTCCGGCTTCGGTTTTCTCACCGCAAGGCCCCTGTACGCCGGCACGGGACTGCACCTGTGCTTTACGCTGCACCTGCCGCTGCTGGGCATGCTCCAGCAGCTCAGGTCCCTGGAAGCGGCGCTGGCGAAGGAGCAGAGGTTCACGCTCAAGGCTTTCGGCGGCGCCGACGGGAAGAACCCCGGATCGCTGTTCGCGCTGTTCAACGAAAAGACCCTGTACGCGGACGAGGAGTCGCTGATCTCGGCTGCCCGCGCGGCCGTTGCCTGGCTGGAGACAAAGGAACTGGAACTGCGAAAAAAGATCTTCAACGGCAACCATCGCACGGTGTATGCGGACCAAGTCTTCCGCGCGTATGGCGTGCTCAGGTACGCAAGGCGCCTGGGCGCGGTTGAGTTTCTCAGCCTGTGGTCGAAGCTGCGCCTCGGCGCGGCGGCCGGCGTGCTGCCCCTTTCGGTGCAGGACGCGGACAGGATGCTCGACAGGA
>CAZLYF010000235.1:3074-3752 GCA_964563725.1 uncultured Oscillospiraceae bacterium
GACGTGGACGGACAGGCGGGGGAGAAGGCGCTCAACTTCCTCCGGGCCGACATGGTCAGGGACGAACTGAATGGAGGAGCGTAATGCCGATCTTTGGCAAGTTCAATGAAAAGGCGCGGCGGGTGCTCGATTATTCACAGCAGGCCGCGGTTTCGATGAAGCACCATTACCTGGGGACCGAGCACATCCTGCTGGGGCTGCTTTCGGAAGCGCGGGACGATGTGCCCGGCCTGCCCGAGAGCGTGACGCTGTCCGCGGTGCAGGAAACGGTGACCCAGCTGTCCACGCCGGACCAGGAAAAACCCAAGGCCCTCGAGCTGACCCCGCGCATGAAGAAGGTCCTGGAAGGAAGCGTCGCGGAAGCGCAGAGGCTCAACGTCCAGTATGTCACGTCGGCGCACCTTTGGATCGCGCTCCTGAACGAGACCGAAAGCGTCGCGATGCGCATCCTGAATATCTTCGGCTGCGATGCGGAAGGCCTCAGGGAAAGCGTGCTCGCGCACATCAAGCAGGGGGCCGGCGAGCACGCGGACCAGGGGGAGGCCTCCCCGCTGCGCCGCTTTGGCCGCGATCTGACGGAAATGGCCGGCCGCGGGGAGGTCGATCCCGTCGTCGGCCGCGAGACGGAGATCGAGAGGATCATCCAGATCCTTTCGAGGCGCACGAAAAACAATCCCG
>CAZLYF010000236.1:0-3696 GCA_964563725.1 uncultured Oscillospiraceae bacterium
TGCTGAATGCGCCGCTACTGTGAACCCGCCTCTTTTTCCGAAAGGTTTCCCTGCAGGCCTCTTGTCTGCCAACGCGCCGGTAGACTCATATCACAAAACAGGCCTCCGGGCAACTGCAGCCGGTTCCTAACTCAGAATGCTGCACGTTTCACTTTGCACTGCAGACATTCGTCTGCCCAGCACTCATCGCGTTTCCGGCGAAAACCCCCACTGCTTTGCCACTGCTTTTCGCCGCTACGCGGCAGCTTCTCGTCAGCGCAGCTGACGCTTCTCAATACCGATGCCCCACGCCGCTTGGTTGAGAATATGCGGCGTTTCCGCTATAATCCGATGCGGAAAGAAGATTGGAATCTGCCGGTAATCAGGAGGTGCGGTATGCCGCCGGTCTACACGATCCAGCAAATGCAAGCTCGGCTCACGCCGGTGTTCCGCAAGAACTGCGTGCGGAAAACGACCCTGTTTGGTTCTTACAGCAGGGGTCAGGCTACTGCTTCCAGTGATATCGATCTTCTGGTCATGGGGGTTCATAAACAGCCGCGCAGCGTCTTCATTAACGGCCATGCCGTGTCTTCATTCGCGCACATAGCGCGCGTGCAACCTCTTTATGCGAAGCGCTTCACGCGCCATAAGCGCACCTCACAAAATCGTTTTGCGATGGTTTCACAATTGCTTTTCCATAGTTTAACCATTGTTTCACATTGTCTTCACGCGCCAACGGCGCAGTTCAACCCCTACTGCTTTGCCACTGCTTCTCGCCGCTACGCGGCAGCTTCTCGTCAGCGCAGCTGACGCTTCGCAACCCCACAACCGGGCCCCGGTCCCCTTCTGGCCGGCGAGGTGAAAAGATGTACGCGATCCTGCTTTGCGCCGGCGAAGGCACGCGCATGAACGACAGCCGCACCCACAAGGTATGCTACGAGGTGGCGGGCGTCCCCTCCATCCTGCGTTCCGTACGAAACTTCCAGGCAGCGGGCGTCAACCGCTTCGTGGTGGTGGTGGGCAGCAGGGCGGATAAGGTGATGGCCTGCCTGGACGGGATCGACGGCGTGATCTATGCCTACCAGGCGGTCCGCAAAGGCACCGGGGACGCGGCGCTGCGCGGCCTGAAAGCGCTGGCGGGCACGGGATACGAGGGCGGCGTTCTCATCACCGCGGGCGACAAGATCATCGCGCCGGAGGTCATCTCCGGCCTTGTGGACGCCTACCGGGCCTCGGGAAAGAAGGCCGTGTTCTCGGTCCAGCCCAAAGCGTTCAACCGCAGCGGCGGCCGCATCGTCCTGGACGAAAGCGGGGCGCTATGCGGCATCGTCGAGCACGCGGACAGCGCGCTGCTGGCGCTGAACGAAAGCCCGGACAAGTCGGAGGCAGCCCTGTCGGCGATCCTTGAGCGCCTGGGCGTTGGCGGGCGCAAGCGGGCGAAGCTGATGGAGCGGGCGAAGCGGGGAGGCGCTCCCACCGTCACCCTGCGAGGCAGGGCCTTCGCCTCCGGCGATATCGAGGCGGGCGAATACGTCAATACGGCCACCTACGTGTTCGACCTGAAAGCCGTCACAGAGGTCCTGAAAACGCTGCAGCCCGACAACGCGGAGGGGGAGATCTACCTCACCGACGCCGTCAACGCCTTCGCCGCCCGCAGCGAAGCGGAAATCTTTCCGGTAGCCGCGCAGGAAAAGATCCTCTCCTACAGCACGATGGACGAGCTGCTCAAGCTCCACGCCTTTTTTGAAGTGCCGCGCCGCTCCCTGGGGCTCCCCTTCGCCTCCGAATGGATCGACCGCTTCAACCTCTTTAGCCCGGACACCCGGTCGGCCTTCGAGGAGATCTACGGCCCCGACCCCGCCTTTCTTGACGAGCGCAGGCACGCGCTGATCGCGCTGCTGGGCGCTTTCATCGGGAAATACGGTGATCGGGCGCTTGTCATCGCCCGCGCCCCGGGGCGCGTGAACCTCATGGGCCGGCATGTGGAGCACCGCGGCGGCAGCATCAACGTGATGAGCTTCAACCGGGAGATGCTGGTGGCCGCCGCCCCGCGGGAAGACGACCGGGTCCATATCGCCAACACGGACCCCGCCTTCCGTGACAGCGCCTTCTCCATCCTCGAGGCCGTCAGCAGTTTCGACACCGACAACTGGGTGGACTTCATCGAAAGCGAAGCCGTTTTGAAGCTCCTCGCGGACACGAAGGGCGAATGGGTCAACTACGTCAAGGCGGGCGTCCTGCGGCTGCAGCTGCGCAGCAAGGGCAGGCTGCTCAGCGGCATGGACATGATGTTCTCCGGCGACATCCCCATGGCGGCGGGGCTTTCCTCCTCCTCCAGCCTGGTCGTCGCCTCCACCGAGGCCGCCATCGCGCTCAACGGCATCGATATGGAGCTCAAGGAGTTCATCAACCTCTGCGGCGAGGGCGAATGGTTCGTCGGTTCACGCGGCGGCGCGGGCGACCACGCGGCCATGAAGGTGGGCCGCAGGGGCAGGATCACGCACCTGCACTTCATGCCCTTTGAGATCCGGGAATCGCTGCCCTTCCCCAAGGACTACCGCGTCGTCGTGGTCAACAGCTATGTCGCGGCCAAAAAGAGCGCGGGCGCGAAGGACCGCTTCAACCTGAAGGTCGCGGAGTATGAGTTCGGGCTGATGCTGGCCAAAAAGCGCTTCCCCCAGTACGCGGAGAGGCTCCAGTATCTGCGCGACCTGAATCCCGCCACTCTGCGCGTGCCGCAGAGCCGCATCTACGAGATTCTTTTGGAGATCCCGGAGCGAATGACGCCGGGAGAGCTCCTCGCCGCGCTCCCGGAGCAGGCGGAGCGCATCGCCCGCGTCCAGCGCAGCCACGCGGTCCCGGACTGCTATGAGATCCGCGGCACGGTGCTCTACGGGATCGCCGAGTGCCTGCGCGCGGAGAAATGCATCGAATTGCTGGCCGCGGGCGACTTCGCGGGCCTGGGCAGGCTGATGAACGTCAGCCACGATGGCGACCGCGTCTGGAAAGACGGCGCGCCCTTCAGCTTTTCCGTGTCGGATGGCCGCCTGCGAGCGCTGATCGCGGACCTGGAAAGCGGGGACGCGGACCGGGTGGCCGCGGCGCAGCTGTGGAACCAGCCGGGGGCCTACGCCTGCTCCGTGCCGGTGATCGACGAGCTGGTGGACTTCCTCCTCACTCAGGACGGCGTGATGGGCGCGGAGCTCTCCGGCGCGGGCCTCGGCGGCTGCATCATCACCCTGGTGCGCAGGGACTGCGCGGAGGACCTGCTCGCGGCCCTGAAGCGCGAGTACTACGACAAGAACGTCCTCCCGATGGGCGCACAGCCCTACTTCCCCGTTTCGGGGTCAATGGTCTTCGCGAAATAAATGCTCCCGTTTATACGCGAAAGCCGGGGCGTCCGCCCCGGCTTTTTTTGCTCCCTTTCATCAGAACAGTATCATCAGGATGTTCTCGTCTGCTGCTCTCGAAAGCCCACGCTTCCAAATACCAAACGAGAAGCGGTTGAGAAGCGGGGCCGTATCCTGCCGCCGCCTGTGACGGAAACAGGCAGGAGAAGGCCCAGTGAACAAAGGAGCTTGAAGGCTTGGCTACAAAGGCGACTATTGTGAACTGAGGCACGTGAGAGAACGAGCAGGCTGAGCGTGAAACGCGATGGAATGCGACTATCGCGAACGTGAGGGGTTGGAAAGCAGCGAAGCTGCCGTGAACCGTTGT
>CAZLYF010000237.1:0-3673 GCA_964563725.1 uncultured Oscillospiraceae bacterium
CTGCGCAGCGCCTCCGCCCGGTCGCCGGAGATGAGCGAGGCCGCGACGCGGAAGAGGTAATCCCCCTCCATGCTGCCGAGCACGGAGTAGACGCCCTCGGCGGAAACGTCCTGCCCGCAGAAGGCAAGGCACTGGTCGGCGAGGGAAAGCGCGTCCCGCATGCCGCCCTCGGCGGCGCGCGCGATGGCGACGAGGCCCTCATGGTCGATGCGCGCGTCCACGCCCGTCACGGCGGCCCCGACGCAGCGCACGATGTCCGCGACGCCGAGGCGGTGGAAGTCGAACCTCTGGCAGCGCGAGAGTATGGTCGCCGTGACGCTCTGCGGCTCGGTGGTGGCGAGTATGAACACCACGTGGGCGGGCGGCTCCTCGAGGGTCTTGAGCAGCGCGTTGTCCGCGGCGCCCGAGAGCATGTGCGCCTCGTCGATGATGTAGACCTTGTAGCGGACAAACTGCGGAGGGTAGCTGACTTTTTCAAGCATTTCCCGGATCTCTTCCACACGGCTGTTGCTGGCTGCATCCATCTCATATACGTCCAGCGTGGCCTCGCCCGACAGCTGTCTGCAGGAATCGCACTTCAGGCAGGGGTCCCCGCGATCAGGGTTTTCGCAGTTGATGGCGCTTGCCATGATGCGCGCCGCGCTCGTTTTGCCGGTGCCCCGGCTTCCGCAGAAAAGGTAGGCGTGGGCCACGCGGCCCTGGGCCGCCTGGTTGCGCAGCGTGCGCACCACCGTTTCCTGGCCCGCCATCTCCGCGAAGGTCCTGGGTCTCCAGACGCGATACAAGGACTGGTACATCATTTTCTCCCCGGCCGCAGGCGGCCAATCAGATCTCGTCGGAATTGAGGTCGCGGAAGCCTTCGCCCAGCGTTTCATGCGTGTCGGTGATGAACATGAAGGCCGCCGGATCTTCCTCGCGGATGATCTTCTTCACCAGCGTGATTTCCAGCCTGCCCACCACGCAGACGAGCATCTCCACCCCCTGTCCGCTGTATGCCCCCGTCGCCTGCAGGACCGTCACGCCGCGCGCGGCTTCCCTGATGAGGCGCTCCCTGATCCCTGCGCCCCTTGCCGTGATGATGCTGCAGGCCTTGTCAGTCCCGATGCCGGCAAGGACCAGGTCGAGCACCCGCGAGGTGACGTAAACGCAAACCATGGAATACATGGCGTGCTCTGCGCTCATCGTGAATCCGGCCGCAAGGATGACGAAGCAGTCGAAAGCGAAGAGAAAAGCTCCCACAGAGATGGCCGGCACATGCTGATGGACAACGCGGGCCAGAAGGTCCGTTCCGCCGGAGGTCGCTCCGCCTTTGAGGATGAGCGCCAGCCCGATCCCCAGCAGCACGCCCCCAAAGAGCGAGGACATCATGGGATCGTCGGTCACGGGGCCTACCCTGAACAGATCGATCAGCAGGGAAAAAGCGGTCGTCGCCGCCGCGGTCCTCAGCAGAAAAGAGGGTCCCATGCGGCGGAATCCGGCGATGAACAGCGGGATGTTGAGAACGAGGCTCGTCACGCCCACCGGCAGGCCGAACAGGCGATGCAGAATGGTCGCGATGCCCGTGACCCCGCCCGGCGCGATACCGTTGGGGACAAGAAACAGTGGATAGGAAAGGGCGCCCACAAGGCAGCCTGCCGTGATGAGGACAGCCTGCCTTGCGGTAACAAACGGCGGACGCCGCAGCGGACGCGACGTTTTCAAGCGGGACCTCCTCCGCGCGGCGCCTGACAAGGCAGGGAGCGATCAGGAGCCGCAGCAACTTCATTATATCATGCCGCGCTCCGGCGCGCGAAGAAAGCGAAGCCCGGGGCGCCGCGGGGCATATATCGGGCATATCTCGCCGCCCGGCAGGAAAAGGTCCGTGGATGTCGAAATAGCTATACAAGCCCCCGGATGAGGCTGATTTTCCGGTATTGAAAGGAGCCGTCAGATGAAAACAACGATTACCGCCAAGGACATGGTCGTCACGCCAGGCATCAGCAACAGGGTGCTCAGGAAGACTGCGACGATGAGCCGGTATCTGAGGCCCGGCACGGAGATGTATGTCAGGATGAGGCGCGAGCGAAACCAGCGCATCGTTGAAATCACCGTGCCGATGGATGGAATAACGCTGCGGGCGGAAGCCTCGAGCGAGGATAATCTCTTCATGAGCATCGACAGGGCGCTGGCCAAGCTGGAAAAACAGATCCTTCGCCACCGCACGAAGCTGGACAAGCGGCTTCGGGACGACCTGTCGGCATCGGAGGCGCCGGAGTTCATCGAGGATATCAGCGCAGGCGAGATGGAGGAAAGGAAGGTCGTCCGTAACAAGACGTATACGGTGCGCCCGATGCATCTGGATGACGCGGCCCTGCAGATGGAACTGCTGGGGCACAGCTTCTTCGTGTTTGTGGACAGCGAAACCGAACAGACGCAGGTGCTGTATCTGCGCAAGGACGGCAACCTCGGGCTTCTTGTCCCCGAAGCCTGAACATACCCGTCCGGCACAGCCCCGCAGGCCCGGCCTGCGGGGCTTTATGTCTCCGGCGTCCGGGGATCGCCGCCCGCCCCGGGGTCCTGACCTCGCTCCGCGAGGCGTTGCGCAGCGATGGAGAGCAGGGCAGCCTCCTCGTTACGGGCCCGCCCTTCAAGCACCAGCGCAAGCAGATCCCTGAGCGTTTCGCCAAGGAAGGCGTCTGGGGAAAAGCCATGGCTGAGGAGAAGCCGGCCGTTTACAGCCAGATCCTTCAGCGAAAGACAGCAGCCGCTCCCCGTCATTTCTTCCGCCGCGAGCAGGAGCCTATCGACAGCCTCCGCGCAGGAAGCGTCCCCCGGATTGTCTGCGGCGAGGTCCGCGCGCCTGAGCTCCAGCAGCTTGCGCAGAAAGGGCAGGCTGAGGCGGGACAGCCACAGACGGAGGTTTTTCTCGCTGATCTCCTCTTCAAGATGGGCGATCAGCCTGACGACCGAGTCTGTCAGGGCCTTGGGCTGGCGCAGGCGCCGCAGGCAGCCGGCTGCCAGCCCTGCGCTTGCCGACAGGGAGCCCCTGCCGTGCGCCGGGCTGCCGGGCGTTCCGGGAAAGGCCTGTCCCTTTCCGGTTTCGTGCAGCAGAGCCGCCCAGCGGACGTCGAGCTGCGCAGACGTGCCGGAAACGACCCTCAGCGTGTGGTCCCAAAGCCCCCGGCAAGACGGGAGGCCCTGCGCCTCCGCGGCGGGCGCCGGCGGGCGCTGATACAGGGGCCCAAGTTCGGGGACCGCTTCAATCACCGCGCGCGGGCAGGCCCTCATCGCATCGCCCGCGCGCGCGCCGGCGAGCAGGAGGTTCAGTTCACCGGCGATCCTTTCCCGGCTGACGCTGCGGAGCTTTGCGGAAAGGGCATTCATGGCGCCGGCCAGATCATCGCTGACGGCGAACCCGAGCACCGACGAGAAGCGCAGTGCCCTGAGGATCCTCAACGCATCCTGGGACAGGCGCTCAAAGGGATCGCCCACCGCGACGACGGTTCTTCTCAGGCAGTCCCTCGCTCCTCCGGCATAGTCGATCAGGCCTTTGTCGGGATGCCAGGCCATCGCGTTGATAGTGAAGTCACGGCGCAAAAGATCCTCGCGAAGGCTCTTCGTGAAGACCACCGAATCCGGATGCCTGCCGTCCGAGTAGTTTCCGTCCGCGCGGAAGGTCGTGATTTCTGTGGGG
>CAZLYF010000238.1:0-3656 GCA_964563725.1 uncultured Oscillospiraceae bacterium
GACGCCCGCGTCAGGGCGGTCCAGGAGGCCATGCGCAAAAAGGGCCTCGACCTGCTGGTCAGCCACGCCTGCGGCTGCGAGTCCGCAACCGTCCGCTACCTGACCAATTTCTGGGCGGTGTTCGATTTTGTCGGCGTGATCGTCCCGGCCGAAGGCAAGTCGGTCCTGCTGACGGGCGGGCCGGAAAGCTACGATTTCGCAAGACAGTTCGCGCAGATCGACGACGTGCGGATCCATCCGCTGTACGTGGAGACCAGCGCGCCCGAATGGGACAAGCCCGCCGACGCGACAAGCTTCACGCAGCTGCTCGACGAAATGAGGAAGTCCCTCCCGATCCGCCGCATCGGCATCGCCAACGTCAACACCCTGCCCCACGTGATCCACGAAGACCTCGTCAAAGGCGCTCACGGCGCGCAGATCGTCCCCGCGGAAGGCCTGATCATGGGCCTGCGCGCGGTCAAGAGCGCCGACGAGATCCGCCTCCTGCGCGAGGCGTCCCGGATCACGGAGGAGGCGCTGAAGGAAACGGTGGCTGCCGTGAAGCCCGGCATGCGGGAATGGGAGATCCAGGCGCTGTGGACGGGGGCCGCGTTCCGTATGGGAGCGGAGGGCACGAGCTACCCCTGCTGGGTGACGTCGGGGCCTTCGACCTACCAGAGCCTGTGCAAATCGACCGACCGGGAGATTCAGCGGGGCGACATGGTGCAGCTGTCGCTGGGCGCGAAATACAACGGCTACTGCGGCAACATGTGCCGGGCGCTGGTGTTGGGCGAGCTCCCGCCGCGGCACATGGAGATGATCCGCGTCGCCTGCGCCTGCGTCGGGGAGACGATCGAAGGCATGAAGCCGGGCGTCCCCTTCGCCAGGGTATACGACGCGTTCCAAAGCCGCCTGGACAGGCACGGCCTGCGCGGGCTGACCCTCTATGGCCCGGCACACTCGACAGGGCTGCAGGAATGCGAGGAGCCCTGGGTGGACAACCGCAGCGGCAGGGCTTTCGAGCCCGGCATGGTGCTCAACGTGGACATCTGGATCGCCGACAATGAACGCGGCGTGCGCGTCGAGGACTGCGTCCTGATCACCGATTCCGGGGCGGAAGAGCTGAGCTCCTGGCGCCGCGAGCCCATCGTCATCGAATGCTGAAGGGAGCCGTGAGCGAAGTGGGCGCCGAAGACTATCGCCAGCAGCTTAAGGACCTGCTCTGCGACCTGGTGAGCATCCCGACAGAAAACGTTCCTCCCCGCGGCTTTGAAGCCGAGGGCCAGCGCTTCTTCAAGGCCTACTGCCTGGGGATGGGCCTGGAGGTGGACGAATTCTCGCCCGCCGACCTGCCTGAGTACCCTGGGCACCCGGAGTTCCTGCCCAGGGACTTCACAGGGCGCAACAACATCGTCGCGGTCTGGAAGGGTACGGGCGGCGGGCGCTCCCTGCTGCTGACGGGACACATGGACGTCGCCCCGAAGGAACCCCTCCCCTGGTCCGTCACGGAGCCCTTCGTCCCCCTCATGCGGGACGGCAGGCTCTACGGGCGCGGCGCCGCCGACATGAAGGGCGGGCTGTGCTGCGCGGCAGTCGCCGTGAAGGCGCTGAAGGAGAGCGGGTACCGCCCGAAGGGAGACATCCTCCTGGAGAGCGTCGTGGATGAGGAGTACGCGGGCGTCAACGGCACCCTCGCCTGCCGCCTGAAGGGATACGGCGCGGATTTCGGCATCGTGCTGGAGCCCTCCGGCCTGACCGTCTGTCCGGCCTGCCTGGGAGGGCTGATCTTCGTCGTCTCCGCCAAGGGGACGGCGGGCCTGCCCTATACCGGAGAGGAGATCCGCAACCCGGCGTACGACATCGCCGCGCTCGTGCGCCTGATGCCTGAGTTTGAAAAGCAGCGCGCGGCCAGGCATCCGCGCCCGCCCCTGTGGCGGGACTCCCCGCAGGAGCTGCAGGTGATCGTGACGAAGATGAAAGCGGGAGAGGCCACCGAAAGCGGGCAGCTCTCGCTGCCCATCGACGCCTGGGCGGAAATCGTGGTGCAGACCTATCCGGGGGAGCGCGCCAGGGACGCGGAGGCCGAGCTCGCCGCTTTCATCAGCCAGCGCGCGCCCGATCCGGAGAAAATCGGCCTGAAGCTGAAATATCATTATTGCCGTCCGGGTTCGACCGATCCCGCCCACCCGGCGGTCGGAATGCTCGCCGCCCGCGCCGCGCGGCATACGGACCTGGCGAAGGTCTGCGGGGCGCTGTTCTCCTGCGACCTCTTTGCCCTGACGGAGGTCGGGCGGATGCCGGCGGTGATCTTCGGCCCGTGCGGAGGCCGCCTGCACGCGCCGGACGAGTGGGTGGACCTTGGCAGCCTCGACGCCTGCATGGACACGCTGACGGATTTCATCCCGCAGTGGTGCGGATAGGCCGGCCGGCGCAGCCCGCCGGCGCCGGAAAAACCGCCTCTGCCGCGGACCTGTCCGCGGCAGAGGCATGAAAGAGGAGCGCCATGCGCAGCCGCATCGCCCAGAACCTCCTGTTTTCCCTCCTGATCACGCTGCTGGGGGTCCTGGCCACTTCCTTCTATACCGTCGTGGACCGCATCGCGCTGTTTTTCGGCCAGCCGGCCACGAGGGCAGGCCTGTACATCGCCGTCTACGCGCTGGGAAGCCTCACCAGCGTGCTCCTGTCGAGCGCGCTGGCCGACGTGATCGGCAAGCGCCGCGTGATCATCGCGGCACTCCTGCTGATCCTCTGCGGCACGGCGCTGCTGTCCATCCCGGCCGGGCCGGCCACCTTCGCGGGCCTCTTTCTGATGGGCGTGGGATTCGGCCCCTCCGAGGCGATGAGCAGCGCCCTGCTGACCGATGAAAACCCGCAGGACACCTCGCGATGGATGAACATCTCACAGGTGGGGTTCTGCCTGGGAGCCATCGGCGCCCCGCTCGCGGCCGTCGCCTACCTGAGCGCCGGCCGGTCGTTTCGGGAGATCTTCCTGATCTGCGGCGCGATGTTCCTGCTGGTCCTGCTCCTCATCCTGAAAACCGCGGGGGAGCATGCCGCGTGGCCCAAGGAGCGCGTCAGTGTGCCGCGAAACCTGTTCACCGTGCTCAGGAACCGGGAATTCGTGCTCTATGCCCTGATGGTCTTCCTTTACCTGGGATACGAGTCCGTCGCCCCGCCCTACATCAAGCAGTTTTTCCTCGAGGCCGGGGAAACGGAAGCCTTGTCCGCGTCCATGATCTCGCTGTTCTGGGCTTCCATGATCGTCTGCCGCCTCATCGGCACGTTTTTGAGCGGCCGGGAGCTCATTTCCATCCGGGTCTTCACGGTGTGCGTCCTCATCGGCGTCGTCCTGCTTTTGACGGCGCGGACGACGGCCCTGAAAGCGGCGGGGGTCTTCCTGTACGGCTTTGGCTGCGGCCCCGTCTGGCCGATGCTCTTCGTGCTGGCCGCCAAGGTCTTCCCCCGGCGGACCGGAGCAGCCTGTGGGGTGATGATGCTTTTCTCCACGGCCGGGAATTTCCTCTTTCCGTTGCTGATCGGCTCCTTCATCAGGAGCCTCCCCCTCACCTTCGCGCTGTGTTCCTTCCTGGCCGCGCTGGTCATCCTGGGCAGCCTCCTGGCCGGCCGCCTGCGCCTGTCCGGTCCGGCTGTCCGAGAGGATCTGCCCGCGGAAAACT
>CAZLYF010000239.1:0-3590 GCA_964563725.1 uncultured Oscillospiraceae bacterium
CGTCTCCGCCGCCCTCAAAGACGGGATCGAGCACATCGAGGGCAATCCCTTCACCGGATGCTACAGGCTCGTGGAGATCAGCGTATCCCCCGGGCAGGGGCGCTTCGCGGCGGTCGGCGGCGTGCTCTTTGACAGGGAGGAGAGACGCCTGGTCGCGTACCCCTGCGGTTCGGAAAGGACCTTCTATGCGGTCCCGGAAGGGACGGAGTCCATCGGCGACAGCGCCTTCTACTTCTGCGGAAGCCTCCAATACGTCACCCTGCCCGACAGCCTGACTGCTGTCGGGGACTACGCCTTCCGCCTCTGCGAGAACCTCCGCTGTATCTCCATCCCCGGCAGCGTAGGGACTGTCGGCGCCAGCGCCTTCGCCGAATGCGGCCTGCTCGCGCACGCGGCGTTCCACCGCGGCGTACGGGAAATCGGGGACTACGCGTTCTACTTCTGCCAAAGCCTCCAGAGCATCACTCTCCCGGAGGGGGCCGCTTCCCTTGGGGCCGGCGCCTTTTCCGGGTGCGCGGGGCTTCTGCAGGTTTCCCTTCCGGACAGCCTCTCCCTCATCGGCGAAGGCGCGTTTGAAGACTGCTCGCCCACCTTGACGCTCACGGCCCGGGAAGGCTCAGCTGCCCACCGCTATGCCCGGGAGCAAAGGCTCGGTTTCCGGCCCAGGGAGGAGATCGGCTGGCCGGAAGGCCGCTAGGCGCGCGAAGAGACAAAAAAGCCGGGGGCGCGACGCCCCCAGCTCTCTTCATCCCCGGCCGGGACCCTCAGCGCTGCACGCGCCCGCTGCCGCTCCCCTTCATGAGGCCCTCGACTTCCTGCACGGACACCCGGTTGAAGTCCCCGGGGATGCTGTGCTTGAGGCAGCTGGCCGCCACGGCGAACTCCAGCGCCGTCTTTTCGTCCCCGTAATGATGAAGGCCCCAGATCAGGCCGCCGCCGAAGCTGTCCCCGCCGCCGACGCGGTCGACGATGTCGGTGATCTGGTACTTGCGGGACACGAAAAACTCCTTGCCGTTGTACAGGCAGGCGCTCCAGTCGTTCTGGTTGGCGTTTCTGCTTTCGCGCAGCGTGATGGCGACGCGCTGCAGGTTGGGGTAGCCGCGCATGGCCAGGGCCGCGATGGCTTCATACTGCCTCAGGTCCAGACCGCCGCCATCCGTCTCTTCGGCGTCCCCGGCCAGCAGGCCCAGGGCCTGCTGGAAGTCCTCCTCGTTGGCGATCACCGTGTCTACGTATCGTACCAGTGAGGGCATCACCTCGTCGGCGCGCTTGCCGTATTTCCAGAGGTTCTTGCGGTAATTGAGGTCGCAGCTCACGTGCAGGCCGAGTTCTTTGGCCGTTGTCACGGCCTCCAGGCTCAGGTCCGCGGCGCTTTGGCTGATGGCGGGGGAGATGCCCGTGATATGGAACCAGCCCGCGCCGGCAAAGACCTTTTTCCAGTCGATGTCGCCGGGTTTGGCGAGGCTGACCGAGGATCCCGCGCGGTCATAGATCACCTTGCCGGGGCGCTGCGAGGAGCCGGTCTCCACGTAATAGACCCCGAGGCGGCCGGGCTTGAACACGACGCCGCTGACATCCACGCCAAAGCCGCGCAGCTGCCGGAGGAAGGCCGCGCTGACATCATGGTCCGGGAGCACGGTCACGTAGGCCGCTTCCATGCCGTAGTTGGCGAGCGAGACGCAGACGTTGGCTTCGCCTCCGCCAAAGGTGGCTTCCAGCGCGGGCGACTGCAGCAGGCGCTCGTAACCCGGGCTTTTGAGGCGCAGCATGACTTCTCCGAAGGCGACGACCTTCATCGCGGGTCCCTCCTTATTTCTGCAAAAGGTGCAGCGCGAAGCCGGCGATCTCGTCCCTTAAGTAGATCGCGACAGGCTTGCCGTTTTTGAGCGCCAGGCTTTCTGCGTCGAAGGCGAAGCCGCGCCGCTCAAGGTGCCAGCGTGCGCGGGCGATGCTGTTGCAGGCGACGGCGATATGCCCGTGCGCGCCCCGGAAGGGCTTCTTCATCAGCTCGAATCCGTCCCCCGCGAACACCGAGGACTGGCCATCCTTCTCGGGCCAGCCCAGCAGGGCGCAGAGCTGTTTGGCGTCCTTCGCGGCCTGTTCGGGACTGCCGCTATTGATGCCAACATGCCTGAGCTGAAGGCCCAGCACCAGCGAAACCGCGTCGCGCGTGAGCTGGCGGATGCGTTCCCAGTCCCTGGCGGCCACCGCGTCAGCCGGCGCCATCCAGCTTCCGCCGCAGGCGACGACCTTCGGGAAGCCCAGGTACTCGCAGAGGTTGCCCTCGTTCACGCCGCCGGTGGGCAGGAAACGGACCGCGCCGTAGGGCGCGCTCAGGGCCTTGACGGCCTTCAGGCCGCCCATCGCCTCGGCGGGGAAGAACTTGACGGTGCTGACTCCCAGGGCGAGCGCGGCTTCGATGTCGCTGGGCGTGGCGCAGCCGGGGACGACCGGGATGCCGTTTTGGACGCAATGGGATACGACGGCGGGGTTGGTGCCGGGGGAGACGATGTAGCTCGCGCCCGCCGCCACCGCGCGTCTGACCTGCTCGACGCTCAGCACCGTGCCGGCGCCAAGGATCACCTCGGGTAGCTCCGCGTGCACGCGACGGATGGACTCCTCGGCGGCCTCGGAACGGAATGTGATCTCCGCGACCGGAAGTCCGCCGTCCGAGAGCGCCCTGCACAATGGCACCGCGTCCTGGGCGTCCTCCACCTTGATGACCGGGACCAGCCCGGCCAGCGACAGTTTTTCGATGATTTCCGACATGCTGACACCTCTTTCACAAAGCAGAATCGCCCTCATGCGGCGGTCTTTTCCTCCTGCGATTATATCTGCCGGGATGATCGGGCGCAAGCGGCGGCGTCATGGGCGAGGGCCGATCGCAACAAGATCACAATAAGACAGGCCCCGCGCGCGGGGCCTGCGGGGAAAGCGAAGGCGTTCAGTACAGCGCGTCCTTCGGGGAGACGGTCCAGGGCGTGGTATGGTCGCCGGGCTCCAGCTGGATCTTGCCCAGCAGGAAGGAGGAACCGGCCCTTCCCGTGAAGGACAGGATGCCCTGGCTGCAGTCGGGCTGCGTGTCGAAACTGAGGAAATAGCGCTTGAAGCCGCCGGAGGTGGCGATGGGCACCGAGAACTCATGGCTGGCGGGCACTGCGGTGCCAAGGCCCAGGCTCCGCTGCTCGACGAAACGCAGGTCCAGCGTGCCGTTGCCCAGGATGTAGAAGGACAGGGTATACCTCGTGGAGGGGAGGATGTCGGCGATCATCTGCGAGACATCCGCATTGGTCGCACGGGCTGTCAGGTGCGCCGCGGCGTGCCCGTCCAGCTGCGCTGAGCGGATCATGTCCCAGCTGAAGATCCAGTTGGCGATCCCCTTGTCGAAGGAGCTGTTGAGGACGCGGTTGGTCCCCGCCCCGGCGGCGTTCATGCCGGAGATGTCGATGGCGTCAGGTTCGGGGGTCGCATAGGGCACAGGCGTCGCGTAGGGTTCCGGCGTCCAGGGCACAGCCGTCTGCGAGGGGGACAGCTTGGGAATGGTGCGGCTGTCCAGGACCTCGCCGCAGTTCACGCAGCGCTTGACCTGT
>CAZLYF010000240.1:0-3402 GCA_964563725.1 uncultured Oscillospiraceae bacterium
TGCGTTCGCTTCCCTTGCCTGTACCGCCCCCGACCGGACTTCGCGGCGCGTCCCGCGGCCTAGGCCCCGGGCCCGAACACCCTTCGCGACAGCGGAAGGGCGGCGAATTTCTCCACCTCGGCGGGGATGCCCAGCCCGTACATGCCGCCGTCCTGGCTGCCCACGTTGCAGAAAGCGATTTTTTTCCCCGCCCCGATGAGCAGGTTGTACACGGGGGCCACGTAGAATTCGTTGTTGACCCGCATGTCCCTTGAGATCATCTCCCGCGCGAAGCGCACGTAGTCGCTCCCGCGGGCAAAATTGTAGATTCCCACCGTCGCCTCGTCTGAGATCACTTCCTTCTCCCGGACCATCGTGACGAGGCCGTCCCGGTCATACCTGATGAAGGAACAGTTGGGCACCGTGGAGGTCATGGTCATGATGAGTCCGTCGGCGCCGGTTTCCCGATCCAGGTACTTGTTGACGTCATAGTCCACGTACTGGTCGGAATTGGCGATCATCAGCCGCCCATCGCTGTCGATGTGCTCTTCCGCGAGCAGCACCGTGCACGCGGCCCCCTGCGTGACGCGGTCCACCGGGACCACCAGGCAGCCGGGCGCGAGGGCCCGCAGCCTCTCGTCCATGGCAAAGCGCTCGATATGCTCCTGCAGGCACAGGAAGATGAAGCGGTGATCCGCCGCCGGGGTGACGTTCCGGATCACATACTCGATCATGGGCCGCCCGTGGATCTCGATGAGCGGCTTGGGCAGGGCATAGCCGGCGTCGAGGAAGCGTTTCCCCCTCCCCGCCATGGGCACGACGATATTGATCATTGCGCTGTCCTTTCTCGCCTCGTCCGGTCCTCCGGCCGCCTGCGGGCGGGACCGGCGTCAGGTTTTTCTCCAGACCATCCTGTCCACGATGCCTGTGTAGCTCTGGATCAGCTTGACCACCTTCAGGCTGACGTTCTCGTCCGCGTAGTCGGGGACGGGCGACCCGAAGTCCTCCCTTTCCTGCGCCCGCACCGCCGCCTCCACCGCCTGGAGCACCTGGCGGGTGGTGATGCCGGCCAGGATGAAATGGCCCTTCTCCATCGCCTCGGGCCTTTCCGTGGACGTGCGGACGCAGACGGCCGGGAAGGGCCTGCCGCGGGCGGCGAACCAGGCGCTCTCCTCCGGCAGCGTGCCGCTGTCGGACACTACGCAGCGCGCGTCGATCTGCAGGCGGTTATAGTCGCTGAAGGAGAAGGGCTTGAGGTTCCTGACGTTTTTGTGGAAGGCGAAGCCCCGCTTTTCGATCATCTTCGCGGAGCGGGGGTGCGTGCTGTAGACGACCGGGACGCCGTAGGCCTCCGCCAGGGCGTTCACCGCTTCCATGAGGCTGAAAAAGTTCCGTTCGTCGTCGATGTTTTCCTCCCGGTGCGCGGAGAGGAGGAGGTAACCCCCCCTGCGGAGCCCGAGCTTCGCGAGGACCCCGCTGGCCTCGATTTTAGGAAGGTTCGCGGACAGCACCTCGGGCATGGGGGAGCCGACGACGTAGGTCCTCTCCCTGGGCTTGCTCTCCGCGTTGAGGTAGCGCCGGGCGTGCTCGCTGTAGCAGCAGTTGACGTCGGCGATGGTGTCCACGATGCGCCGGTTGGTTTCCTCCGGCAGGCATTCGTCAAAGCAGCGGTTCCCGGCCTCCAGGTGAAAGATGGGGATGTGCAGGCGCTTGGCGGCGATGGCGGACAGGCAGGAGTTGGTGTCGCCCAGGATCAGCAGCGCGTCGGGCATCCTTTCCGCCAGCACGCGGTAGGATCTGGCGATGATGGCGCCGATGGTCTCGCCCAGGTCCGCCCCGGCCGCGTCGAGGTACAGGTCCGGCGCCCTCAGGCCAAGGTCCTCGAAAAAGACCCCGTTGAGCTCGTAATCGTAGTTCTGGCCCGTGTGGACGAGGGTCTGGTCAAAATACAGGTCGCACTTGCGGATGATTTCCGAAAGCCGGATGATTTCGGGACGCGTCCCGACGATGGTCATCAGCCGAAGCCTGTTCACCGATTTTCCCCTTTCTTTCTTTGCCCGCCTGCCGGCCGGCGGGCGAAGGGACCGCGCTCAGCGCGCGCGGTCTTCCTTCAGGATGATCTCCGCGAACTTCCTGAGGAGCAGTTCGCGCTTCAGGTACCGCCGGTGATAGTCAAGGGCGTTCTCCCCATAGCGGGCGCGTTCCTCCGGCGCCATGCGGTAGAGCCTGATCAGGTTGTCCGCCAGCGCCGAAGCGTCCCCGGTCTGGGAGGTGAGGCCGCAGCCGGCTTCATTGATCAGCGCGGCGCCCGCGCCGTCCATGCTTGCCAGGATCGGCTTCCCCGCCGCGATGTAGGAGGTCACCTTGCCGGGCACGGTCAGCCCGAAGTCCTCGCAGCGGACCTGCGCGGCCAGCAGCACGTCCGCCATGGCCTGGTAGGCCGGTACCTCTTCGGGGAGTTTCTGCCCCTCGAAGGAGAACCACTTTTCAAGCCCGGCTTCCGACACCGCCGCCTGCAGGCGCCCGCGGCTCATCCCGTCCCCGACGATGACGAATCGGACGTCCCCGACCCCCTCCCTGAGCACCTTCTGCGCAGCCGGGACGAGGATCTCCAGCCCCTGCGCGGGGCTGATGTTGCCGGCAACGACCACGTTGAAGGTCCCCGCGAAGCGCGCGTCGAGCGCCTCGTCGCGGGCTTGGTTTTCGTAAAACCCCTCGCAGTAGTGCGGGACGCAGAACACCTCCGGGCCGTCCTTCCCGGCTATCTCCCTGAGGCGGTCCCCAAGCGGCGCGCTCATCCCGATCAGGCGGTCCGCCTTCCTGTAATGCCAGCGGCTGACGGAGAAGGCGACCCGCCGCCAGAACGCGCTTTTCACCCGGAGCACCGTATACAGGTTCTCCGGCCACAGGTCCAGGACGTACATCGACAGCGGGACGCGGCGGAGTTTCGCGTGGACGATAGCCGGCAGCGCCATCAGCACGGGGCTCGTCTGGAAGCAAAAGACCGCGTCGTGCCTGCGCCCCAGCAGGCGCGGGAGTTTCAGGAGGGCCGTGACGGGAAAAGACACGTAATTCAGGAAGATCTTCAGGTTGGAATTCCCCCTGCGCGGCACTTCCCCCGCCCTGTAGACGGTGACGCCATTGCGCTGCTGCTTCCTGGGCCGGAAGTACCCGTACCCCTTGTACAGGACCCCGTCGGGATAATTGGGGAGCCCGCACAGCACGTCCACGTCGATCCCGAGGGCGGCGAGGCCTTCCGCGATGTCCGTCACCCTGAAATGCTCCGGCCAGTAGTGCTGGCTGACGACCAGCACCCTCTTCCTGCGCCCCGCGGTGATGCCGCGGGCCGCTTGTTCAGCGCTGCCGGAGCTCATCGCGGATATAGTCCAGCTTCATCAACTTTTCTGCGACGCCCTCCACGTC
>CAZLYF010000241.1:0-3380 GCA_964563725.1 uncultured Oscillospiraceae bacterium
TGGCGAGACGCTGATCTCCATCAGGCCGGAGGAATTCCTCTTTACCCGGGATCCGGGCGGCATCCATGCCACGGTAAGGGATTGTGTGTTCCTGGGCCTGAACACTCATTATTTCCTTACACTCTCGGATGGCCGGGAGGTGGAATCCATCCAGGAGTCCAGCATCGGGACATCCCTCGGCGCCGGGGACAAGGTGAGTCTGAGTGTGAACACCGCAAAGGTGAATGTGTTCGAACGGCAAAGCGGAGAAAGCCTGATGGCTGGTATTCGCAACGACCGGGTGGATGAAGCGCCGGGAGAACAACAATGAAAAAAGCGTCAAGACTGGAAGTCTGGACCCTGTTCACCTTCCTGCTCATCGCGATGTTCCTGGTATTCCTCGTCTACCCCCTCTTCCAGATCCTGCGCGAGGCGGTCATAGCGCCGGAGGGCGGGTTCACCCTGCGTGAGTTCTCGAAATTTTTCTCGCAGCCCTATTATTTCCGTACCATCTTCAACAGTTTCGCCGTTTCGCTGTCTGTTATGGCATTATCGCTGCTCATCGGAATCCCTTTTTCCTACTTCTATTCCTTTTACCGGCTCCGCGGCGCCAAGGCCCTCTTCGTGGTCAGCGTCTTGTGCTGCATGTCCGCCCCGTTCATCGGGGCCTATGCCTGGATCATGCTCCTGGGCCGCTCCGGTGACATCACCGTGTTCCTCCGGGACGCTCTGGGCATCCGCATTGGCAGCATCTACGGTTTTGGTGGTATCCTCATCGTCCAGTCCCTCAAACTATTCCCACTTGTGTTCCTCTATATGAACGGCGCATTCCGGAACATCGACCAGTCGCTGATGGAGGCTTCGGCTAACCTGGGGTTTACCGGGGTAAAGCGTTTCGTCAAGATTCTCTTGGTGCTGACGATGCCGACCATCCTGGCCGCCTCGCTGCTGGTATTCATGCGGGCTTTCGCGGATTTCGGTACCCCGCTGCTCATCGGTGAGGGGTACCGGACCTTCCCGGTGGAGATCTACAACCAGTACTTAGGCGAGCATGGGACGAACCACAATTTCGCGGCCGCCATCAGCGTCATTGCTATTTTCGTTACGGCTGCCGTGTTCTTCTTCACCCGATGGATCACAGGGAGGTTTAAATTCCCCATCAGCGCAATGCACCCCATCCAGAAAAAGGAGCCAAAGGGCATCGGCGGATTCCTGATGCACCTGTACTGCTACACGGTGACGGCAGTCGCTTTCCTCCCGCAGGTCTATATCGTCTACCTCTCATTCCGGAATTCCAACCAGGCGGTGTTCCTGCCCGGCTTCTCCTTGGCCAACTTTGAAATGGCGGGCAAGCGGCTTCTGTCCCGGTCGATCACCAACACCTTCGTCATCGGCCTGGGGTCGCTCGCCCTCATCATCGTCTTCGCGGTGCTCATCGCCTACCTGGCGGTCAGGCGCCCAAGTCCCCTCAACGCGAGCATTGACACCATGTCGATGCTGCCATACATCCTGCCGGGGTCGGTCATCGGCATCGCGCTGGTCATCAGCTTCAACCAGAAACCGCTGGTTCTGACCGGCACAGCAGCCATCATGGTCCTTTCCCTGGTCATCCGGCGCCTGCCCTACACTACACGCTCCGCAGTGGCGACGCTAATGCAGATCCCCATGAGCATCGAGGAAGCTTCCATCAGCCTGGGTTCTTCCAAGCTGAAGACCTTCATCAAGGTTACTGTCCCGATGATGGCAAATGGTATCCTCGCCGGCGCGGTACTCAGTTGGGTCGCCATCGTCACGGAATTGTCCAGCGCCATCATCCTGTACAACAACCGCACCATTACCCTCACCATGTCGGCCTATGTTGCCATCTCCAGGGGAAACTACGGTCTGGCCGCAGCGTTTTCAGCCATCCTGACAGCGCTGACGGTAATCACTTTGCTGGTCTATCTGCTGTTGAGCAAGGCGGAGGACGTCCAGCTTTGACTACAGCTTAATAAAGGGAGGGAACCATGAAAAAAGTCCTGTCACTCATCCTTGTACTCATCCTCATGCTGACCCTGGGCACTGTCATGGCGGAGAAGCCGCAGATCAAGGGCGACCTGGTGCTCTACTCCAGTATGACCGACAATGACCTGAACAACCTGCTGGACCTGATCGCTGAAGAATTCCCTGACTTGACGGTGGACATCGTCAATGGTTCAGCCGGGGAACTCACTGCGCGCCTGCGCGCAGAAAGCGCCAACCCCATTGCCGATATGATGTGGGGCGGCCTTAATAACGGCGATGGCCAGACCCACGCCGATCTGTTCGAGCACTGGCTGACCCAGTATGAGGAGCAGATCTATCCCGACTATCGCTCCAACAACGGCTTCTACAACTTCGACCACCTATCCACCATCGTGTTCTGCGTGAACAAGCAGCTGGAAGAGGAATTGGGAATCCAGATAAAAGGCTACCAGGACCTGCTTAATCCCGCGCTGAAGGGCCGCATCGTGATGCCTGACCCGAACTCTTCCTCCTCTGCGTGGAACAACCTGTGCAATATCCTGGCTGTGTTCGGCTATGGCAGCGATGCTACCTGGGACTATGTCAAAGCCTTCCTGAATAACGGCGTAGTGATCTCCACCTCCTCATCCGTGGCCTTCAAGAGCGTGGACGCCGGGGAGTATGTGGTAGGCCTGACATATGAGGATGGGGCCGCGACGCTGCACAAGGCAGGAAGCGACAAGACCCGGATGGTATTCCCTGAAGAAGGCGCTTCCGCGTTTGCTTTCGGATGCGCGGTGGTGAAGAATGCGCCGAACATGGACGCTGCCAAGGCGGTCGTGGAACTGCTGATGAGCCCCGAGGGGCAGTCCAGGCTGGGCAACGCACTTGGGACGCTGCGTTTCACCAACATGAATGCAGACTATTCCTCCCCCTACCTGCCTGACACGGACGAAATCACCTGGGTCACCCGCGACATGGACTGGCTGGTGCCAAACAAGGCGATGGTGCTGGAAAAGTGGAACGCCATTTACAACGCCGCGCACTGAGCGGAGGGCAAGCGGCTAGATAGCGGGGCCTGAGTTCTGCCAGCTGCCTCGTCACCAACGGAAGAATGAATTTGGAAGCCGCCCTGTCCGGGGCGGCTTCCTTGGTACACGGGGGTCATATCTGTGCTTCCGGCGCCGTCTACGCTATCGCGCGCAGGACCATGCAACGCTGCCTTATGCCGGCGCAGTTTCACGCAGGATCGTGAAGATCAAATTTTGTCCTGGGGACCAGTCCTCCGACACGGGGCTTTTCCTTGTCAGAGAATTCGCGAAAAAGACCTATGTCCATGAACCGATCGAACAGCACATGAAGGGACTGACAAAGGATACCGGCCGGAAGGTGCTGATGATTCTTGACAACCTGAAGGT
>CAZLYF010000242.1:0-3376 GCA_964563725.1 uncultured Oscillospiraceae bacterium
GGCGAACCATCGGGGCGGCGCAAGGTAAGCGGCGCGGAGGCTTTGCGGTGCTTAAAGCGGTCTGTCATATCCAGTCTCCTTGATCAGCCCTTGATGCTGCCTACGCTCAAGCCAACCACAAAATAGCGCTGTAAAAACGGGTAGATGGCCATGATCGGCGCCGCGGAAACCACAGTGATCGCCGAGCGGATGGTCACAGGGGTGGTGAGCGTGGTGCTCGATGCCGCGTCCGCCGTCGTCATGGCCGCGTTGGCGCTGTTGGTGGTGGTGGCCAGCTTCATCTTGAGCAGGTATTGGAGGGTGTGCAGGCGCACCTTGCCGGCGTTGTACAGGTGCGTGTCGAACCAGCTGTTCCACGCCCCCACCGCGACAAACAGCGCGACTGTCGCGGCAACCGGCAGCATCAGCGGGAAGATGATCCGCCAGAACAGGTAAAAATCGCCTGCCCCGTCGATGCGGCCGGACTCAACCAGCGCGTCAGGCAGGCCGATGATGTAGGTGCGCATGACGATCATGTTGAAGCAGGAGAACATCGTGGGAATGATATACACCCAGAAGCTCTTGCCCAGTCCCAGGGTTCGCTGGATGAGCAGGTAGTTGGGGATCAGCCCCGCGTTTACGTACATGGTGATGACCAGGACCGTCGTGATGAACTTGCGCAGCACGTATTCCCGCCTGCTCAGCGCGAAGGCCAGCATCGAGGTGAGCATGACATTGAGCAGCGTTTGGATAGCTGTGCGCGCGATGGTGATGAAGAAGGCGTTGAAGATGATCTCGTCGGCGAAGATCGTCTCGTAGCTCTTCACGCTGAACACCCGGGGCAGCAGGCCGATCCCGCCGCGCACCGCGTCGGTGCCGTCGTTGAAGGAGAGGGCAACCGTGTTCAGCACCGGGTATAGCGTAATGAACATCAGAAGGATCATGGCGGCGCCGTTGATATATGGGAAGATGGAGCGTTTGCGCAGGCTCTTCCCCTTGCCGCGCGCCAGGGCATTGCTGGTCATTGACGCACCTTTCTTACAGCAGCGTGTCCTCGCCCAGGCGCCTGGCGGTGAAGTTCGCGCTGAGCATGAGGGTGATGGCCACGCCGCTCTTGAAGATCCCGGCGGCAACTCCGCGGCTGTACTGGCCTTTGGTGATGCCGTACTTGAGCGCGAAGATGTCGATGGTCTGGGACCAGTCCATCACGACGTTCTGGCCCATCAGGTACTGGATCTCAAAGCCCGCTTCCATCAGGTAGCCGATGTTCATGATCAGAAGCACCATGAAGGTGCTGCGGATGCCAGGAAGCGAGATGTGCAGCATCTTGCGGAACCGGCCGGCGCCATCCATTTCGGCCGCCTCGTACAGGCCCGGGTCGATCGCGGTCATGGCGGCCAGGTAAATGATGGAGTTCCAGCCGCATTCCTTCCACACGTGGATGAACCCGACCAGCCACCAGAAATAGCGCCCCTCGCCCAGGAAGAAAACGGGTCTGCCGACGATGCCCAGCGAGAGCAGCAGATCATTGACGGCGCCCGTGCTGGAAAGCATGGTCTGGGCAAGGCCCACCACGATGACCCAGCTTAAAAAATGCGGCAGGTAAGTGACGGTCTGCACGGTGCGCTTGAAGCGCAGGCTGCCTATCTCGCGCAGGAACAGCGCCAGCAGGATCGGGAACGTGAACCCGAACACGAGGTTGATCCCGGCCATCGCGAAGGTGTTGCGGATGGCGCCGATGAATTCGGGCTTGGAAAACAGCCATCGGAAGTTCTCAAGACCAATCCACTCGTTCGCAAGCAGCGGAAGCGCCGGTTTGTAGTTCATGAACGCGGTGATCCAGCCCCAGAGCGGGAAATAATTGAACAGGCAGACATAGAGGAGCATCGGCACGCTCATCAGGGCGAGCTGCCGCTGTTGCCACAGTGTCTTCCAAAAGGAGCTCCGCCTGATCAGCGTCCCGCCCGCATACATGGTGCCGGTGGCCGCTTTCGCGCTTCTCATGGGGCTGCACCTCACTTGATCAGGGTTTCAGAAACGGGGGCCCCTGACGCCAACTTTCGGCTTGGCTGGGGCTGGAAAAACAACGACGGGAGGGAGTGCCTCCCGCCGTTGCGGTCGTGCGGGTTACTTGTTCTTTTCCACCAGCTTGAGGATGGATTCCTGCATGAAATCCACAAAGTCACTGATGGGGATGGCTTCCACGGCGGCGACGAACTCGCCCCATTTCGCGTCAAACTCTTCCGGCGCACCCATGATGAGCTGCGGCAGCAGCTTGCGCTGGGTATCCTGGAATGCGATTTTGGCGTCGTTGGCGTCCTGGTCCACAGTCGGGTCGATCTGCCATGCCTCGCCATAGGGGGCCAGCGGGATCGGGTCGTTGAAGAAGTCCAGCGGGCGCTGCATGCCGTACGCGGCGAGGAACGCCTTGTCATAGTCGTTCATCTGCAGGTAGTAGCACTCTGGCTGCACCAACGGATCCCACTTGTTGCCGTCATCCATCTCGCCCTGTTTTTTGGGCATGGAGTTGGTCAGTGTGTAGCAGCTGTTCGCGTTCCTCCACACCATGTTGGTCGCGTTCTGGATCTGGTCCCAGGTACGCAGGAAGCGGCCGTTCTCCATGTAGTAGTCTTCGCCTTCGAAGCCCCACCAGACGATCTTCTGCCATTCGTCACTGAGCATCTTTTCCATGAACTGCACCAGGCGCTCCGGATCCTTGGCGTTGACGCTGATGCCGAAGCCGCGGTTCACGTTGATGACGTTGCCGTTGAGGTAATGCTCCTCAACTTCCTTACCGGCCTGTTCCGGGGTATAGATGATGGGCAGGCCCTGGTAGGTGCTGTCGAACATCTCGGCGGCCTTGAGCGCGTCGGTGGCGTTGTTGAAGTCCCAGGCCTGGTCGAACATGCCTACCACCGTACCGCTGGAAAGCTTTGCCAGGTACTGGTCATAGTTCATGACGAAGGTGTCCTGGGAAATCAGGCCCTTGTGGAACATCTCGTTGAGCTTTTTATAGTAGTGCTTGGCGTAGTCCTGGATGACGTACGCCTCGGTCTTGTAGTTGTTGTCGATGTCTACGATCACGTCGCCGTCGTTGGGGCGGCCCATCAGGTGCTGCACAGGGTTGAACAGGCAGAACGCGCGCCAGCTCTCGCACAGGATGAGGAAGCCCTCGTTCTTCTGGCCCTTGTCGTTGGTCGGATTGGCGGCCACATAGCGCTCGATCAGGTCAAAGTACTCGTCCATGGTCTTGATCATGGGATAGTTGTCCCATGCTAGCGCCTTTTTCTGAACGAAGAAGGCGGGGCCGTTGACGTAGTTCATGCCGTATTCTTCGGTGTTGTATTGTCCCCCCGATTAAACCTTGCCATATTCACGCGGCATACTTCGTGTACTT
>CAZLYF010000243.1:0-3325 GCA_964563725.1 uncultured Oscillospiraceae bacterium
CCGTCTCCGTGAAGCCGGCGTAGGGCTGGCTGAGCACCTCGACAGCCACCTCTTCACGGGACGCGGTGAAGTCCGCCGCAGCCTTCAGGAGATAGGCTTCCTGGGCCTCGGTGAAGGTGTGCCAGATGGTGACCTTCGTCTTCTCCACGGCGGGTCCGGCGCCCGACAACAGCTTACGCAGGTAGGCGACATAGGAGAACATCGCGCCCGCATAGTCGTCCGACCGCAGAAATGGCACAACCACGCCTTCCAGTTCATCGCTTCCCCGGTCGCTTAGCAGCGTCATTCCCTTTCCCCTTGCCGCTTCATTGTACTCGCGAACCGCGGGGTTGACATTGAGGTAGAAGATCACCCCGTCGGGATACCTGTCGACGTCACGGAAGGCATCGTAGAACTCCGCGGCGTAGAGATGCGCGGGTTTCTCCTGCAAGTCCGCGCCGGTCAGGATCACGCTGTCAAAACCGTATCTGTCATACACGTCGCGCAGGGCGCTTTCCAGGGCTTCGGTTTCCGTTCCGGAAAAGAGCCCGGCGTTGTCCACCACATGCTGCAGTTTCCCGGCTTCCCGCATATCGAAGGCAGGCAGCGCTTCCTTCGTGTCCCCGCCGGCCTCCCGGTCGGGCGACCCGCTATTCATCATCAGCGCGACGCCGCGTTCAAGGCTGTCAAGCACCTGGGCCTGGGCGTACATCTCGTACGCCTCCGGCGCTTTGCCCTCGGCTTCCAGCCTGCGCGCCGCGGCGTACTGCAGAAGGGCTTCGAAGGGCAGGAAAGCGAGGCTGTCATACTGCAGATAATCCGCAATGAAACCCTGGTTGTACGTAAGCATCTCCAGGCCCGCCTCCACCTCGGCGAACCTGCCTTCCTCCCCCTGGGAAAAGACCAGCAGGGCTTCGGTTACCAGCCTGTACTGCGGCGCGTAGTACCGGTACCCGACCGCCGCCAGGCTGTCGCGGACAAGCCGCAGCCCCTCCGCATCCGTCAGGGAGATGCCGTTGAGGTAGCCGATCGCGTCCCCATAGGACATCAGGTCGCCGCCGGATTCCGCATATGCGTTGGAAGCAGCCGACGCCAGCATGCAGACTGTCAGAAATACGACCGCCAGTTTCTTCACGGCCAGTTCACCCCTTTGCGATATCGTTCCTTTACAAACGAGTATATGCGCATCGACGCGGATGTCAAACTTCCGGCGGATAACGTTTCCCATCGGTTTGAGGGATATCATCTAGCCATCTTCCCGGCGTTCGGCAGGTTCAAAGGCGATCCGCCGAGCCACAGGCGAGGGCACTGTCCATTTTTCTCCGGTTTTCTTGCGGGAATTTGATGTCTTGTTGTTCCTTCAAACCCTGCGGCTGAGCGATCCCGACGCCGGCGGTTTGATACTGCGGATGTTTTGTGTCACGATGAAATCTGCCTGCCGCATGCGTATCCAGACATTCAAACAAGAAACTCAAAGGATTTCAGCTGAATATGATCGCCCGTTCCGCGGTAGGTCAAATAGATGGAGTGGATGCCATCGGGAATGCGAACATCAGCTGTGCCTTCGACCCAGACATTGGAATTTTATACCGGTATCCTCGCGAGCGCGTCACCGTCCCATGCCGTCCTGATTTCAAATACCCCTTTCATATAGGCGCGCGTCCGGATCCGCAGGCCGCGCACGCCCTGGCAGTCGAAGTATTTGAACCCGATGGCCGTGCCGTCCCTGATGTCGCCAATATAGCTGTCGCCAGGATCGCGGTCGCTGCCGTCCTGCATGACCCTTGGCTGCCGCGGCGAACCAGCGTACATCTCCATGCCATCCTCCACGTACAGGTGGCACGCGATATACGCCGGGTATTCACCTTCGCCCCTCAAGGGTCCCCCATTGGGGCCGCAGGATGTGATCTCCGCTTGCGGAATGCTGCCGTCTGACAGGAACCTGATGGGTTCGATGCAGCCCTGTCTGCTGAACCAGGTCCCGTTTGTATGCCTATGATAAAAAATGTACCAATCATTAAGGATTTCAACGATGCTGCCATGATTGTTGCCGCCAAACGCCATGATTTTGTTCGCGGGCTTGTAGGTATCAATATGCAGATCACAGTTGCTGACAATGACGCCGCCATAATGAAAGCCGGAAAGCGGATCCTTGCTTGAAGCATAGCACAGCTCATGCATAGGCGTTGAGGAATACACGAGATAATAGGTCTCGCCGCGTTTTCGGATGGATGGCGCCTCAAAATAGGCATGCCCTTCAAACCCTGTGCCCTGTGAGTATTCACAGCCGGGAATCACGAAGACGGGTCCCTCTTCAATGGTCATCATGTCAGGGCCCAGGACTGTCGCCATCGCCCCATGACGGCTTTTATCCCCCCGCCTACATATGCCGGTATACAGGCAGGTGCGATCGCCCTCCGTCAAAACCCCGGGATCAAATTGCGGTTCATCCCCCGAACGCTCCCCCAATCTTGCGCCATCCCTGTGATGCACATATCCGAGGAACCGGTATCTTCCCGCCGGCGAATCACATACAGCCACGGATACGATGCTGGCATGGTCCAGCACGTAATACAGGTAATACCGCCCATCGGGCCCCCGGGTCACATCCGGCGCGTACAGGCACATGCTGCCATCCGCGTTCAGGGGGTCGGCATTCCGGGGATAGATGACGCCTTCGCAGCGCCAATCGCTTATATCATTGACCGGCGCAGACCAGCACATATAGTCGCCCATGCAAAACACGAATCCATTGTAAAAGTCGTGTGAACCATACACATAAACGCGATCGCCAAATACATACGGCTCGCCGTCCGGGATGTATTCCCAGGGAGGAAGATAGGGATTATAGGCTTGCTTTGTCATAAGACGATGCTGCCCTCCTTCATGTTCTCTGTCAGCGCAACCCTGGACTTCCTGCCTTCCAGCGACAGCTCATATTCACCGCGGAAGCCCTCCAGGACCGTCCTGCCGTTCCCGTCCGTCGACAGCTTCGCGTCTGTCGACCACTCCCCGCCGATCAGTTCTTTGAGGCGTGTGTAAGCTGGCTTTGCGGAATTGTCCCGGCGCAGCAGTCCCGAGGGCGCGTTGAGCCACTTGCCGTCGACCGCGTCCCACACGGTGATGGCCTCCACTTGAGGGGACGAGAAGAGGATGCCGTACATCTCCTCCGCCTCGCGCATCTGACGCGCTTCGCCTTCCGGCGTGCTGGGCCAGTCGCTGACCTGCCAG
The DNA here is from genome assembly GCA_964563725.1 of uncultured Oscillospiraceae bacterium. Classification (GTDB taxonomy): domain Bacteria; phylum Bacillota; class Clostridia; order Christensenellales; family Aristaeellaceae; genus CAZLYF01. The sequence goes on from CAZLYF010000243.1 coordinate 3,211, forward strand.
TCGTTCAGATCCACGATGTGCCTGGGCATCAGGTCGCCTGAGATCAGGGTGTTTTCCGTGAAGTGCAGCGGCAGGCCGAAACGGGAGAAGCGCTCCAGCACGTCCAGGAGCTTTT
>CAZLYF010000244.1:0-3319 GCA_964563725.1 uncultured Oscillospiraceae bacterium
CCGTGATCAAGGCCGCCGGCGGCGAGATGACCGCCGAGGAAGCCTGGACAGAGTGCGTCAAGCTGTCCAACTCCGCGCTCAAGGGCGAATGAACTGATGCCCGGGGGGTTGCCGGTCTCCGGCAACCCCCTTTCCTATCTCTCCTGTGACGGAGGTCCTGCCGCGATGCGCGTGAACATGGAGCACCTGACAAAAAAATTCGGCAACGTCACCGCGGTCGCCGATTTCAGCGCGGAGCTTCGGGACGGAGAGCTGACCTGCCTGCTGGGGCCTTCGGGCTGCGGAAAAAGCACGATCCTCAACATGCTGGCCGGCATCGTCCCTGTGTCAGCCGGCCGTATCCTTTTCGACGGGGAAGACGTGACCGCCCTGCCGCCGGAGCAGCGCGGGATTGGGCTGGTATTCCAGAACTACGCCCTGTACCCGCACATGACGGTGCTGGGCAACATCTGCTTCCCGCTGGAGATCCAGGGGCTGCCCTATCAGGAGCGCATACGCCGCGCCGCGCAGATGGCGGAGCTGGTGCACATCGAGAAGCTGCTTGACCGCAAGCCCCGGGAACTTTCCGGCGGGCAGCAGCAGCGCGTCGCCATCGCCCGTTCGCTGGTGAAAAATCCCCGCCTTCTGCTGCTCGACGAACCGCTTTCCAACCTGGATGCCCGGCTCCGCCTGGAGATGCGAGAGGAGATCCGCCGCGTTCAGCAGGAGACCCGGGTCACCACCGTCTTTGTCACCCATGACCAGGAAGAGGCCATGAGCATCTCCGACCTCATCCTTTTGATGAAAGATGGCGTGCTCCAGCAGCAGGACGAACCGCAGGAGCTCTATAATGACCCCGTCAACCAGTTCGTCGCGGACTTCCTGGGGAACCCACCCATCAACAATCTGCCGGGTGTGGCAAAAGATGGGCATTTCATCGCCGCCGGCGGCGCCTCCTTCCTGTGCGCCCCCTGCGCCCGAGTGCCCGACGCCGCGGAGGTCAACCTGGCCGTGCGCTCCGAGAGCTTTGTGCCCGAGAAGGAAGCCGCGCCCGACCGCATGAGCTGCCGGGTGGACAGCGTCTACCAGATGGGCAAGGAGGAAATGGCCCTTCTGAACTTTGGGGGCCAGTCTTTCCGCGCGTACATCAGTTCCGATTTCGGCCTCAAACCGGGAGATACGGTCCACCTGGGCCTGCGCGGCCGCGGCGTATTCGTCTTTGACCGGGCGACGGGGGCGCGCTACTGATGCGGGACAAGCAGCCGCCGGGCGATCTGTTTTCCCTCCGCCCAAAGAGGCGGCGGCCAGGCGGCCGGCGCGTCATCATCCACGCCGTTCTGCTGTTCCTCTTTGGCGCGCTGTTCCTCATAGGAGGCATCTTCGGGCGCCAGGAACTCTATCGGCAGGCCGTGGAGCTCAGGACCTCCGTCCGCGTCGACGCGCTGCTGTCCGCAAGCACCGAGGGCGTCCGGGAGGCCGCGCTCACGGCCGGCGAAGGTGCCGCGTTCGAAAAAGCCGTGAGCAGCGGCCTGTCCTCAAAAAAGCGGACGCTGAAGGAAACCATCGCTGTCCTGGCGGCCGCGGGGGACGCGGATGAAGACATCGCCTGGTCGGCGGTGGAGGTCCTTCTGGAAGGCGTGGCCGCAAGGCTGGGCGGCGAGGCTGCCGCGTCCGGCGTCCGCGCGGCGGTCGTCTCCGCGCGGGACGGCATCGCCTCCAGGGTGGCAAAAGCCACCGCCGAGGCGGTGAGCGCCATGACGCCGGGGAGAGCGCGCGTATCCTTCCCCGTCACTGCCAGGCATTACCCCTTGATGTACTATCATGCCGCCCTCATCGCGGCGGGCGCGGTCTGCTTTGCCCTGTCCGCGCTCCTGCTGTATGTCCTGCTGCGCTTGGGCGAGGCCGGGCGGACTCGCGTGGCGGCGATCCTCGAGCCTGCGGACTATCTGCTGCCGTTCTTTCTGGGCGTCGCGCTGTTCACGCTGTACCCCGTGGTGCGCGTGGTAGTCATGAGCTTCCAGGAGCGCTACAGGCTGGAGGGCTCCTTTGCGGGCTGGGGGACGGGCAACTACGCCTACGTGCTCCGAGGCGTCGAGGGGACGTCAAATTACTTCCTGCAGGGCCTCATGAACACCTTCCTGTACGTGCTCTATACCGTTCCTGCCTCCACCCTGCTGGCGCTTGCCATCGCCTGGCTGCTCAACCAGAAGCTGCGCTTCTCGGCGCTGTTCCAGACCGCGTATTTCCTTCCGATGGTGACCTCCGTAACAGCGGTCGGGCTGGTGTGGCGCTGGATCTTCAACCGCAACTTCGGCATCCTCAACGCCATCCTCCGCCTGTTCGGAGCCGGGCCGGTCGACTGGCTGCAGCAGGCATCCAATTCCATGCCGGTTCTGGTGATCTTCGGCATCTGGTCCTCCCTGCCCTTCACGATGATCCTGCTGCTGTCGGGGCTGCAGAACATTGACGAGAGTTTCTATACCGTGGCCCGGGTGGACGGTGCCAGGGCGCTGCGCATTTTTCGCCGCATCACCGTGCCTCTCCTATCCCCTACCATCGGCCTGGTGCTGATCATCAACAGCATCTCTGCCTTCAAGGTGTTCACGGAGGTCAAGGTGCTGTTCAACGGGGACCCCGGGCCGGTGCTCAACATGTACACAGTGGTTTACTACATCTACGACATGATGTACGAGAACAGGGAGCTCGGCCGCGCCGCCGCTGCAGCCATCATCCTGTTCCTGTTCATCTTCGCGTTCACAATGCTCCAGCGCTTCATCCAGCGCAGGTGGAAATACAGTTGACGGGGGGCGGAACGATGGCGGAAAGGCGGGCGCGTGCCCTGGGCACGGCGTTGTATGCCGCCGGCCTCGCCGCGATGCTGCTGTCGCTGGCCGCCGTGCCGCTTTGGGGCAGGGACGCCGCGCTTTCGCTGGCCGCTGCGGGCGCCGCCGCCTCCGCGGGCGGGCTTACGCTCAACCACTCCTGGCGCACGCGGACTTTCACCGCGCGCGCGGCGCGCTATATCCTGCTGTCTGCCGGCATGTGCGTGATGGTCTTCCCTTTTTACTGGATGCTCGCTTCCGCCCTGAAGACCTCGGCTGAGATGAGCCTCTTCCCGCCCTCCATGGCGCCAATGAACTGGCTCAACCTTGAAAACTTCGCCGTGGCCTTTGAGAAAGCGCCTTTCGCGCGCTACTTCCTCAACTCGGTCATCACCTGCGCGGGCAGCGTGGGCGTTACCGCCCTCACCACCATCTTCGCGGCCTTCGCCTTCTCGAGGCTCAACTTCCCCGGGCGTGAGATCGTCTTCTCGCTGCTGCTGTCGATGATGATGGTGCCC
>CAZLYF010000245.1:0-3245 GCA_964563725.1 uncultured Oscillospiraceae bacterium
CCGAGCTGGTCGTCGAGGCTACGGAAGCATCCCCGATCCAGGCGCTGCTGCGGATGGCTAACGATTGCCGCTTTCCCGTCGTGCCGCGGGGGCTGGGGACAGGCCTGGCCGGCGGTGCGATCCCCGTCTGCGGCGGCGTTGTCCTGTCTCTGGCCCCAATGAACCGGATTATCGCCATTGAACCCCGGAACATGATTGCCGTCGTTGAACCCGGGGTCCGGAATCTCGATCTGAAAAACGCGGCACAAAAATACGGCCTGTTCTATCCCCCCGATCCGGCAAGCAACGACGCCTGCTCGGTCGGCGGAAATGCCGCCACCAATGCCGGAGGCCCCGCCTGCGTCAAGTACGGAACCACCCGCGACTACATCCTGGGCCTCGAGGCGGTTCTCCCCAACGGGGAACTGATCCGGGCAGGCGTCCAGACGCGCAAGGGCGTGGTCGGCTACGACATGACCCGGCTTCTGGTCGGCTCCGAGGGAACACTCGGCGTCATTACAAAACTGATCGTCCGACTCATCCCCCTTCCCGCCGACGTGACCGCGCTGGTTGCGCTGTTTCCAAAAGTCACACAAGCGATGGAGACGATCACGACGATTCTGATGCGCGGCCACATGCCTTCCACCCTGGAATTCATGGATTCCAGATGTCTGGAACTGGTCGGCGACATTCTCCCCTTTTCGGGGGTGAAGGAGGCCGGGGCCATGCTGCTGGTCGAATCGGACGGCGAACCCGAAACGATCCGGCGGGAAATCGCGGCCATGCGGGACATCTGCCTGGAGAACGGCGCGGTCGAAGCGCTCGTCGCCCCGGACGCGGCGAAGCGAAAGCAAATGTGGGATGTTCGCCGGGCCATATCGCTTCGGATCGAGGAGGCCCATCCGCTGGACATCCAGGAGGATATCGTCGTTCCGCTGGGGAGGATCGCAGCGTTCGTGGAGTGTCTTCCCGCCTGCGAGGCCGCCCACGGTGTGAAGATTTACGCCTTCGGCCACGCCGGCGACGGAAACATCCATTTGAGCGTCACCGCCGGGAGCCTCGCGGCCCGGGAAAAAGCCGAATCGGCGGTCCGGAGGATCATCGAAACGGTGATCGCTATGGGGGGCACCATGTCCGGTGAACATGGCGTCGGGATTGCCAAGCAGCCCTTCCTATCGCTCGAACTCTCGCCGGAAAGCATCCGCATCCAGCGCGCAATCAAGCTCCTGTTCGATCCCAACCTCATCCTGAACCCGGGCAAGATCTTCGCCTGAGCGGTTCAAAATACCCGCCCACGTCGTTTTTTATCATCCTGTGCGACACCCACTTGATGTTTTCAATACACTGGACTAAAATACCGGCCATGCCAGACCGATGCAACCCATGTGCGTGACGGAGAGAGGATGATTCAGCAGGAGCTTCAAAAACTTTTGGACATCATGGCGTGTCTGGCGGAATCGGAACGGGCCATTGCCCGGCTTTACAGGCGTTGCGCCGAAACCTGGAAGGAAGACGACGCCTTCTGGCTTCACCTCGAAGCCCAGGAGATCGGGCACATCCGAAATATCGATCGGATGGCGGAGATGATCCGCCGGAACCCGGACCGTTTTGAGTTGCACCGTCCCTTTAACACAACCGCGATCCGGACCTTCATCACGGGAGTCGAACAGGACATGGATCGCCTGAACAAAGGAGCCCTCTCACAAAGGAGGGCGCTGATCCTTGCGCGGGATATCGAATCGTCGATCATTGAAAAAACGTATCATGAAATCGTCAAGACCGGGGAGACGGACTATCTGAATCTGGTCAAACAGGTGGTAGCGGAAACCTGTTCGCATAAAGACGCCATTGAGAAAAGGCTCGGGGAGCTCACCGATTGATCCTGCAGCTGTGTCCGGGCGGCAGGGCAAGAGATATGGCTCCAGACAACCTGCCGTCGGACTGAAAAATGATGCGACGTGATGATTGGACATGATCACGCACTGAATTTCCGAAACGGAGTTTTCGGCCTTCCCGGTTCGGTAAAAAAAAGGTGACCCTATGCCCATCTACGAATTCTATTGCAGTTCCTGCAACACCGTATTCAGTTTCTTCTCTCGTGGAGTCAACACAGCGAAGATCCCCGATTGTCCGGGGTGCCGCCGCCCGCTGAAACGTCAGATGTCGGTTTTCGCCCGGGTCTCCCGCGGCAAAGAGGAACCGGCCGGCGACGACATGCCGCCCATCGACGAGACCAAGATGGAGAAGGCGATGGCGATGCTGGCCGGAGAAGCGGAGAAGATCAACGAAGACGACCCGCGTCAGGCTGCACAGCTCATGCGAAAACTGACGGACGCGACAGGCCTTTCGCTCGGCTCCGGAATGGAGGAAGCCTTGAGTCGCCTGGAAAAGGGGGAAGACCCCGACCGGATCGAGGCGGAAATGGGCGATCTGCTCGAGGGGGAAGATCCTTTTTTAATGGGCGGAAAAGGGGCAAAGGGAACCCGGAAACCGAGGCCCCGCGTGGATGAGACCCTCTACGATCTTTGAATCGGCCCGGAATTCGGGCGGCGCATATTGCGCTTACCCCATGGGAACGGCCGTTTGGTGTCCATTCAAAAAAACGCAAGGGATTTCTTATAGGAATCGAAGCATTGACCGATCGCTTCGCGACGGCAGCGATGGGTCCGCTTGGCAATCTCCAGCGGTGGATCGGCGGCGCCTGTTTCAGGCATCGATGTCCTTTTGTTCCGCATAGGCGTGGATCATCCCTTCCCGCTTGAAGATCGTGGCGATGAGTGCCGAACGAATCCACATGCCGTTGCGCATCTGCCGCCAGTAGACGGCCCGCGGATCTCGGTCCACATCGGTGGAGATCTCATCCCTTCTGGGAAGAGGGTGGAGAATCACAGCGTCCTTTTTCAGACGTTTCAGATCCCGGCCGGCAAAAGAATAGTTACTGATGTCGCGTTTTTTCTTTCCCCCGCCCTCTTCGGCATCCCACTCGTCCTGAATCCGCGTCATGTAGATGGCATCCGCTTCGGAAATGGCGCCCTTGAAATCGTCGGTCACGCGGTAACGGATTTTCCGCTGATCCAGCAGGGCCAGGATATCATCGGAGATCTGCAGATCCCTGGGGGCGGCAAAGATCTGCCGCACATCGTTATACACCGTGAGAAGCCAGGAAAGAGAGCGGACCGTCCGGCCGCGGAGCAGGTCTCCCGTAAAGAGGATGGTTTTGCCGTCGATCCCGCCGCGGTCCTCAAAACTTCGGTGCAGCGTGTAGA
>CAZLYF010000246.1:0-3232 GCA_964563725.1 uncultured Oscillospiraceae bacterium
CTGGTCGGATATCATTGACATTTCCGCAGGCGAGAGACACACGCTGGGCCTGAAAAGGGACGGCACGGTCGTCGCGGCCGGGGCCAATGTCGACGGACGCAGCGATGTGGGCGGCCTGACCGACATCGTCGGTATCGCGGCAGGCCTGTTGCACACGGTGACGCTGAAAAGGGACGGGACAGTCGCCGCGACCGGGACCAATGACTTTGGCCAATGCGACGTAGAGGCGTGGATGCAGGCCCCGCTCCCGTCGGCGGATGAAAAGACCCTTACACCGAACCCTACGTCGGCGCCGGTAGCTACGGCGGCAGTGACGCCCGCGCCCACTCCCACTATGACACCCGTGCCAACAGCAGCGGTGACGCCCGCGCTGACGGCAGCCGTAACGCCCGTGCCTACAGCGGCCGCGACGCCTGCGCCGCAAATGACCCCTGCGGCAGAGGGTCCGGCCTTTGACTCGCCGCTCAATGGGCCCTACGCAAACACCTTCGAGGTGCTCCGCGCCACCGTTGACGGAAGCACGCCTGTGGAATACGCCATGATGCTCGGTAAGAAATCGACCACGGACAGCACGATCGCCATGACGGGTGAAACCGCCGGGGTGATGGTCTTCTCCGGGAGTTACGGCGGATCCGGCAGCATACCGCTCACCTTTACTGACGGGGAGGTCCGCGCGGGGTACCGCGACGAAGCTTCCGGGACCGACGTCAGCTACGTTGGTACACTCAGCCGGCAGGACGGCCGGATCAGGATCAGCGGCGAATACAGGACCACCTTCCAGGACACGGCATCGGGAAGCGTGACCGAGATCTCCGGGCTCTGGACGGCTGCATCCACCCGCGGCGTCGTGTCGGACAGCCTGGATATTTCGAAAGCGAAAACCGACGTCAGCTTCGACGAGATAAAGGGGGAGTGGACCGGCGTCTGCCTGTACGCCCGCTTCGAGAACATGGACAAGATTCCGGACATGTCTCAGGCGCAGAAGGACCAGATGCAAAGCGTGATCGGGGTGGAGTTCCCGATGAAAGCGACCTTTGAGGAGGATACCCTGACCCTGGTGGGTATGCAGGGCGGACAGGAGGGGGACATCGCCGACCGCGTGGCGGTCAGCCTGGAAAAGGGCGTATTCACGGCTACGGAGTTCCTGAGCGACGGGCTGGTCAACATCTCCGGCGTGATCTTCCTGGAAGGCCCGCGCCTGGCGCTGACGGGGGTGATCGAAGCCCAGATGAGCCCTTCTGAAGAGGAAGACGTCACGGTGACGGTGGTCATGGACTTCAACCTGACCAAGGAACGCGGCGGCGACCAGGGGAGCGCGGCGCCGCAGGCCACGGCGGAGGCGGTCGCAACCGCGACGCCGCAGGCGCCGACAGCGGAGCCAGACTCAACCGCGACTCCGGGACCCCAGGGCGATGAACCGGGCGACGAATGGGTGTTCGGCGGCGACAGGGACCCGGCGCTGGTCAATGTCCTCCCGGGACCGCCGGTCTCGGGGACCGGAGCGCAGACCGTCGCAGCCGGAGAGGCCCTGACGGTTTCCATCGCGAAAAACGGGCTGGACAAGGATCGCACGCTGGCCCTTGCTGCCCTTGGCGAAGAGGGCGTCGAACGCCTCAGCCAAAACCCCGGCCTGGCTGACCAGCTCGTTTTCGACGCCTATGAGTTTGACGCGGGGCTCACGCGGGACGACCTTATCCCGGGCGCCTTCGAGCTGCGCTACGACCTGTCAAAATCTGAAATCCCGCCCGCGCTGTACGACAGCGTGCGCGTCTTCCGCCTGGACGAAGAGGGGGAAAGCCCTCAGATGCTCGCCTGCCGCCTGGAAGGGTCTGTGCTCGTGGCTGAGTCCAGCCAGAACAGCATTCTCGGCTGGTCAGTCGCCCTGGGTCTTGTTTACCTCTCGGCTTACCCGATCCAGAGCCAACGGCAGTTTACGGAATATTTTGACGACGAGCCGGTTCTCTTTCATCAAGAGAAAGATCTCTCCCGGTACGGGTTTTATTGGCCATGGAGCCTCGGCTTCGGCGATCCGGCGGCGCTGAGGCAAATGTTGGAGGATGAGGTCAGCGTCTATAAGATGTACAATGCCCTCCCCCCGCAATACGATCCGGAGCCTGACATTGACGCGGCTTTGAAGGCCAGGAAGCTCTACGATCTCAACGGCGTGGCGAGGGGATTCCTTTTTTCCGGGGGAGGAAGTCTGAGTCGCATGATGGAAGCGGCTGTCAATATGCTGCTGTCACCGGAATGGGAGGCGCTGAAGCATCAATACACGGACAAGTGGATGCAGGAAAAGATTCTGCCCAGACAGGTTTCCTATACGATACAATGTGCGCGCATCGCCGATACATACCTCCATACCGTACGGAAATTTGACCCCCCGTCGTGCGTCAAGGTATTCATCAGCAAAAAAATACAAAACGCGGGCGAATCGATCAACCCCGCGTTCCACGATCCTTATCTGGTGATGCCAGTCGACCCGAAGTTCGAGAACCCCGCAGGCGGAGGCTACAAGCCTTTGCTTGACGAGTACCTCAGCGACTTTACCCATGAACTGTTCCATGTCACGCAGGCCGCGAGATATGTGTACACCTATGAATTCGCGGCGTACACCTGGTTCTGGGAAGCCACCGCCGTCATGCTGCAGGACGAGGCTGACGCGTACTATAAAACCTGTCCGTCAAGCCTGATCGACCTGAGCTTTTATCCAAAGGCGTCTGCAAACCTGATGGACCCCGGCTTCAAAGCGGAGAGGTTCAACTTTGATCATGCCTATGCGAAAGCCCTGGGACTGTACAAGTACTGGGGGGAAGTGAAAGACTATTATCAATCGCTCCGGCGCCAAGGCTACATGACCGGGTACCTGCTGAGCTGGCTGCGCGACAAGCATGTGGCGCCAGGCGGTGTAAAAGCCGACGATTACCTGAAGAAGCTGATGGAGGCTTTCCGAGGGAGCAAGCAGAAACCGATCTACATCCTCATTGAGCAAACGTCCAACAGCTTTGATCAGTTCAAGCTCCTGGCCGGACAGTATCTCAGGGACCGCGCTCCCCTGATCGCTGCGGGCTACGACCTGTATCGAAACAACCCGAATGATTCGTTTTATCCGTCGGTGAAGGAAGACAGTTTCTTCCTGACGGCAGGACAACCCGTTGCGAAGATCCTCCCGGGCTATAGCCCGCTGGCGTCGCCGATGCGTCCGCTGAAACTGTACTTTGACAAGCAGAAATAC
>CAZLYF010000247.1:0-3198 GCA_964563725.1 uncultured Oscillospiraceae bacterium
TTACGCGGGGCGGTTGCGGTTTGGGTTTTTTCCGCATCGGAAACATGATACAATCCAGTCAGAAAGAAAGGGGAGGTGGGATCGATGGGCAGCAGCGTAGGAAACCAGAGGCCGCGGCTGACGCTTGACGTCAGCCATCTGATGACGGATGTGGTGGGTTGGCGCTACGGCATTGAGCCCTCGCAGATCGACTGCATGAAGGCCGCGGCGAGGGACGCTTTCGACGCGGTCAGGAAGAACCGCGGGAAGGGATGGCTGGGGTGGACGGAGCTGCCCTACGCCTCCGAGGAAGCCCTTCGCGAAATCGAGGACGCGGCCCGTGAGATCCGCAGCCGTTTTGAAGCCTTCGTCGTACTGGGCATCGGAGGCAGCGCCCTCGGCCCCATCGCCGTGCAGCAGGCGCTCAGCCACCTGCACTACAACGAGCTCCCGAAAGAGAAACGCGGAGGACCCCGGCTCTACGTCGAAGACAACATCGATCCGGACCGGATGGCCGCGCTGCTTGACGTGGTCGACCCGCGGACAGCCTGTTTCAGCGTGGTGACGAAATCAGGCGGCACCGCTGAAACCATGAGCCAGTATCTGATCGTGTCGGAAGCCCTGAAAAAAGCCGTGGGTGAAGGGTGGCAGCGCCACGTCATCGCGACCACGGACCGAGAGAAAGGCAACCTGATCAGGCTGGCCAGGCAGGAAGGCTTCCGCCTGTTCCATATCCCCTCCACCGTGGGTGGGCGCTTCAGCGAGCTGAGTCCGGTCGGTCTCCTGCCGGCGGCCGTCTGCGGGATCGACATCCGTTCCATGCTGGAAGGCGCCGCGGACATGGACGCGCGCTGCGCTTCTGAATCCGTCTGGGAAAACCCGGCGCTCCTTGAGGCGGTCATCCAGTATATCGCCATGGAACACAGGGGCATCGGCATACAGGTGATGATGCCCTACGCGGACAGCCTCAAATACATTGCGGACTGGTTCTGCCAGCTGTGGGCGGAGAGCCTGGGAAAAAACGTCACGAGGAAGGGCAGGGCCGTCAACTGCGGGCAGACGCCCGTCAAGGCCCTGGGCGTGACCGACCAGCACAGCCAGCTGCAGCTGTACACGGAAGGCCCCTATGACAAGATCGTGACCTTCCTCAGGGTAAGCCGTTTTACGGGGGAACTTGCGATCCCCCATGGCCCCGCGGACATTCCTGACCTCGCTTTCCTGGGAGGGAAAACGCTCAATCAGCTTCTGGACGCGGAATACAAGGGCACCGAATACGCCCTGCTGCGTTCCGGCCGGATGAGCCAGACCATCACGCTGCCTGAGGTGAGCGCGCATACGCTCGGCCAGCTCCTGTTCTTTTTTGAGCTGACGACCGCCTATGCGGGCGAACTGCTGGACATCGACGCGTTCAACCAGCCCGGCGTGGAGGAGAGCAAGGTCGCCTCCTACGCCGTCCTTGGCAACCCTGCCGAAAAATACCTGAGCAAGCAGCTCGAAATGTCAAAACTCCCGCCTGTCAGCGGCCGGTACGTCCTTTGACGGCGGCGGGAAGGCCCCGCGGCCTGCGCCTCAGGCAAAGGACCCGTCGATCAGGGACAGCATGTCCAGGTGTTCGGGCGCGCCGCCCAGCGGCTCCATCCTCTTCCTGACGGTTTCTCTGTCAAAGGGGCATCCTGCCAGGAGCTCGGCGGCCCGTTCGAATATCCCCGTGCTCATCGCGTCTGAATAGAACCGGCAATCGGCGATATCTCCCCCGCTGACCTTCAGTTCCGCGCGGAGCGACCCCCATCCAAAGCGGTTTTCCCCGGCCCAGGTAAAGGCGATCGGCTGCCCGTAGACCCACTTCCAGTCCGCGAACCGTTCTCGCCGCCGTTCGATTTCCTCCCTGCACAGGCGCTCCCCGGGGACCTCGGCCGAGACCGCGCCGTATTCGGCTTCGAAGGCCTGCCTAAGCGCCTTTTTCATGTCGTTCACCGTCAGCCCGGGAAGAAGCTCGGCGAGGTTTACGACGCGGGCGCGGACAGACGGCACGCCTTTTGACTGGTACTTGCCCGGATCCACCTGCAGGTAGCGGTCCAGGGGCCTTCGTTCCACGCCGATCATGACCGTCCCATGGTGAAAGGCCCTGCCGCCCGACGCATAAAAGGCGTTTCCCGAAAACTTGCGCCCGCCGATCTCGATGTCGTTGCGCCCCGTTTGTATGGCGTTGAGCCCGAAGGACCCGACGGCCCTGGCGACCACCCCGGTCTGCCTGGGGATGTCCTCCTCTTCCCTGGGGTAGAGAAAGGTGAAGTTCAGGTTTCCCAGGTCGTGGTATACCGCTCCGCCGCCGGAGAGCCGGCGCGCGAGCGTGCCGCCGTCGGCCCGGAGGGCTTCCACGCTGCACTCCCGCCAGGCGCACTGGTTCCTGCCGATGACGACGGTCTTCGCGTTCTGCCAAAGGTACAGGACCCTGGCGCTGTGTTCCATGCCTGCCAGAAGCTGCTCTTCCAGCGCGATGTTCAGGTAGGGGTCCGTCCCTTCCGATTCGATGTAGTACAGCTCAGGAGCCATACTCGTACCGCACGGCCGGGCTGCGCGCGGCCCCCGTTTCGTCCGGCCTTCCGATGGGCGCATTTTGGGGACACAGGCGGAGCGAGCCCGGATCGGTTTCGATCCTTTTCCTGATCTCCCCCATGATCTCCGCCGCGTCGTCGAGCGTTTCGCGCGATTCCGTCTCCGTCGGCTCAAACATGAGGGCTTCGTGGACGATCAGGGGGAAATACATCGTGGGGGGATGCACGCCGTAATCGATCATGCACTTGGCTACGTCCAGCGCAGAAACGCCCGTCTCCTTCCTGACCAGCTCAAGCGTCAGCACGAACTCGTGCATGCAGGGCCTGTCATAGGCGACAGGGAAATGGCGCTTCAGTTTCCGCATCAGGTAATTCGCGTTGAGGACAGCCGTTTCGCTCGCCTCGCGCAGGCCTTCGGCGCCAAGCGTCATGATATAGGCCAGGGCCCGCAGGGCGACGGCGAAATTGCCGTAGAACGCCCGGACCTGCCCGACGCTGCGGACCGCGCTTCCCTCGCCCAGGGCGGAACGGGGAAGGAAGTCCTTGAGAAAGGCCTTGCAGCCCACCGGGCCGCTGCCGGGGCCGCCGCCGCCGTGGGGCGTGCCGAAGGTCTTGTGAAGGTTCAGGTGTACGATGTCAAACCCCATGTCCCCCGGCCGCACCC
>CAZLYF010000248.1:0-3194 GCA_964563725.1 uncultured Oscillospiraceae bacterium
TTGCCAATTCCTTCCAGGGCGTCGAAAAGTGCTTCGCCATTCAGTCGGGCCGCGAGGTTCGCATCATGGTCAAGCCCGACGACGTGACCGACGACGGCACCAAGGTGCTCGCCAAGGAGATCGCCAAGCGCATCGAAAAGGAAATGGAGTTCCCCGGGCAGATCCGCGTCAACGTGATCAGGGAAATGCGCAGCGTGGAATACGCCAAATAGGGGGCCCTCGCCCCCTCCCCAAGCCCCGCCCCGAAAGGGCGGGGCCTGTTTTTTCAGGGCTGCAGCTTCTCGAACTCCGCTTCCGTTTTGCCCATCAGCTCCGCGACCCTGTCCGAGAAGGCGTCGAACTCCTCATCGGGCTGCCTGCATTCAGGATGGGAGCGCATGTATTCAAGCGCGATCGCCGCGCCCTGTTCAAAGCGGGTCAGGCACTTGAAACCGGGGACCAGCCGCTTGATCTTCGCGTTGTCAAAGAGGGCCGAGTGGGCCTTGTCGCCGAGCAGTCCGCCCTTGAAATCGTAGCCGCGCGCCTTCGCCAATAACACCGATGGGACGTAACAGGGCAGGAAGGGCTTGTCCAGGATGCCCGCGACCGTACTGTGGATCTCGTTCCAGGTGAGCCACTCGTCGGAGGTGATGTGATATGCCTCGCCGATGGCGCGTCGGTTGCCCATCAGGCCAATGAAGCCGTCGGCAAAATCGTCCGACCAGGTCACGGTCCACAGGGAGTTTCCGTCCCCGGGGATCAGCACGGGCTTGCCCCTGAGCACACGGTCGACCACCTGCCAGGGTCCGTTTTTCCCGTGGATCGCGAAGGGCAGGCGGCTGCGGCCGTAGGTATGGCTGGGGCGCACGATCGTCACGGGGAAGCCGGTCTCGCGCCAGGCCTCCGTCAGGAGGGCCTCGCAGGCGGCCTTGTCCCTCGAATACTTCCAGAAGGGGTTGTGCAGCGGCGTCGATTCCGTGATCACGGGGCTGCCCGGGGGCTTTTTGTACGCCGACGCGGTGCTGACGAAGATATACTGCCCCGTCAAGCCGCCAAAGAGCCGGATGTCCCGTTCAGCCTGGGCCGGCACGTAGGCGATGAACTGCGCGACGGCGTCGAAGCGGAGGCCGCGCAGCTTCCCGGCGACGTCCTTTTCGTCCGCGATGTCGGCAATGATCTGACGGGCGCCGGACGCCTCGTCGTTCTTGCTACCCCTGTTGAGCAGCGTGACTTCCCAGCCCGCGGCCAGCAGCTTTCTGGTGATGTACAGGCTGATGTTGCCCGTGCCGCCGATCATAAGCGCTTTCATGGGGTCCCTCCCTCGCATGGTGTCCGCGGCGGCGCCCGCGGGCCCTGCCCGCCGTGCGTCGCATGGGCGCATTATACCCGGGAGCACGGCGGACGGCAAGGCGGGCGCCGCCGGCCCGGCCGCCCCCGCGTTCGGACAGGCGATTGTAAAAATTTCTCCGCCATGCTACAATGCGGCATCCCCAATGAAGAAGGAGTGTAAACATGAAAAAATTCCTGAACGATTTCAAGGCCTTCGTGATGAAAGGCAACGTGATCGACCTGGCCGTCGGCGTTATCATCGGCGCGGCCTTCGGCAAGATTGTCACCAGCCTGGTCAACGACATCTTCATGCCGATCCTCGGCCTCATCACCGGAGGACGCAGCGTGGCCAGCCGGTTCGCGCTGCTGGGCAAGTCCGACGTCGTCTTCAATACCATCGAGGAAGCCAAGGCGGCGGGTGTCGCCACCCTCAACTACGGCCTGTTCATCCAGGCTGTGATCGACTTCATCCTGATGGCGCTGGTGATCTTCCTGTTTATCAAGATGATCTCGAAGCTGCACAAGAAGCCGCAAGCCGCTCCCGCCCCCGCGCCGAGGCTGTGCCCCTACTGCAAGCAGCCCGTGGCCGAAGGCGCGACGCGCTGCCCGCACTGCACGAGCGAGCTTAAAAAAGACGCCAAGTAATGCGGTTTGCCCACTTCATCTGGGATTTTGACGGCACGCTCTTCGACAGCTATCCCCGTATCACGCGGGCGTTCATCAAGGCCCTGAACGGCCTTGGGATCGAGGCGGGATACGGGGAAACGCTGGCCTTGCTCAAGGTTACCCTGCGCCGCGCCGCGGAGGTCCTGGCGCCCGGAAGCGACTACGAGGAAGTGCTGACGCTGTACAGGCGCCACGCGGAGGAAGAGGGGCCCGAGACCCTTCGCCTGTACCCGGGCGCCGCGGAGATGCTCTCCGCGGTCGTCCGGGCGGGCGGGGACAACTGCCTGTACACGCACAGGGGCGAGAACGCGGTGGACGCCCTCCGGCGTGAGGGGGTCAACGGCCTGTTCCGCGATATCGTCACCCTGGAGGACGGCTTCCCGCTCAAGCCCGCGCCCGACGCGCTGCTCAGCCTGATCAACAGGAACAGATTCGACCCTTCCCGCTGCCTTATGCTGGGCGACCGTGACATCGACATGGAGGCGGGCAGGAACGCCGGCGTCGCCGCCGCCCTGTTCGACCCGGAAGGTCATTGCGGGGGATGCGCGGCGGATTTCCGCTTCACGAATTTCCTCGATATGCGAAAGGTCCTCGTCCCTGAATCAGCCCTGGAATGACGTATTTCCAGTCAGGGGAAGGCCGGCACGGCAGGAGCCGCCCGCCGGCCTTCCTCCTTTTCCGCCCTTTTGCAAAGCAATTGTTGCGCATTCTTTACGAAAAGATTGCCTGCGGCGTCCGCTGACGGTATAATGGGCGCAGCCCTGCGGCCGGCGGAGCCGTCCGGGGGCGCCGTTTCCGGCCCGCCGCGCTGCGGCTGCCCCGGGAAGCCGGCGGGAAGGATGGGATCAATGACGGACGGGCCGCGCAGCCTGGTGGGCGCCCTGCGCATGAATATCCGCCGCGTCATCGTCGGCAAGGACGAGGCGATCGAATACGCGCTGATCGCGCTGCTGTGCCGCGGACACGTGCTCATCGAGGACGTGCCCGGCGTAGGCAAGACGACGCTTGCCGCGGCGCTGGCCAGGTCGCTCAGCTGCAGCTTCAAGCGTATCCAGTTCACGCCCGACGTGATGCCCTCGGACATTACGGGCTTCACGATGCTCAGCATGCAGACGGGCAATATGGAATACAAGCCGGGCGCGGTGATGACGCAAATCCTTCTGGCAGACGAAATCAACCGCACCTCGCCCAAGACCCAGTCGAGCCTGCTGGAGGTGATG
>CAZLYF010000249.1:0-3151 GCA_964563725.1 uncultured Oscillospiraceae bacterium
GGGTTTGAACGACGGTTATTTTGTCAGGCTGGGGAGATACTTGAACAGCGTGTTCGTGAGATTCGATTTCGGCAATTCATACATCAACAACCGCAGTGTTTCGGGAGAAATCGCAAACCGCTTTCCAAGGACGCTCACGATCGCGTTTTTCAGTATTCTGATTGCGCTGTCTTTCGGTATCCCGCTGGGGATCGTCGCGGCGGTCAATCAATACAGCTGGAAAGACAGCTTCTGCATGTTCGTCGCCCTGTTCGGCGTTTCCATGCCCGGATTCTGGGTGGGGCTCATGCTTGTGCTCCTGTTCGCGCTCAGGCTTGGATGGCTCCCGGCAAGCGGCATCGAAAGCTTCAGGAACTACATCATGCCGTGCATCGCCTGCTCGCTCGGAGGGATGGCAACGACGGCCCGCCAAACGCGCTCAAGCATGCTTGAGGTGATCCGCTCCGATTACATCGTCACGGCTCGCGCCAAAGGGCAGATTGAACGAAAGGTCATATACCGGCATGCGCTGAGGAACGCGCTGATCCCGGTTGTGACGGAAGCAGGGACTTCGTTTGGTCTCATGCTCGGCGGCGCCCTGGTGATTGAGACGGTGTTTACCATCCCGGGGCTGGGCATCTACATGTGCAGTGCCATCGGCAGCCGCGATTATCCCGCTATACAGGGCGCCGTGATTTTTCTGTCGATCATTTTCAGCCTTGTAATGCTGATGGTTGACCTTGTTTTCACATTGATCGATCCGCGCATCAAGAGCCGGTTCAAGGGCGACAGGACAAGAAAGGGGCGCGCATGAGATGACGCGGACAAAAGATGAGCTGCAAGGGAAGAAAACAAGGCAGTTTACATTGATCATGCGGCGCCTGAGAAAGGATAAAGCCGCGATGACTGGGCTGGTGGTGATCCTGGCGCTGGTGGTCATCGCGATTCTGGCGCCGTGGCTCTCGCCCTATCCCTACAACAAAACCAACCTGAAAAACACCTTCGCGGGGCCCAGCCTCGCGCACCCTTTCGGAACGGATGACCTTGGCAGGGACATCCTGAGCAGGCTGATGTACGGCGGGCGCTACTCCCTGCGCATTGGCATCATATCCATCAGCAGCGCCGCTCTCGTCGGCATCTCGCTGGGTTCGATCGCCGGCTATTACGGGGGCTGGCTGGAGATGGTGCTGATGCGTTTTCTGGACATATTCCAGGCGATCCCCGGCCTGGTCCTGTCCATTGCGGTGTCCGCCGTGCTGGGCGCGGGCTTTACGAACTGCATCATCGCGCTCGCCATCGGGATGGTGCCCGGATACGCGCGGCTGACAAGGGCCTCGATCCTGAATGTCCGGAAAATGGAATACCTGGAGGCTGCGACGATCATCAACGCGAGTGATTTCCGCATCATCACCAGGCACGTTCTGCCCAACGCGATCGCGCCGCTCATCGTGTCAGCGACCATGGGCATCGCAAGTTCCATCCTGGTCGCGGCCTCGCTGAGTTTCATCGGCCTGGGCGTTCAGCCGCCAACGCCGGAATGGGGCGCCATGCTTTCAGCGGGAAGGAGCTACATCAGGAATCACCCGCATCTGGTGATCGTCCCGGGCATTACGATCATGATCACCGTTTTGTCCTTCAATATGCTGGGGGACGGCCTGCGCGACGCGCTGGACCCCAAGCTGAAGGACTGATCCTGAGGAGGCCGCAATGAATCAACAGACAATCGAACGTCCTCTTCTGTCAATCAGGGATCTGGTCGTGGAGTATACGGCCGGGGGCGAAGTCGTCCATGCCGTCAACGGCGTTTCACTGGACCTGAACAGAAGGGAAACACTTGGCCTGGTTGGCGAAACAGGCGCGGGAAAGACAACGATCGCCAAATCGATCATGCGCGTGCTGCCGGATCCCCCCGCAAAGGTCCGCAGCGGGCAGATCAGCCTGGACGGCGAGGATCTTCTTCGGCTGGACGAGAACAGCATGCGCAAGATCCGCGGGAATAAGGTCTCCATGGTCTTTCAGGATCCCATGACGGCGCTGAATCCGGTTTTCACCGTTGGCGACCAGGTGTCCGAGGTCATCAAACTCCACGAGAAGGTAAGCGGCAAGGAAGCGTACGAAAAGACACTGGACATCATGAGAAAGGTTGGGATTCCCGGGGAGCGGTATGCCGACTATCCTCATCAGTTTTCCGGGGGAATGCGGCAGCGCATCGTCATCGCAATCGCTCTGAGCTGCAATCCGGATCTCCTGCTCGCGGACGAACCGACGACAGCGCTGGACGTGACGATCCAGGCGCAGGTACTCGACATGATCAAGCGCCTGAAGGAAGAGCGCGGCACGTCCATGATCATGATCACGCACGACCTGGGAATCGTCGCCGAGGTCTGTGACAAAGTCGCCGTGATCTACGCGGGCGAGGTGATCGAGTCAGGCACGCGAGAAGAAATCTTCGATGACCCATCGCATCCGTATACCATTGGCCTGTTTGGCGCCTTGCCCTCGCTGGACGAGGACAAACGGCGGCTTATGGCCATCCCCGGCATGCCCCCGAACCCTTCGGACCTGCCAAGGGGCTGTACGTTTCAGCCCCGCTGCAGACAGGCGGCGGCCGAATGCGGGGAACAGGCGATCGCAATGAGGGAGATCCGCCCGGGACACCTTTGCCGCTGCTGCCGCCTTCAAGGCTCGGAGGTATAGAATGCCCGCGATCATCGAGGTTCAAAACCTGAGCAAGTATTTCGACACGCCCAAAGGGTCCCTGCACGCGGTCGACAAGGTCACCTTTTCAATCGAAGAAGGAAAAACGATGGGCGTTGTCGGCGAATCGGGCTGCGGTAAATCGACGCTGGGCAGGACGGTCATCCATCTGCTTGAGAACACGAGCGGAAAAATCACCTTTTGCGGCCGGGATATCACGATCGTGGACCGGGAACAGGCCAGGAAGCTTCACGAAGACATGCAGATGATTTTCCAGGACCCCTATTCCTCCCTGAACCCGCGGATGACAGTCAGCGAAATCATTCGGGAACCGCTGATGATTTCCAAAAGGTTCGGCAAGAGGGACATTGACGCCGAGGCAGAGCGCGTCATGGATTTCGTGGGCATTGACAGGCGGCTCAAGTACTCGTACCCGCACGAGCTTGACGGCGGACGCCGCCAGCGCGTAGGCATC
>CAZLYF010000250.1:0-588 GCA_964563725.1 uncultured Oscillospiraceae bacterium
CGGATCAACAGGCAGTTCGCGGCCTTCGTCATGCAGAAGTGGGGCGTGGTTTCCATGCCGCTTTTCATCCTTGCCGCCGTATACATCCTTGTACACTACGTCCTGTACAGGACCGGAACGGGAGTGCGGTTCTACGCGATCGGCAGGAACAGGGCGATCGCGGGCTCGATGGGCGTGCGCGTGAAGAGCGCGAGCATCCAGGCCTATGTGACCGCCTCCCTGTGCGCCTGCGTGACAGGGCTCATCCTCGCCTCCAGGATGCGCATCGGGGACCCGATCGTCGGCGCGGCCTACAGCATGGACTCCATCACCGCGGCGGCGATCGGCGGCACCTCGCTCAGCGGGGGGACGGGCCTGATTTCTGGAACGGTTGCTGGCGCTTTCCTTGTGGGCATGCTGTCAAACGCCATGAACATCCTTGGCGTGAACCAGTTTTACCAGTATGTGCTCAAGGGGAGCCTGCTGATCGTCGCCATGGTGGTCTATTCCGTTGCTCGCATGGTGGAGGGGAGACATGCCGGGAGATAAGCTGGCCTGGACGCGCGGCGGGAGGGCGCGCGGCCAGCGCTGCCTCGGATACTCGACGAC
>CAZLYF010000250.1:598-1868 GCA_964563725.1 uncultured Oscillospiraceae bacterium
TGCTGGCGGCTGCGATCGTGCTGATGTTCGCGATGCAGGAGACCCTGATCCCCGGGTCCTTCAGCGCTGGGCAGGCAATGCTCATTTCAAGGCAGGCTTCGGCGCTGGGCATCCTCGTCCTGGGGCAGGCCCTGGTGATCCTGGCAGGCGGGATCGACCTGTCGGTCGGCTCGATGGTGCTGCTGACAAACGTGTTTGCCATCGCGTGGATGAAAGGGTCAAACGAATATTTCCTGCAGGGTACCCTTCTGTGCCTGGCGCTGGGCGCCGCAGTCGGCGCCGTCAACGCGCTGGGCGTCCTTGCCCTGCGCATTGCCCCCTTCGTCATGACCTTGTGCAGCATGACCATCCTGCAGGGCGTGTCTTTCGTCTACACGCGTGGCGCGCCCACCGGAAGCGCCGCCCCGGTCCTGCGCCTGATGGGGACCGGCTATTTCCTGGGTTTCCTGCCCTATTCGACAGTCATGTGGCTGGCCTTGGCCGTGGTGCTCTGGTTCCTGCTGCGCTTCACCGCCTTTGGCAGAAAGATCCGCGCGGTGGGGAGCAACGTCCCCGCTTCGAGGCTGTGCGGCATCTCGTCCTTCCGCATGCGGTTTTCGACCTATGTGGTGTCGTCGGTATTTGCCGCCGTATCGGGGCTGTTCATGTCCGGCTACATCAACACCACCTCCCTGTCCGTCGGGGGCGACTTTGTGATGAACTCGCTGGCGGCGGTGCTGATCGGCGGCAACGCGATCGAAGGGGGAAGGGGCGGCATATGGGGGACAGTGCTCGGCGCTTTCTTCATCATGCTGCTGTTTGCCGTTCTGACGATGCTGAGCATCGGCGAAGCCGGAAAACTGGTCACGCAGGGGCTGATCATATTTGCCGTCGTAGCCGGTCAGGGGCTGCTTCGGAAACGTTGAGGAGGATGAGGATGAGAATCGGGGTTAACCAGTTCTGTTTTCCGGACAGCTATGACATTGCCGACGCTCTGACAGCCGCGAAACGGATGGGTTTCGATTGCATCGAGGTCTGCATGACTGCCGGGGAGGAAGCCGCGGCGGAAGGCGGCGTCACGGACGCGCTGGATATCACCAGATACCATAACCGGCTCCTGAACCTCCGTTCCCCCGATAGCGACATCCGGGAATTGGGGAAGCTCGCGGAAGATGCCGGGATCTCAATCGCCAGCGTCGGCGGCATCGTCAGTTTTTCCGTCTACCCATTGAATTCGCCGGACGGGGCCGTCGCCCGGGCCGGCATGGACGCGGTCAGGAAAATGATGGAC
>CAZLYF010000250.1:1908-3132 GCA_964563725.1 uncultured Oscillospiraceae bacterium
GCCTTCAGGCTTGCGACGGAGCGGCTGGCAATGCTGGCCGATCACGCGCCGGATATCCGCCTCAACATCGAGAACGTGTGGAACAACTATCTTTACAGCCCCCTTGAGCTTAACCGGCTCGCCGACGGAACGGGCAGGAAAAACGTCGGTATCTGCTTTGATGTTGCCAACGCCAGGCGGTTTGGGTATCCTCAGCAATGGATCCGCACGATGAGCGGGAGGATCAACAAGGTCCACTGCAAGGACTACCGGGTGAATGTCGATAACATCAGCGGGTTCACCAACCTCCTCGACGGGGACGTCGATTACCCGGCGGTGATCAAGGCGCTGAGGGACGTGGGCTTCGACGGGGACCTGATCGTCGAGCTGCTGCCCCCGGCCCGCCGCATGCTTGAACATACCCTCGTGTACGCGAGGGACACGCTGCTGTCGCTCCTGAACAACACATTGAAGGAGGGGTCTGTATGAAGGAATACGGGGTCGCGATCGTTGGGACAGGCTGGGTGTCCGCCGAGCACATCCGCGCGTTTATGATGAACCCGCACACGCAAGTGGCGGCCATCGTATCGCGCTCGCCTGAAAAAGGCCGGAGAAAGGCCGAGGAATGCGGACTTGGCAAAGATGTGGCCATCTACACTGACTATGACGAAGCGCTCAGGGACCCGCGGGTCGGGATCGTCTGCATCTGCACGCCCAACCATCTGCACGCGGAGCAGACCATCAAGGCGGCGAACGCCGGAAAGCATATCCTGATCGAAAAACCCATCGCGCTCACCTGGGAAGACGCCAAGGCGATGAAAGCCGCTGTGGACGCCGCGAAGGTCAAAACGCTGGTCGGGTACGTGCTCCACTGGAACCCCCTCTTCCTGACGGCGAAGAAGCTGATGGACGAGTATGTGGGCAAGCTGTACTATGCCGAATCGGACTATTTCCACCGCGTGACGGAAAGCTACCCCTGCTACGAATGGACCTGCAAGAAGAGCGTGGGCGGCAGTTCCCTGCTTGCCGGCGGCTGCCACGCGGTGGACGCGATCAGGTGGTTCATGCAAAGCGACGTGGAGGAAGTGACCGCCTATTCAAGCGGCTGCCGCGAGGATCTCGAGTTTGACGGCACGCTGGTGATGATCCTCAAATTCAAAAACGGCGCCGTCGGGAAGGTCGGGAGCAGCTACGACACGATCTCGCCGTACATCTTCAACCTGCACCTCTTCGGCGACAAAGGCT
>CAZLYF010000251.1:0-3093 GCA_964563725.1 uncultured Oscillospiraceae bacterium
CAGCACTTCTTCATTCGTTGCTTCCCCATCGCTTCGCCATGGTTTCACAATTGTTTTACTATTGCTTTGCTATCGATTGGAAAATATTTCACCATGGTTTTGCTATTGTTTCGCGATTGTTTCTACCGCTAAGTTGTACGCCTTCATCGCCGAAAGCGCGACGAACACCGCGTTCACCGCGCAAAGCGCGGCCTTCTCTGCGGTGAAGCCACCCAGTTCCGGCAGGAAGGCCTGAGCCGCCAGCAGCAGCGCCAGGGCCACCGCATAGGCAAGCCAGTTCGTCGGGATTTTCCAGACCTGGTCCAGCGGGTCTTTGAGCATCTGCACGATGGCCACCGTGGCGATCAGCGCACCGCTGAAGGTGCCCAGATGCGCCCAGGACACGAAGGACGCTTCGCCAGGCGCCATATCGCCTTCCGTACCCATCTCCGCGCCTGCGTGGGCCGCCGCCGCTGTGAGTGAACCGTTCATCATACCTTCAGCCTCCTCCTATGCATTGCTTCCGCCCGGCGGGTCACGGGTTCTCCATCACCTGTGGCTCCAGGGCTGTCGCCGGTGACCGCCTCTCACGCCGCGCCTTTTCCAGCGTGTCCACTCGCTGTTCAAGGAGCGCAAGCCTGCGGTCGTGCCCGGTCAGGTCGCGCCCCAGGCAGGCGATCTGCTCGCCCAGCTTCCCCACCTTCTGGCTGAGTTCCTCCAGCAGGACCTCGAGCCGGGTGAAGGCCTTGATCTCCCCCTTCAGGTCCTGGCGCCGATCGCGCCCGAAGGCCAGCCAACCCAGGGCGACGCCCGACAGGCCCGCCAGGATGCCCGTCATCGCCGTGATCCCGTCCGTCAAACCGGCAGCCCCCCTTCCGCTTGCTTGCGCCAGGCCTCCAGCGCCGCCACCCGGGCGCTAAGGGCCGCGAAGGCTTCCGCCGCGGCGATCTCCCGGTCTTCCCCGCCGGGAGGGCCCTCCTTTAAAAAGGAACTCATCATGAAGCCTGAGTAGATGTCGTAGCGCACGGGGGTCCACAGCAGGCCCTTGTGGTTGATCTTCTCCCCGCAGGCTTCCACCGTCTCACCGCTGGGCACGTTGACCAGCACCCCCGCCTGCTGTCCCGGGTAGCGCCGGAGCCGGACGGAGCTCCCGTTCGCGGAGCGCACCGTCATCGTTTGGCCTGCATTGATGTCCGTCATAGAGCCCTCCCTTTCGTATTCGACCGCCTTCAGCCGGCCGGCGTGCGTCCAGCCGCCGCGCAGCGTGGTTATCGTGACCTTCCCGGCGGCCGAGGAGGCATGCACCGCCTCATGCCTCCCGCCCGTGTACCAGCCCACATGGCTGGCGTTCTCGCGCCCGTCCCCCACCCTTCTTCACGATAAACAGCACTGCGCCGGGCGTGAGCCGCCCCGTCCGCTGTGCCTCCTTCAACGGCCAGACGCCCGCGCAGGCGTTGCGGTACATGTCGTTGCTCCCGGCATGGGCCATCTTGCCGCCCAGGCGGCGCACCACGTACTCGATCAATCCCTGGCAGTCCATGCCGGAAAGGCTTTCCCCGCCCAGGATATAGGGGATAGGCGGCCCGTCCGCCAGATCCATCGCCAGCCTGGCACAATCTTCCGCATTCAGCTTCATGTTTGCCCCCTGTTCGCTGCGTGCGAAGCGTCAGCTTCGCTGACGAGAAGCGGCCCTTCGGGCCGAGAAGCGGTGGCGAAGCGGGGCCGTATCCTGCCGCTGCCTGTGGCGGAAACAGGCAGGAGAAGGCCCAGTGAACAAAGGAGCTTGAAGGCTTGGCTGCAAAGGCGACTATTGTGAACTGAGGCACGTGAGAGAACGAGCAGGCTGAGCGTGAAGCGCGATGGAATGCGACTATCTCGAACGAGAGAAGAAGGTGGGCCGCTGCGCGGCTGTGAAGTGGCCTATCAGGCCGGGACCTTGGGTTTGAAAAGCGCTTGCTGCGCAAGCGGAAACGGCCCTGCGAAGTGAGAAGCGTGGGATGACAAGTGCCGGATGTCGGGAAACTATCACGTCAGGTTCTGTGAGAGGCTCGGGGAAAATTCCCCGGGCCTACTCGACCTGATTGACGTACACATCATTTATACCTCTGCAGCCACAGATAGGTTTCCTCCATTACCGGCTTGATTGCCAGCGTGGCGCCTCTGTATGACGTTTCCCCGCTTGGGGACTCGAGAGCGCTTCCCGCGTCAAACACATCGTGCCCCCCGGTTGCCAAGGAACGCATGTGCGCCGTGCCGCCGTAGTTTTTGATGGCTGTGATAAAGGCTGCGGAGACCGCGTAGGAAACGGTGGCATCGTTTCTGGCGTGCCATATTTTTACTGGGCACGGATACATTTTGTAGTCAGTCCCTGATACGGAAACGGTATGGTTGGTCGTCGGGTTGTAGCCTCTGACCTTCGCCTCATCATAGACGTAGTTCTCTCCGTCCAGCTCAAAGTCGAACAGCTTGGACAACGCGGTTTTCGGCAGGCCGCCGCTCCACGGATGCAGAAACACTTGGTTATAGGTATCCAGCACCGGGCAATGGATCGCGTGGGCAATGACCGGGACGCTGCCGGACATGACCAGGTTGGCGCTTGAGATGCCGCCCATTGAGGCTCCGTATACCAGCACGCCGTCCCTTTTGAGGTTGTAGCGCTCCATGACGTAGTGGAACCCCGCGACATAGCACTGCACCGCGAGCCAGCTGCCGACATTGTTCTTGATGTCGATGCCCTGCGCGGCCGCGTATGCGGCGGGCAGGCCGTTTACGTCCATCACAGCGTACCCGTTCGCGACGAAATACTTCACCTGGGTCAGGCCCTCGATCTGGGACTGCGAAGCATCGACCGACCCGCCAGCGCCGTGGCAGCAGACAATGAGTCGGGTGGGCGTTCCCTCATCCGTATAGGTGCTGGGGAACAGGATCACACCATAGTCGAAGTCTGCCGCCATGCCATCCTGAAGTGCGCTTGCCTCGTTGATTACATCCTGCTTGTAGCAATTGACCGGCACAGTAAATCGCGCGGTGGAATCTGCCAAAGTTGATACGCTTTGCGTGGACCCGCTAATGGCATGCAGGCGCTGGGAGCCGAATGGGATATAGCATGTGGTG
>CAZLYF010000252.1:0-3074 GCA_964563725.1 uncultured Oscillospiraceae bacterium
TACTCAAAGCGGGACAGAAAGGCTGGGACGCCCGGCAGAAATTTCCCGATGGCGACCCCGGCCGCCATGCACAGGATGACCCACACAGTCAGGTATTTCTCAAAGAAACCGATCCCCTCGCGGGATTTTTGCTCACTCATGACCCTTCCCTCTCTCCCTTTGGTTTTGTTCGGTCTTTTCCCTCCGCGGCCCACAGTTTTCCCGGCCCGCAAGGCACACGCAGCCTTCCTTTGGTGATGTCAGCGCGTCCAGGCAGGCAAAGACCTCCCTGAACTTTTCTTTGTTAAAGCTGTAGTACATCCATGTCGCGTCCCTGCGGGCGCTGACCAGGCCGCAGGCTGTCAGGACTTTCATGTGATGCGATAGCGTGGGCTGGGAGATCGACAGGCTTTCCAGCACTTGGCAGGCGCAGACCTCCCCGCAGGACAGGACGTCCAGGATCTTCAGCCTCGTCCCGTCGCCCAGGGCTTTGAGCGCAGGCAACACCTGCGGCAAATCCGTCATCAGACACTCCTTCTCCGGAACCCCCCTTTGGCCATGGGGTCCTTTCGCCGGCAGGTGCAGAATAGACCATATATCGATGACAGTCAATATAGACTGTCATCGATTTTAGCCGATATTCGAGAAAGTAACGCATAGAAAATTTTCAATACGAATCCGCGGACACATTGACAGCCATTTCCAGCGTACCTATAATCACTTATCGATAGTTTTCGATGGGAGGTGGATGGAATGGGGTACATCGAGGATGCGAGGGTGTTCCGGGCGTTTTGCGACGAAAGCAGGCTCAAGATCCTCGGTATGCTGATAGAGGGAGAAAAATGCGGCTGCGTGCTTCTAGAAAAACTGGACATCTCCCAGCCGACGCTTTCCTATCACATGAAGATCCTGTGCGAATCAGGGATCGTCACCGGCCGCCAGAGCGGCAAGTGGACACATTACAGCCTGGACGACGCCGGATGCGCATCCGCGCTGGACAGGCTGAAGGAACTTACGCAAAAACTGCCCCTGGGCGAGAACCAGCCCTGTTGCGAGGCCTGTGAAAGAAACTGACCTTCCAGTGATGACCCGGATAGCGATGAAGCAAACGAAAAGAGGCACTGACCGATGAGTTTTCTTGGAACCGCCTGGGACTTTTTTCAGAACCAGATCCTGGCCATGAAATGGCTCAGCGCTTTCCTCGGCCGTCTCCTTTCGTCCCTGGGGCTGGACCCTTCCGGCCGCGCGGGGGGAAGCGTGCAGTTTTTCCTGTATGACACAATCAAGATCTTCGTGCTGCTCTCCGCCCTGATTTTCATCATCAGCTATATCCAGAGCTATTTCCCGCCGGAGCGCACCAAAAAGATCCTCGGCCGCATCAAAGGAATCGGCGCGAACACGCTGGCTGCGCTGCTGGGCACGGTGACGCCGTTCTGCTCCTGTTCCTCCATCCCGCTGTTCATCGGCTTCACCAGCGCGGGCCTCCCCCTGGGGGTTACTTTCTCTTTCCTGATCTCCTCGCCGCTGGTGGACCTGGGCTCGCTGATCCTTTTGATGAGCATCTTCGGCGCGAAGGTCGCCGTCGCCTATGTGCTAGTCGGGCTGGCGCTGGCCATCGCGGGAGGCACGCTGATCGGCAGGCTCAAAATGGAAGACCAGGTGGAAAGCTTCGTAAGGGCGGGGAGGAGCATCGAGGCAGACGCGCCGGACCTGACCAGGCGGGAACGCCTGGAATATGCATGGACGCAGGTACGGGCCACTGTGAAGAAGGTATTCTGGTACGTGATTGCCGGCGTTGGGATCGGTGCCCTGATCCATAACTGGATCCCGGAAAGCTTCATCAGGCAGATCCTGGGCGGCGGCAATCCCTTCTCCGTCCTTCTCGCGACCCTCGTGGGCGTGCCGATGTACGCGGACATCTTCGGCACGATTCCCATCGCGGAAGCCCTCTACCTCAAGGGGGTCGGCCTTGGGACGATCCTCTCCTTCATGATGGCGGTGACGGCGCTGTCCCTCCCCTCCATGATCATGCTCAGGCGGGCGGTGAAGCCCAGGCTCCTCGCCCTGTTCGCCGGGATCGTCACGGCGGGCATCATACTCATCGGCTACCTGTTCAACGCGACCCAGCATCTGTTTGTATAGGAGGTTTTGTCATGGCTAAAGGCTGGTACCCCGTCGTCGACTATTCGACGTGCACAGATTGCGGGGAGTGCGTCGCGTTCTGTCCCCACGGCGTGTACGATACATCCAAAGCGTCGTCGCCGTCGGTGAAGGATCCCCTTTCCTGCGTGGATCACTGCCACGGCGGCGGGGACCTCTGTCCTGAAGGCGCCGTCGCCTATGTGGGAGAGGACACGGATTGGCGTCCTGAGAAGAGCGAAAGACCCTCCTCCGTGCCTGATTGCGGCTGCGGGCGCAGCTACGGCTGTGGCTATTCCGGCCCCGTCGAAACTTCGGAAAAAGGAACTCCCCTCAAAGAAATGGTTGTGGACTTCCTCTATCTGGACCTGGACAGCTGCGAGCGCTGCGGCGGCACCGACCAGGCGCTGGAAGATGCATTGAGCGGTATGGCTCCAACGCTGGAGGCGGCGGGGTACCGGGTGACTCTGAACAAGATCGAAATCACCGGCGAGGAGCTTGCCGCCAGCCACCGCTTCCTCTCTTCGCCGACCATCCGGGTCAACGGCTGGGACCTGTGCCTCGAGATCAGGGAGAACCCCTGCGGACCCTGCAGCGGCCTTGCCGGGACCTCCACCCTCTGCCGGCTGTTTGTGTGCGAAGGGAAAGAATACGAGGTGCCGCCGAAGGCCATGCTGGCGGACGCGCTGCTGAAAGCAGCTTTCTCGGCCACAGCGCAAACCGCCCCGGAAGGCCCTTACGAGCTTCCCGAAAACCTGCGGCGGTTTTTTGCGGGCAGGAAGCAAAGGCAAAACTGCGGATGCGGAGGGAGCTGCTGCTGATGAAACAACCGAAAATGATGGACGCTTGGCTTGACAGCCTGTCTGGGATGATCGCGGCAAGCGGCTGGCTGGCCCCCCCACTGGCCCTGCCGGCAGGCGTCCTCACCTCCTTCACCCCCTGCGCGCTGTCCGCCA
>CAZLYF010000253.1:0-3072 GCA_964563725.1 uncultured Oscillospiraceae bacterium
GGCATCGGGAGCCTGGACCGATTTGACGGCGCGCCTTTCCAAATGGACCCGCGGGGGCTGTTTCCCGAAGCGAAAACCTGTATCGCGCTGGGGTTCCGCATCCCTCGGGGCGTCCAGCAGGGCATAGAACAGGGGACGCAGTTCTATCAGTACCCTTCGCTGGCGTATGGCGGAATCAACGAGATCTTCGCTCCATCCGTCCTTTATCGCGTCGGTAAAACCATTGAGGACGGGGGGTATGAAGCCTTTGTCTACAGAAACACCGGCGCACGCGGGGTCGTGTCAGACATGGACGGAAAGCCCGGAAACACGCTGTCCCCGGAAGAACAGATCAATGACAGCCTGCACGACAAAACCTTTACTCCGCATCACCGGACTGTCCAGTACACACGGGCTGCGCGTCCGGGGGGTCCGGAGCCGGACATACAGTTTTCATTCCGTCTGGCGGCAGTCGCCTGTGGCCTGGGCGAGATCGGATGGAGCAAGTTGCTGCTGACTCCAAGGTTCGGCCCGCTGCAGCGTCTCGCGTTCATTTTCACTGACGCGGTCCTTGAGCCGGACGAACTCTATTCCGGACCCGCGCTGTGCAAACGCTGCCTGGCTTGTGTTCGGGAGTGTCCAGGGAACTGTATCCCCAAACCGGAGGACGAAGGGAAAACAGTCACAGTGTACATCGGGGGGAAAAAGTGCGAATGGGCGGATACTGACATGTGGCGCTGCTACGCCTTCTACACCCATACCGGACGCTATTTCAATCCCTTTGTCCCAAAGGAAGCCTGGGACGAGAACAGGAACGGCGACCTGGACCTGCTTGAAAACAAAACCGCCATCGCGGACGAAAACGAAGTGAGAAAGGTCTATTCGGCGCTGGAGCAGTACTTTCCCACCTGGGTCGGCTACAACATGGCCAAATGCGGCGGCTGCATCCGCGCCTGCGTCTCCCAGCTTGAACGAAGGGGCGGCTGCCTGGAAGGACGCTTCAGGACGCGCCTGCGGGAGGGCAAGCCCTGGAAGATGGAGCGATGAACCCGCGCTTCGCATGGCCTGCCGGGCGCGAGGCGCAAGCGCCCGGAAGTGTCCGGGCAAGGACTGACCAACGACAGAAACAGGGGGAACGCAAGTGCTGACAAGTGAGGTCATAAAGCAAGCGGCGGCTGAACTGGGCGCCGACCTGTGCGGGATAGGGGATATCGCGCGTTATGAAGGGTGTGACCCGCAGCGGGACCCGAGGAACGTGCTGGCGCGCGCGCGCTGCGTCATCGGCTTTGGCTTTCGGGTGCCAAGGGGCTTGTATGACTGCATGTCCAGAGGCATGCAGTTCTATAACTATTCGTCGCTCGGCGTCAAGTACATCGACGAGGAGTTTTCGGAGATCCTGCTGCTGAGGATGGCGGCGCTGATTGAAAACGAAGGCTACGACGCCTGCGTTCAAAGAAACACCTCGAACATCAGGATCAAGGGGGACAAAACGCAGAATCCTGAGCTGCGCGATACGTACGAGCTCACCCACGTTTCCGCCGTCAGTCCCGAAAAAGCCCTGCCGGACATCATTGATTTTTCCGAGTCCGCGAGGATCTGCGGCCTCGGGAGCGTAAGCGTCAAGGGCAACGTGTTGACGCGGGAATTCGGCCCCTACGCCCGCTTTGTGTACCTGATCACCGACGCTCCGCTGGCGTGCGACGCACCCTTCGAAGGCAGCCTCTGCGACAATTGTCTGGAATGCGCCAAGGCCTGTCCCGGCCACGCGATCAGCGAAAAGGGTCTGGATACATGGCAATGCTCCGTATATTACAGGGGAGCCCACCGATCGAACCCTTACGTCACGGACGATTTTCTGAAAGGCCATCCCGAACGCGACATGATCCTTGACGGCAGGAAGCGCTTTGACAGCCGGGCAGCCAGAGAGCTGTATCCGCAGCTGGACTTCATGCCAAGCCGAACCAACGGATATGTCGCCTGCATCTGTGGAAAGGCATGCGACCACGCATGTTATCAGCATCTGGAAAGGACCGGCGCGTTATGTCGCAGATGAACACGCTCAAGGAGAAGATCGTCGCCTGCGCACGCAAGTATGAAGCGGACATCATCAGTTTCGGGAGCGTCCGGAGGTTTACGGACACAGAGGTGCCGAAGATATTTCCCGGAACAAAAACCGTTGTTTGTCTCGCGTTTCGCGTGCTGAGAGGCGTATACAGGGGGATCGAGGAAGGCACGACCTTCTATCAGTACAGCACGAACGGTGTCGAAGTCATGGAAGAGGTGATCATGCCGCGCGCGCTCCTGAAGGTATGCGGCGCTCTGGAAGACGCGGGGTACATGGCGTTTCCGCAACGTCGCCACCAGTGCGTCATGCCTCAAAAAACAGGGCACAACCATGAAATGCATCATGAAGAGATCTATCACGGCCTGTGGACAGAACTGCAGATGGATTGGGTTGAATCGGCCGTCCGCTGCGGGGTGGGCGAAAAAAGCCTGTACGGCACACTGCTGACGGACGAATTCGGGCCGATGCAGAGGTTTTGCTTTGTTTTGACCGATGCGGAGATTGAAGAGAGCCCCCTGAAAGCGCCGCGCTTGTGCGACAGATGCCTTGAGTGCGTCAGGGCCTGTCCAGGACACGCAATCAGCGAAGCGGGCGAACGCGACGAGTGGCAATGCGGCGCGTATTACCGGGGCGCCGCCATGTCCCGCAATCCGTTCATGCCTCCGGATGCGTTTTCAGACATTTCGGACAGGGATGATATCATGGAAGGCAAGGCACGGCTGACGCAGGACAGGGCCATCAGCGTGATGGATCAGTGCATCTTCTATCCCCCGATCAAGCAGGGATACGCGTCGTCGATCTGCGGGAACGCCTGTGACGTGGCCTGTTACAAGCATCTTGAGGAAAAAGGGACGCTTTCCCGGGAATTCGCCGGTCCATTTCGAAAAAGACCGGAGTGGCGCCTGACAGCAGAAATCCCGGAATAGCCAGGGATCCCGGCAGCTTTGGCAGATGTCAGGGCTCTATGTCATGGGGTATACTCCCTGCCGCTCCGCAGGCGCTGCTCAAAATCGCTCACCCGGCCTGCA
>CAZLYF010000254.1:0-3071 GCA_964563725.1 uncultured Oscillospiraceae bacterium
GCGTGGGTCCGGCGCGACCGCAATCACCCTTGCGTGATCGCCTGGTCCGTCGGCAACGAAATCTACGACACAGAGGCGGGCCCGCGCGGAAAGCAGGTCGTCGCGGATCTCGCGGCCGCCGTGCGCAAACACGACCCCCTGGGCAGCGCCCCGGTGACCTTCGCCAGCAACCACATGGCCGGAGAGAACACGCAGCGCTGCGCGGGGCTGCTGGGGGCCGTGGGCTACAACTACGCCGAGCGCCTCTACCATGACCACCACCGCAGGTACCCCTCCTTCTGCATCTGGGGAAGCGAGGTGGCCTCCGTGGTGCAGAGCCGGGGCGTATACCATTTTCCGTTGTCGGAGCCCATTCTGACCGACGACGATCTGCAGTGCTCCTCGCTGGGCAACAGCGGGACCTCCTGGGGCGCCAGGAACCTGGAGGCCTGCCTGTGCGACGACCGGGACGCCACCTTCAGCGCGGGGCTCTTCCTGTGGTCTGGCTTTGACTACATTGGGGAGCCGACCCCCTATCGGACGAAAAACAGCTACTTCGGCATGATCGACACCGCGGGCTTCGAAAAGGACGCCTTCCACGTAGTCCGCTCGATGTGGACGGACTGGCGCGCGGAGCCCTTCGTGCACCTGTACCCGCACTGGGACTGGAACGAGGGGCAGCTCATCGACGTGCGCGCTGCCACAAACGCCCCCCGCGTGCGCCTGTACCTGAACGGGGACTGCCTGGGCGAGCAGCGCCTTGAGCAGGCCTCGGGGCGGAAGATCCAGGGCGACTGGCGCATTCCCTTCCGGCCCGGGGTACTGCGTGCCGAAGCCCTTGACGAGGAGGGGCGCGTGCTATGCGCCATGGAGCGCGCTTCCTTCGGGGACGCCGCGCGCCTGGAGCTCGTATGCGACCGCGAAAGCCTCGCCGCCGACGGGGAGGACATGGCCTTCGTGACCGTGTCGGCGCTGGACGCGCGCGGCAAGCCCGTGGAGAACGCGAACAACCGGGTGCGGATTCGGGTCGGCGGGGCGGCGCGCCTGGTGGGCATGGACAACGGCGACAGCACAGATATGGAACCCTACCAGACCGACAGCCGCAGGCTGTTTTCCGGAAAGCTCCTCGCGATGCTGATGGCAACTGGGGAGGCTGGCGAGGTGCTGGTGACCGCCTCGAGCCCCAGCCTGCCCGACGCGGCGCTGCGCCTGCGGGCCGTCCCAGCGGCGGGACGGGAGGGCATCCCCTGCTTCTTCCGCGTCC
The DNA here is from genome assembly GCA_964563725.1 of uncultured Oscillospiraceae bacterium. Lineage (GTDB taxonomy): Bacteria > Bacillota > Clostridia > Christensenellales > Aristaeellaceae > CAZLYF01. Next base: position 1,244 of record CAZLYF010000254.1, read on the forward strand.
CGGCGGGACCGGACAGCCGCGAGCTCCCCGTGCGCAAGATCGAGATCCACTGCCCGGGCGGGACGAAGCTCACGCCGGAAAGGCCGCAGCTGACAGCGGAAGCGAGACTCCTGCCTGCGGGGGCGACCTGGCCCGATCTCCTCTGGCGGGTGACGGCTTCCAGCGGCGCGGACAGCCCCGTCGCCTCCCTGGATGCACAGGGCGCTACCGCGCGTGTGACCGCCCGCGGCAACGGGCGCTTTTACCTGCGCTGCATGGCTTTCAACGGCCGGGAACACCCAACATTGATCTCAAGCATTGAATGCGAAGCCGAAGGCTTCGGCCCGGCTCAGGGAAATCCCTACGCCGTGCGCCAGGCGGGGAGCTACGACCTTCGCGCGGGAGACCTGAGCAGCGGCAACGAACGCGGCGTGTCCGTGCCGCCCGGAGGCCGGGGCATGTTCGGCTTCGTCAACCTCGATTTCGGCCTCGCCGGGGCGGACAGCCTGACGGTCTCGGTGCTCAACCCGGACCGGGGGAGCCACGTGATCCATGTCTGGGACGGCGAACCCGGAAGGGGCGGCATGAAGCTGATGGACGCCGTCTGCCAAAGGCCCACCGTCTGGCCCGACTACCACCAGGAGACCTGGGCGCTGCCGCGCGTCCTGCGCGGGCTGAGGACGGTCTGCTTTGAAACGGGCGACCATATGCATGTAAGGGACGTGGTCTTCCGGAAAGCGGAAGGCAGGGAGTAGGGAATAGGGAGCAGAGGAGTTACTGTGAAACAATTGTAAAACCATTGTAAAGCGATAGGGATACGTCGGGGAGACGATAGGGGGCGATTGGGACATCGGTTTTGAGAAGCGCTCCTGCGGAGCGAGAAGTGCTTGCTGCGCAAGCGAGAAGCGGTTGCAAAGCAATGGGAGCTTTATGTGCTGAAGAAGTGCAAAGGGCTGAGTGCTGGGGGCTGCGCAGACTGCGTCTGCAGTGCTGAGGGCTGCGCAGACTGCGTCTGCAGTGCTGAGTGCTGCGTGCTGAGTGCTGAGTGCTGGGAGCCAGGCAGACTGCGTCTGCAGTGCAGCGTGCAGCGTGCGGCGTGCAGCGTGATGAATATTGATCTGCCGCTTGCCAGAGGCTGATGAAGCAAGGCGAAGGCCCAATGAACAAAGGAGCAATCGAGCGCGGTCAGCGCGAAGAGTGCGACGATTGCGAAGTGAGGGATAGTTGCTGGGGGTTGTGCAGACTGCCGTCTGCAGTGATGAGATCTGAGTGCTGAGTGTTGGGGGCCGAGCGCCCGCTGTGCGGGATGAAGCAAGGCGAAATGAGGTGTGGTTGCTGAGGACTGAGTATCGTATCGGAAATGCCTGAAAGAGGCCGCCGTGCGGCCGAAAGAAAGGAAAAGAACATGATCTATGACCGTCTTGAACGCATCGGAGCGTACCGGAACATCCACCCGAACCTCGACCAGGCCATCGACTACATCCTGGCTACGGACCTTGACACCCTGGAGGAAGGCCGGCATGGCGCTGACGAGAGTCCCTTCTACGTTCTCGCGCAGGCGCCGGAGCTGAAGGCCGAAAACCGCTGGGAGAGGCACCGGACGCACATCGACGTGCAGATCGCCCTCGCGGACGGCGAAACCATCGGATACGCCCCCGAGGAGGAGACTGGCCCGTGGTCCCCCTGGGATGACGGGGCGGACTTCGCGTCCAGCGAAAGCCCCGATACCGGCATCCCCCTCAGGATGAGCAAGGGCAGCTTCGCCGTGTTCTTCCCCCAGGATGCCCATCGCCCCTGCCTCGGGAAGGGGAAAACGCGCAAGATCGTGGTGAAAGTGGCGGTGTAGCGC
>CAZLYF010000255.1:0-3057 GCA_964563725.1 uncultured Oscillospiraceae bacterium
GAGCCGCCGGCAGGCTCAAAATCACCCTTGCATCCGCCCGGTCCATGTGCTAGAATATGGAAGATGCCAGCCGGGTTGCGCCCAGTCGCAGTTCGGTCTGTCCTGAATCCCGACAGGGGGGGAAGACGATGGGAAAGTTCTGTGAAGTCTGTGAAAAAGGCGCCATGACCGGCCACAAGGTCAGCCATTCCAACCGCAAGTCAAACCGCAAGTGGGCGCCGAACGTCCAAAAAGTCCACGCGCTTGTCGGAGGCCGTCCGGTCAGCCTGAACGTGTGCACCCGCTGCCTGCGCAGCGGTCTGGTCGCCCGCTCGCTGCCCAAGGCGCCCGTGACCCCGTAGGCCCGCATGGCATGGCGGCGGTTTCCCCTTGGGGAAGCGGCCGTTCCCAGGATCGAGACCGTATCACGGTCTCCTTTTTTTCAGTGTGTCGGCAAGAAAGCGGTCAAACTCCGCCGTGTGCTCCAGCGCGTAGCCGCAGCCCATCGCGACGCATTCCTGCGGATGATCCGCGGTATAGCAGCGGATCTGCATCTCCTCGGTAACGACCTCCTGCAACCCCTTCATCATCGCGCCCCCGCCTGTCAGGAGGATCCCGTTCTCAAATACGTCGTTGGCCAGCTCTGGCGGGACCCGCTCGATGACGCTGTGGAAGTTCTCGATCATCTGCCTGAGCGGCTCCTCCATCGCCTCGGTGATCTCGTCCCCCGCGACCTCCATCTGTTTTGGCAGTCCGCTGACGAGGTTTCTTCCCGCGACCGGGAGCGTGATGCTCGTTTCGCCCGCCTGACTGACGGACCCGATCGAGCACTTGATATCCTCGGCGGTCCTGAAACCGATCAGCAGGTTGTGCTTGAGCCTGATATAGCGGATGATCGCGTCCGTGAATGCGTCTCCCGCGATTTCCGAAACGCTGCGCGCCAGGATCTCTCCGGATGCGACGACGGCGATGTCCGTCGTCGCCGCGCCGATGTCCGCAACCATCCGCCCGTAGTGCTCCATGATGTTGAAACCCGCTCCCAGCGCTGCGGCGACCGGTCTTTCGAGCAGTTGCGTGCGGCGGGCGCCGGCCTCGAACATCCCGACGATCAGCTGGCGCTTCTCGATCTCGTTTGCGGCGGAAGAAACGGACATCACGGCGCGGGGCCTTGAGAAGAAGTGCTTCCCGATCACGCGTATGACGAAGTGATTCAGGAGGATGCTCAGCATGTCGAAATCCTGGATCGTCCCCTTCTGCAGCGGCCTGATGACTTCGATATTGCCGGGTTCCCTTCCCATCATCCTGTACGCCTCGGTGCCGATCGCGATCACGTTGCGTGAACCATGGTCCACGGCGAGCACCGCGGGCTCGTTGAGCACGATCCCCTTTCGGCGGGCATAGATCAGAACATTGGATGATCCCAGGTCGATCCCGATATCCTCAACAGCTGCCATGGTCCGTCTCCTTGTCGTCGGGCATCCGGGCGCTCCGCCAGCGGTACAGACGCTGCGCAACACGTTTTCGTAATCATCTTATCACATGTACGCAACATTTACCACCGGAATTATATATTATGCCTTTTTTTATTAACACATTCCCACTTGGAGCCCGCTACAGCTGGCCTGAGCACGCCCAAAGGCTGCGGTTGCCCAGGATGTCGATGACCATGACGGCGACCGTTCCGCGAAGCAGGGGGACCATGAGCGACCTGTCGATCGCGGGCGTCTGTTTCCTGCGGCAGGAGGACGCGAAGGCGGTGAAGGTTCCGCCGTTGAGCAGGCCCGCGTACCATTGGTCCACCGCGTCAAGGCTTCCCGGCTCTACGGGCGGCCGGACGTCCAGCCCATCGAATGCGTCCGCCGGAAGCGTATAGGCGTTCAGGCCGACGGAATAGTAGCCGATCCCCGTCAAAAGGGAAGCGTCCAGCATGGCGCTGACTTCCGAAAACGGCGCACGGCTTTCCAGGCGGACCTCCGCAAGGCGCTTCCTGCAAACAGAAAACGCCTGCGCGCTCAAGTCGACCCCGATGAAACGCCTCCCGGAAGCCGCGGCAGCGGCCAGCGTGGTACCGGAACCGCACATGGGATCCGCCACGATGTCGCCCGGCCTTGTGCAGCACAGGATGATCCTGTCAAGCAGCGCCTGCGGTTTCTGCGTGGCGTACCCGGTTCGCTGGGGATCCTTTTGCTGCATATGGCTGACATCCGTCCAGACGTCGTCGGGATAGGAAGGCTCGTCATCATAGTACACGTATTGTTTCCCGTTGCTCGTGATCGTGCGGTAACTGCGCCCGCTTTCATCCACGCAGCGCTTCAAATGGTTGGACCTGCTGGTTTTCCTGCTGGAGGGGACCTGGGAGATATCAAAAAAATGTTCGCCCGTCTTCGCGTACATCAGGATGGTGTCGTGTTTTCTGCTGAAGTGCTTCCTGGAGCGGCCCCCCGTCTGATACGACCAGATGATCTCGTTGACCATCCGGTCCTTCCCGAACACCTCGTCGCAGATGATCCGCGCATGCGCGCTCGCACGGTAGTCGACGTGCAGGAAGAAGGATCCGGAAGCGTTCAGGAGGTTCCTGGACAGGACGGCTGCCTCTCTGACGAAGGAAAGGTATTCCTCAAAGGACAGGCCCGGAAAATCATCGTACGCGGCCAGGTCGAGAAACCTGCTGCCGTCCAGCCAGCCAGCCTCGCCGACGCGCATCCTGTGGGCGAACCGTTTGCCGGTAAAGAAAGGCGGGTCGATATAGACGCACTGCACGCCGCCCTCATGGGCGCCCAGGTCCGCCCCGAAGGCGTCGCCCTGGATCAGGAGGCCTCCGGGCCCCCTGGCGTCGTTGACCTCCTTCTGACAGACCGTCCGCTGCCAGATCATTGGGTGTCCTCCTTCCGGGATCCCTGCCGCGCTTGCCCGGCCGCCGGCCGCGCAGACGGCGTTTTTCAAGCGTACCACGGCAGCGCCCATGGGCATGCGGCCGCCCGGGCAGAGAGACGCCGGCTCCCTTCGCCGCTCGCTCCCTGAACGGGATCCGCCCGGGCGCCCCGATCGATGGCCCCATCCTATCACAGCCCGGCTTCG
>CAZLYF010000256.1:0-3051 GCA_964563725.1 uncultured Oscillospiraceae bacterium
TGCGCGAGTTTGAGAAGACCATCGCGCGCATCGCGGAGACGACGCGGACCTTCACGGGGCTCCGGGACAATCTGGAGGAACTGCTCTCCGCCGGCGGGATGGCGGCGAGCCTCACCCAGGCGCAGGAGGCCGCCGCGAACGCGGGCAGCGCCTTGCGCCCGACCCCCGAGATGCTGCCGATGGCCGAAGAGATCAGGAAATTTTCCGAAGCCGTCCGCACCATCGAGGAGTTCAAGGGCAAGGCGGAGAGCTTCCTGCGCGGGCTGAACACGGTCCCGGGTCGCGACGCCTTCAAACTCTACGACACCTACGGCTTTCCGGTGGAGATCACCACCGAGATGGCGCGCGAGCGCGGGCTCATGGTCGACCAGGAGGGTTTCTCGGAGCGCTTCAGGCAGCATCAGGAGGATTCCCACGCGGGGGCGGAGCAGCGCTTCAAGGGCGGCCTCGCCGACGCGGGCGAGCAGACGGCCTGCCTGCATTCGGCGACCCATCTCTTGCAGGCGGCGCTGCGCAAGGTGCTCGGGGAGGAAGTCCATCAGAAGGGCAGCAACATCACCGCCGAGCGCCTCCGCTTCGATTTCACCTTCGGCCGCAGGATGACCGAGGAGGAGCTTGCGGAAACGGAACGCCTGGTCAACGAGGCGATCCGGGAAAACCTGCCCATCAGCGTCGAGGAGATGACCGTGGACGAGGCGAAGGCCCAGGGCGCGATGGGCCTGTTTGAAAGCAGGTACGGCGAGCGCGTGCGCGTGTATACGATGGGCGGCTTCAGCAAGGAGATCTGCGGCGGGCCGCACGCCAGGAACACGGGCGACCTCAAATCGTTCCGGATTCTCAAGGAGGAGAGCTCCTCCGCGGGGGTCCGCCGCATCAAGGCGGTCATCGGCAGGCAGGCGTGACGGCGCTCCCGCCCCCGAGCGGGAGCCTTTGTTTCTATATCCTCCGGAGCCCCGCCGGGCCGCCTCCGCGGGGGACGGACGTGCCCGGCGGGGGAGGGAAGCGTGCCCATCGACGGCCTGACGCTCGGCTTTGCCGCACGGGAGCTGCACGCGCTGCTGGCGGGCGGCCGCATCGACCGGGTCGCCCAGCCCGACCGTGACCAGCTGCTGCTCACGGTGCGCGCGGGCGGGGAAAACCGCCGGCTGCTCATCGCCGCGGGTCCCGGCAGCGCGCGCCTGAACCTGACCCGGGGCGACTACAAAAACCCCCCGGAAGCGCCCATGTTCTGCATGCTGCTGCGCAAGCACCTCACGGGGGGCCGCGTCGCGGGCGTCACCCAGCTTGGCGGCGACCGGCTGGTGCTCATCGACCTGCGCACCAGCGGCGAGCTCGGGGAACCCAGGGAGGAACAGCTGGTGTTTGAGGCGATGGGGAAGCATACGAACCTGTCGCTGGTCTTCGAAGGCCGGGTGGTGGACGCGATCCGCCACGTCACGGACGGGATGAGCCGTGTGCGCCGCCTGCTGCCCGGGGAGCCCTTCGTGATGCCGCCCGCCCAGGACAGGCTTTCGCCCGACGAAGCCGATGCGGAGCGGCTGCATGGTCGGCTTTCCGCCCTGAACGGGCGCCTCGACAAGGCGCTCGCGGAAACGGTGTGCGGGCTTTCGGCGCTGAGCGCCCGGGAGATCGCGCTGCGGCTCACGGGCGGGGAAGAGCCTTTGCTGAAGGACCTCGACCTCCCCCTCTTCTGTGAAAAGCTGGCGGATTTTATCAAGCGCCTCCCCGACATGGCGGCGCCGGTGCTGCTCAGGGACGGGACGGGCGCGCCGGCGGATGTCTTCCCCTTTCCCTACCTGAGCTTTCCCATGGAGCGCCAGGAGCGTTTCCCCTCGCTGTCGGAGGCGCTGGACGCGTTGCATTTCGAGCGGGACCGCCGCGGCCGCCTCAGGCAGGACGCGTCCTCGCTGAGAAAACTCCTGCGCGGCGCGTCGGAGCGCTGCGGGAAAAAGCTTGCGCTGCAGGAGGAGGAGATCGCGTCCGCCGCGAAAATGGACGAGTACCGCGCGGCGGGGGAGGCGCTCATCGCCTTTGGAAACCAGGTCCCGCGCGGGGCCAGAGAGGCCCTGCTGCCCGACTTTCGCGGCGGGGGGGAGCTGAAGGTGAGCCTCGACCCCGCGTTGGGCCCCTCCGCCAACGCGCAGAGGTATTTCAAAAAATACCGCAAGGCTGCCGTCGCCCGCCGCGTCGCCGCCGAACAGAAAGAAAACACCCTGAGGGAGCTGTCCGTCGTCGAGGAAGCGCTGTTTGCGCTGGACCTCGCGGAGTCCGCGGAGGACATCGGCGAGCTGCGGGAAGCGCTCCGCCAGGCCGGCCTCCTCAGGCGGGACGCGCCCGCCAAGGGCAGGAAGCGGGAGAAGGAAAGCGAGGCGCTCAGCTTCCTCACCTCGGACGGTTTCCGCGTGCTCGTGGGGAAGAACAGCCTGCAGAACGAGCGCCTGCTCAAGCTTGCCGGCGGCGAGGACCTCTGGTTTCACTCTAAAGACGTCCCGGGCTCGCACGTCATCCTCCGCGCGGAAGGCCGCGAGCCCGGGGACGCGGCGATCCTTGAGGCGGCGAAGCTGGCCGCGTACCATTCCGGTACGCGCGGCGCGGAAGTCACCGTCGACTGCACGATGCGGAAATTTGTCAAAAAAACCGCGGGCGCGCCCGCGGGCCATGTCACCTACACGCGGCAGCGCGCGCTGCTCGTGTCCGCCGACGAGGCCTTCGTCAGGGGGCTTCGCAGGGGCTAGCGTCCGGCGGCAGCCCGTAGAGCCGCCTGTTTCGGATATAGGCTTCCACGGCCCTGGGGACGAGGGCGCCGATGGGTTTCCCCTCGGCGCAGGCATCCCGCACGGCGCTGGAGGAGATGTCCGGGCCCCTGAAGTGAAGCAGCCGGCTCCTGAGCCCGTAGGCCCGGAGGCAGAACTCCTGCGCCTGCCGGACGGCCCGCAGGCTGTCCCCCGGGCGCAGCGCGGCGCACAGCTCGCAGAGCTCCGCGACCCGGGCGGGTTCCTTCCAGGTGTGAAACAGGAGCAGCGTGTCGGAGCCTACGAGATACACGAGCTC
>CAZLYF010000257.1:0-408 GCA_964563725.1 uncultured Oscillospiraceae bacterium
CACACCGACTGCGCCAGGCTGGCGCTGCTGGCGGGCAAGCACGTGCTGGTGGAAAAGCCCTTCGGGGTGGACCTCGCTGCGTGCGAGGACGTCAAACAGCTGGCCTGTGAAAAGAAGCTGGTGCTGCAGGTGGGCAACAACAAGCGCTTTGACGGCGGCCTCCAGTTTGCCCGCGACTTCGTCAAAAACGAGATCGGCGAAGTGACGACCTACAAGGGCTGGTACTGCGACAGCACCGGGCGCTACACGCTCTGCGACAATGTGATGCCGCCGCTGTACGCCAGCGCTTCCATGAAGAAACCCGCCGGGAACCCGAAGGCGCTGCTGGACCGCTACTATCTCCTGGCGCACGCGAGCCACCTGTTTGATACGGCGCGCTTCATGCTGGGCGAAATCGACAGCCTGGAG
>CAZLYF010000257.1:418-3039 GCA_964563725.1 uncultured Oscillospiraceae bacterium
AGGCCAGGCTTGCGGTCAAGGGGAACCTCTACTCCTGGCTGATCGCCTGCGATTTCGCAAACGGCGCGATCGGCTGCCTGGACCTGACGGTGGCCGTGCGGGCCGACTGGCACGAGGGCCTGGAAATCTACGGCACCCGGGGCACGGTGTACGCGAAAACCTACAACCCCTGGGTGCTGCTTTCCTCCGAAGTGGAGTGCTGGAAGGAAGAGGGCCGCGTCGGCCTGAAGCCCTACGCGGCGGACGGGCACAGCTACCGCCGCCAGATGGAGGCCTTTGCCGACGTCGTACTGAGCGGCGCCGGGCAGACCGGCGCGGACGCGGAGGACGGCATCGCGGCCCTGCGGGCGATCATCGCCACCTGGCAGTCGTCGCGCGAGGGCGGCAGGCGCATCCGCCTCAGGGACGTGAAAGGCGGCATCTGAATGGAGATCGGCGTTTTTTCGCGCACGTTCCAGGGGAATGTTGAGCAAGTGTTCGGGGCGATCCGGTCGCAGGGCCTGCGGCGTACCCACTTCAACCTGCTTTCGGCCGGCATGGAAACGATGCCGGACCACGTGGACGAGGAAGCGGCCGAAACGGTCCGACGCCGCGCCGCGGAGCAGGGCGTCATTCTGGAGGGCCTTTCCGGCACCTTCAACATGATCGCGCCCGATCAGGCCGAGCGGGAGGATGGCATCGCGCGCTTCAGGCTGCTCTGCCGCATCGCGCGGCTGCTTGGAGCGCCGCTGGTCTCCCTGTGCACAGGCTCCCGCAATCCCCGGAGCAAGTGGAAGTGGGACGACCGAAATCTCCTCCCCGACGCCTGGGAGGACCTCCTGCGCACCACCGAGCGCATCCTTCCTTTCGCGGAGGAATACGGCCTCGTCCTGGGCGTAGAGACGGAAGCCAGCAATGTCGTCAACACGCCGCAGCGCGCGCGGGCATATCTCGACGCCTTCAGGACCCCCCGCCTGAAGATCATCATGGACGGCGCCAACCTGTTTCTCCCCGGCCGGGTGCCCAGGATGCGGCAGGTACTGGAGGATGCTTTCGCCCTCCTGGGCGGCGACATCGTCCAGGCCCACGCCAAGGACCTGGCAGCAAGCGAAGGGCTGGAGTTTGTCGCGGCCGGCGAAGGCGTGCTTGACTTTCCGTATTACGTGAGCCTGCTTAAGCGTTATGGCTACAAAGGGACGCTGATGCTGCACGGGCTGAGCGAAGCGCAGCTGCCCGCCAGCGTCGCCTTCCTGAGGGGCGTGATGGCCGGTGCCTGAGTTCCTGCACCGCGGCCTGGCGCTCCGCTACCACGATCAGGGGGAAGGGGTCCCTTTCATCTTTCTGCACGGGCTGGGTGGCGGCATCGCGCAGATCCTGAGCGCCTTCGAGCCCGCCGCGGGCGTGCGGCTGATCACGCTGGACCAGCAGGGCCACGGAGAAAGCGAGGCCAACTGGGAGACCTTCGGCTTTTCCGCGCTGGCGGACGACGCCGCCGCGCTGGCCGACCATCTCCGGATCCCTTCGTTCCACCTGGGCGGCATTTCGATGGGCGCGGCGGTCAGCGTGACCCTCGCGCTGCGCTTCCCCGGCCGCGTCCGGGGCCTGGCCCTGGTGCGCCCCGCGTGGACCGATCAGCCCATGCGCCCGGAGCTCCGGCGGCTGTTTTCCGTCTGCGCGCAGCATCTGCAGAAGGGCGACAGGCAGGGTTTCCTCGCCACGCCCGAGTACGCGGCCGTCAAAGGCCTCTCGGCTTACACTGCCGGCGCTTTCGCCGCCTACTTTGGCGACGGGGCCTCCGTGAGGCACTGGCGCAAGTTTGTCCTTCTTCCGGCTTCCGCGCCCTTTGAGGAGCCCGGGCAGCTGGGGGGGATCGGCATGCCGACCCTCGTGGTCGCCAACCGGAATGATTACGTCCATCCCTTTGCGTACGGCGAATACTTTGCCCGGCAGATCCCCGGCGCGCGCCTTCATGAGATCCCGGACAAGGACAGCGATCCGGCGGGGCACAGGGCCGCGCTCAACGCGCGTTTGAAGGAGCTGCTCCTGAAAGAGGCGGCCGGGTGAGGGCGGCCTTCGGCGTGGACGTCGGCGGGACCTCCGTCAAGCTCGGGCTGGTGGATGGGGAGGGGACCCTGCTTGACCGCTGGGAGATCCCCACGCGCATCCAGGAGGGCGGCAGGCACATCCTTGAGGACGTGGCCGGCAGCATCCGGGAACGGACTGACCCAACCCTGGACATCGCGGGCGTCGGGCTGGCGGTGCCCGGCCCCGTGCAGGAAGACGGCGTGGTCAACCGCTGCCTCAACCTGGGCTGGGGCCGCGTGGATGCAAGGGCCGGGCTGCAGGAACTGACCGGCTGGCCTGTGGCAGTCGGAAACGACGGCTCCATGGCGGCCCTGGGGGAATTATGGCGGGGCAGCGCCAGGGATTGCCAGGATTTCGTGATGATCACGCTGGGAACCGGCATCGGCGGCGGCATCGTGGTCAAGCGGAGGCCGCTGACGGGCTGCCACGGTTCGGCAGGGGAAATCGGCCACATCCTGGTCAACGCGGACGAGACGGAGCCCTGCGTATGCGGCAACCGCGGCTGCATGGAGCAGTACGCCTCCGCCCGCGCGCTGGCCGCCCGCACGGCGGAATAC
>CAZLYF010000258.1:0-3037 GCA_964563725.1 uncultured Oscillospiraceae bacterium
GTGGCCAACATGGCCGCGCAGACGCGCCGGCACCCGGCCCTGCAGCTGGGCGTGTCTCCCCGGGGCGCCATCGCGCTCATCCGCGCCGCGCAGGCCTGCGCGGTGCTGTCCGGGCGGGACTACATCCTCCCCGACGACGTGCGCCGCATGGCGCTGACAGTGCTGTCGCACCGGCTGATCCTGACGCCCGAGGCGCGCATGAAGGGGTATTTCGCCGAAACGCTGCTGCGCCAGCTGATCGACACGCTCCCGGTGCCTGGAAAGGCGTCATGACGCCCCGCCTGTACGCCCTCCTGAGCGTGCTGGCCTTCACGCTGGCCAGCGCGCTGTCCCTGGGCGGGCAGCTGTATTATTTCCTGTCTGCTGCCATCCTCGCGCTGATCCTCTATTCGCTGCTGAGTGTGCTGCTGTGCCGCTCCCTGCTGCAGGTCTCGCAGCAGACAGGGGACCGGAAGGCGGAGCGCGGCGCGGAAGCCTCCCTTCGGATCACGGTCAAAAACAGGAGCCCCCTCCCCGTGGCGTCGGCGGAGCTGAAGCTGGAACTGCCCGGCGGGCCGGCCTCCGTGGCGCTGGACGCGGGCGTCTTTCAGCAGGAAACAGCCGAGGTCAGCTTTCCCCTGCCCCATGTGGGCGTCGTAGCCGCACGGGTGACGAAGGTCTGCGTCAGCGACCTGTTTCATCTGCTGCGCCTGTGCCGGCGCCAGCGTGAGGCGCCGCCACGGATCGTCGTCCTCCCGCGGGACTTCGACGTGCCCGGCCTGCGCTTCCTCTCCCGCGACGACGGCCGGGCGCTGCCCAACCGCAGCAGCGAGGACGTCACCTCCCCAGAGGACACCCGCGCCTACCGCCCGGGCGACCCGCTCAAGCGCGTGCACTGGAAGCTGTCTGCGAGAAACAGGGAAATGATCGTGCGCCGCTTCGAGATCCCCGCGCCGCCGGACACCCTGATCCTGATGGACTGCTGCGACCCCGTCTGCGAAGGCGGAGAACCGGACGGGCTGGCCAGGCTGCGCGACACCCTGTGCGAGACCGCGCTCTCCGTGGCAAAGGCGCAGATGGAACGTGAGCGCCCTGTCAGGATGCCGCTGTACGGCGCCAGGACCGGGGAATTCCGGGCGGACCGCACAGGCTCCCTCGCCCTGCTCCGGGAAGAACTGGCCTACCAGATCTTCAGGGGCGGCGAGCCCTTCGACCAGGTGCTCAATCTGGAGCTGCGCCGCATGCGTCGGACGGGGGCAACGGTGGTGATCACCACCCGCCTCGACGCCCGCATCGTGGAGGGGGTCAAACACATCCGCCGCATGGGCTCCAGCGTGCGCTTCTGCCTGGTCACATTCAAAGCGGACGACGAGGCGTACGCGCCCTACATCACGCAGCTGCAGCACGATCTGGTGGAGGTGTGCCATGTCACGCCAGCCTAGCCCCCTCGCAGCCGCCCTGGCCCGGTGGCTGATGGTCTGGCTTGCGGCGTACGCCCTGCTGCTCCCCGCGCTGCACGCATTCCGGGCCGGGGAGGAGGCGCTGTACGGCCTGGCGCTGACGGGAGGCTTCTCCCTGTTCGCGGCGGTATGGGGCGCCTTCTCAAAATGGCGCCGGCTCGCCGTCACCGCGGCGGGGGCGGCGGCCGTCGCCGTCTGGGCGGCGTCGGGGGGCGGGCGGGCGATGCTTTCCCTGTTCCTTTCCCTGTTCGGCGCCGCCCCCGCGGAGACGGCGCTGGCTTTTCATTCCGAAGCGGCTGTGCTGCTCGCCGCGCTGGTCCTGACGCTGTTCGCGAAGCTGCTGACGGTGTCTGAGCCTGTCGTTTCCGCGCCGCTCCTGCTCCTCTCGGCGCTGGCGCTGTGGTTCGCGGGGGCGCGCGAACCGGTCAGCCTGTACCTGCCAACGGCAGCGGCGCTTGCGCTGATGCTTGCCTTCACCCTCGACGCCGCGGCCCTCCCCCGGGCGGACACGGCCGCGCCGCGCAGGTTCCGCCGCGCCCTGCCCGTCGCGCTGGCGCTGGCGCTGTTTGCCCTGCTGCTTACGCCCGGCCAGCGCACCGTGGTCCCGGAACTGGAGAAACAGGCCGACAGGCTCAGGCAGTACATCAACGACCGCTTTTTCTTCAGCGGCTCGCGGGAGATGTTCTCCCTGCGCCTCGAGGGCTACCAGCCCATGGGCGAAAGAGGCCTTGGCGGCAAGCCGTCCGTCGCGGACACGCCGGTTATGGAAGTGACCGCGGAAGGAAAGGTCTACCTGCGCGGGACGATCCTCAACCTGTACACCGGGCGCATGTGGTATGACACCCTCAGCAGCGAGCGCTACGGCTACCATTCCTTCCGCTATGCCGCGCTGCGGGACAGCCTGATGGACGCCCGCCTCCCCGAAGGCGGCGGGAGCGAAAAAAGGGAGGTCAGCATCCGCCTGCTGCGGGAGTCCCCCTCTACCCTCTTCACGCCGCAGCGCGTCCGGACGCTTTCGCTGGGCGAGGGCATGGTGCCGTGGTTCAACGCAGCCAGCGAACTGTTCATCACACGCAACCTCAAGCCGGGCGACCGCTACAGCGTCGTCTACGAAGCCTACGTGGCCGATACGGCGGAAACCGACGCCCTCGCCGCCGCCTTATCCAATATCCGTCCGGGCGCCGGGGACCGCCGCTACGACAGCCTCCTGCCGGCCTACACCCAGCTCCCCGGCCATCTGCAGCCTGACGGGATCATCGCGGACCTGGCCCGCCGCATCGTTGGGGGGGAAGGGGACCCCTACCGTCAGGCGCTGGCGGTGATGAACTATCTGAAGCGAAACTACGCCTACTCCGTGGACGTGCCCGACGCGCCCAACAACATGGACTTCGCGGCGCACTTCCTGTTCGAGCTCAAAAGGGGTTACTGCACCTATTTCGCCACCGCCATGACGGTGCTGTCCCGCTCCCTGGGATTGCCCGCCCGCTACGTCGAGGGCTTCGTCGCGGCGGGCGGGGAAGGCGGCGCGCCCCTGACCGTGACCTCCATGCAGGCGCACGCGTGGACGGAAGTGTACATCGCGGGCCTCGGCTGGGTCA
>CAZLYF010000259.1:0-2972 GCA_964563725.1 uncultured Oscillospiraceae bacterium
CCAAGGAAGTAGATACGGGCGCAACGGTGGTCACGCTGGCAAACTTCCATGACCCGGCCGTCCAGGGGCTTCTGGACCCGATGACGCTCAAGATGGAATGACGGGCTTCCTGCCCGCCGCTCACTGACGCGCAGGCCAGCCCGCGGGGGAGCCCCTGCGGGCTGGCCTGTTGGCTGCCCCTGCGAGGAGGGACACGAGGATGGAGGCCTTCGGCAAGGAACTTGTCAGGCTGAACAACATCTCCAAGACATTCCCCGGCGTGAAGGCCTTGAACAGCGTGCGCATGCAGGTGCATGAAGGGGAGATCCATGCGCTTGTCGGCGAGAACGGAGCCGGGAAGTCGACGCTGATCAAGGTGCTGACAGGAGCGCACCACGCCGACCCGGGAGGGGAGATCTACCTCGAAGGAAAGCGGACCGAGATCCCCAACCCTGCCGCCGCGCTCACGCTGGGTATCGGCGCGGTGTACCAGGACGTCATGATGGCGCCGCACCTGTCCGTTGGGGAAAACCTGTTCCTTGGCAAGCTTCCCCACAGGGGAGCGGTCATCGACTGGTCCCGCGTCAACCGGGAAACGCGCGCAGCCCTTTCGCAGATCGGGGTGGACATCGACCCGACCACCGTCCTGAAGAACCTCGCGGTGGCGAAGCAGGAAATGGTGGCGATCGGGAAAATCGTCCGCGAGAACGCCAGGGTGATCATCTTCGACGAACCGACCGCCCTGCTGACCAACGAGGAAGTCGATCAGCTCTTTGCCCTCATCGGACGGCTGAAAGCCGCGGGCTGCGGGATCATCTACATCTCCCACCGACTTGAGGAGATATTCCGGATCTGCGACACGGTCACGGTGCTCAAGGACGGACAGTATGTCGCGACCGTTCCCGTAAAAACCATCGATGAGAACCAGCTCGTCTCCATGATGGTCGGACGCAAACTGGAGGAAATGTATTCCATCGACCGCCAGCAGCCCGGGGACACGGTGCTGGAGGCGCGCGGCCTGAGCCGCCATGGCGTATTCAGCGACATCAGCTTCACAGCGCGCAAGGGCGAGATCTTCGGGATGTACGGGCTTGTCGGATCAGGGCGCAGCGAGGTGATGCGGGCCTTGACGGGGGCGGACCCGCTGGATGGAGGCGAGGTGCTCCTGGACGGCGAGCCGGTCAAGATCCGGAACCCGAAAAAATCCATCAGGAGCGGGCTCGCCTTTCTGACCGAGGACAGGAAGCGTTTCGGTCTCGCCATGAACATGAGCGTCACGTTCAACGTCAATATCGCCTCCTACGGCGCCATCAGCAAAAAAGGGCTGATCAGCCTGAAAAAGGAGGCCGCGAGGGCGAAGCACTATGTTGGCGAGATCAACATCAAGACCCCCACCATCCAGCAGCGCGTGCGGAACCTCTCGGGCGGGAACCAGCAGAAGGTCATCATCGCGCGCTGGCTCGCCTGCAGGAGCAAGCTGTTCATTTTCGATGAGCCGACCATCGGCGTTGACGTCGGAGCGAAGGTGGAAATCTACCGCCTGTTTGAAGAACTGATCAAGGGAGGCGCGGCGATCATCGTCATTTCCTCCTACCTTCCGGAGGTGATGGGACTTTCGGACCGCGTAGCCGTCATGCACGAAGGCAGGATCATGAAGGTGCTCCTGCGCGAGGAGTACTGCGCGAACGGGATCATGGACGAAGAAAGGCTGGTCCGCCTTGCCTCGGGACTGCCTGAATGACGGATCAAACGACACGGCGCCAAAGGAGCGAACAGCGATGAGCACAAAGCCCGCCATCGGGAAGAAGATCAGGAACCTCTCGACCGTCATGCTGCTTTTCATCCTCATGGCGGTCATGTTCGTCGGCCTGACCCTCAGTACAAACAAATTCCTCACCCTCAACAACATCCAGAACCTTCTTAGGCAAACGGCCATTTACGGCGTGATCGCCATCGGGATGACCTTCGTGATCATTTCTGGCGGGATCGACCTTTCCGTCGGCGCTGTTGTCGGCCTCTCCGGCGTGCTCTCCTCGATGTTCATGAGCACGAAGACGGGCCTGGGCTGGCCGGTCCCGGCGGCGATCGCCGCAGCCGTCCTGATCGCGAGCCTGGTGGGCGTCATCAACGGAGCGATCATCTTTGACGGGAAGGTCCCGCCGTTCATCGCGACGCTCGGGATCCAGACGGCCGTGCGCGGTTTGATCATGCTGATCACCAACGCGCAGATGATCTCAGGCATCCCCAAAGACTTCGCGAGCTTTTCGCGCCTGACCTGGCTCGGGTTTCCCACGCTGGGGTGGGTATGGGTGCTGTTCATCCTTGCCGCCGCTTTTGTGATCAAGTACACGACCTTTGGGCGAAACGTGTTCGCCGTCGGGTCAAATGCGGAAGCCGCCCGGCTTTCGGGCGTCAGCATCCGGGCGACGACCTACGGCGTCTACATCGCCAGCGCCTTCATGTGTTCGGTTGCCGGGGTGCTGATGACAGCGAGGCTGGGCAACGGCGTGCCGACCGGCGGAGAGGGATACGAAACGGACGCGATCGCGGCGGCGGTCCTTGGAGGAGCTTCCCTGGCGGGCGCGGAAGGGAGCGTCGCGGGGACGGCGCTGGGATCGCTGATCATGGCGACCCTGCGCAACGGCGGCAACCTGCTGGGGATCAACTCCTTCGTTCTTGAGATCACCATCGGGCTGCTGATCGTGTTCGCGGTCCTGATGGACAAGCGGAGGAAGCGGTGAACGCGGCAAAGGCAAGCCGGACGGTTCGGAGGAAACTGATGCGTGACGCCAGAAAGCGGGAAGGGTTTCCCGTACTGTGCCCTTGAAGGGGATGCGCGCCTGTGCGCGCGCAGCGCGAAGAAGGAGAAGAGGACATGAAACTCGGACGGATCCTCAACAAGAAACTGAACACCGCCATCGCGGATCTGGGCCACGGCGACGTGCTGGTCATCTGCGACGCGGGCTTTCCCATCCCCACCGACGAGCAGCGCA
>CAZLYF010000260.1:0-2925 GCA_964563725.1 uncultured Oscillospiraceae bacterium
AGAACCGAATTGATATCCAGATTCAAAATGAACAGTGTTTATTGAGAATGTTAGACATGACATGAAGGTGATTATCGCCTTTGGAAGTCCTTAAGTTGAACTTTTGCAAAGAAAAAGGGCTCATTCTTTGAGCTTCCGATAAAAGAACCATAAGTTTGCCATTTGGCAAACTTATGGTTCTTGCGTCAAAAGCCCAAACTTCGTGTGGGCTTTTGTTTTGACGGAGAAGGTGGGATTCGCTCCGCTCACTGCGCTCGCTTTCACGCCATGTTCGCCTGCCTTTACCCGCCACTGGCGGCGGTGGATTCCATCGCTTCATGAGCCGGAGGGCCGCTTCGCGCGCTCCCAATGCTCTTCCCCTACTGCTTCACGGCAGCGAATCTGCCTCTTCACGGCCCGAAGGGCCACTTCACGCTTGCGCAGCAAGCACTTCACAAAGCGGGCGCGCGGCGCCCGCTACGTGGCTTCCAGGATCTGCGGGCGCTCGAAGCGCTGTCCTTCGATCTCCACCGTCATGGACGGATACAGGATAGGGCGGGACACGGGGAGGATGCCTTCAGAAGTGGCGATGACCGTGTCCTCACTCTTGGTACCGGTGATGGAGGGGTTCCAGCAGAAACCCTGGTTTTCCTGGATCTCCCCGGGCGTGCCGAAGTCCACGCGGTAGTCGCGGCCCGCGTAGCCGATTGGGCCCCCCTGATGGTGCTTTTTAAACTCCTCGCCGTATCCCCGCTCCTCGTAGGCCCTGCGCCCGGCTTCCAGCGCCGACACATAGGTTTTGCCGGGGATGGAATGCGCCATGAACACGCAGTCGATCTCCACATTGGCGCGATACTGGGCGGCCAGCTCCGGCGTCACCCTGACAAAATTCAAATAGCGGGTGCAGCAGATGATCAGCCCCTTCCAGCGCATGTTGCCGCCCAGCTGCACGCGCTCCCGGATGGGCTTGTCCGTGGGGACGGGATGGCGGTAGAGGCTGATGCGCTCGTCGGCGGCGCACAGGATGGAAACGACGTCGAGGCCGCTTTCGCGGATGCGGCCGGCCAGGCGGCCCGTCATCCTGAGCTCCGTATCTCCGGGGCGGGCAGAGCGGATCGTCTCTTCCACCGCGCGCGCCATCACGGTCCCGCCCTCCTTGTAGCGATCCACCTCTGCTTCTGTCAGGGACATCCGCGCGAGCTTGAGGTCATTGAATACATTGGCGCCCAGGGGGTTCCCGTGATCGAAGCCGATGTCTCCCGAGGGCACGAGCCGGCGTAGGGTCTCGTTTTCAAAGGCGTTCTCAAACCAGGTCTGCGCGTGGATCCGATAGCCGAGCTCTTCCAGCTTCTCCTCATCGCGCATGCGCGGGGCCTCGATGTTGTTGGTGATGGCGTACTGCCCGTCGCGGGTGACGAGCAAGCCGCAGTTGCCCATCTCGCCCAAGCCCACATAGTTGATGCCCCCGCAGGTGAGCCACGCGAAACTGTCCTGCCGCTTCAGGTACAGGCCGCTGAGGTTTTTTTGTTCCATGATCTTCCGCACGCGGCCCAGCTTGATCCCGATCTCTAACTGCGCGTTCATCCTTATCCTCCAGTCATTGCCCTGCTTCTCAGTCGGGGAGATATGCAAGCGGGTCGAGGCCGACAGCTGACGCGATGTCGTGCATTTCGGCGTAGGTTTTCGCGTTGAGGGGGATGCCTTCCTCGAGCCTGCGCAAACGGGACTCGTGCTCCTTCTCGCCGTGGACGTAGATGCGTTCCTGCCCTTCAGCCTTGCGCGCGGCGCGCAGCTCGTCCAGGAAGCGGGAGAAGCGGCCTTTGATCTCCTGTTTGTCCCCGAACAGCCCGTAGTCGAAGGCCATGAAGAAATGCGCGATGTCCGCGCGCCCGGGCGTCCGGTAAATGTAGTTGGAGGTCGTCCCGCCGGAAAAAATGCCCGTGAACAGCTCGCACAGCAGCCCGAAACCGTAGCCCTTGTAGCCGGACGTCGCCTCCCCGGCCCCGCCCAGCGGCAGGATGCCGCCGCCGCGCTTTCCGATGATGTTTTGAAGGACCCGCGCGGCGTCTGTGGTCTCTCGGCCGGCCTCATCCAGGATCCAGCCCTCTGGCGCGGGCTCTCCGCGCTTGTTGTACACCTCCAGCTTCCCGCGGGTGACCACCGTCGTGGACGCATCGAAGGAAAACACGCAGGGTTCAGCCGGCATGGCCAGTGCGATGGGGTTGGTGCCCAGCATCGCCTGGCTCCCGAAGGTCGGGACCATGATGGCCTCCGTATTGGTCATGCAGACCCCGATGAGGTCCTGTTCCGCCGCCATGTGCGTGTAATAGCCCGCGATGCCGTAGTGGTTGGAATTGCGGACGGACACCATGCCCATGCCGCTCCTTTTTGCCTTGCCGATGGCCATGTCCATGGCGTAGATGCCCGTCAGCTGCCCCATGCAGTCGCGGGCGTCGACGATGGCGGAGAGGGGCGTTTCAAAAACCGCTTCCGGACGCGCGAAAACCTTCACGTAGCCCCAGTCGATCTCCCTGTGGTAACGGATCAGCCGCTGGATCCCATGGGATTCGATGCCGTTGAGGTCGGCTGCGAGCAGCACGTCGGTGATCTGCGCGCTCTCCTGCGCGCTGAACCCGCGCTTTTCAAACACCGCGCGGCA
This sequence comes from uncultured Oscillospiraceae bacterium, assembly GCA_964563725.1. Lineage (GTDB taxonomy): Bacteria > Bacillota > Clostridia > Christensenellales > Aristaeellaceae > CAZLYF01. The sequence goes on from CAZLYF010000260.1 coordinate 2,639, forward strand.
GAAATCCCGAAGCATCCCGTGTGGAAAAACCCGATATCCCGCAAAGTCAGCCACGGCAGAGCCTCCTTTTCCTATTTTGCCTGGGCTTGTCCCTGCGGGAAATATACAAAACAGCTGCCGGGACTGTCAAGCCAACGGCGTTCCATCAACCTCCACTCCTCCTGCATGCGCGCTGCGTCTGGAGAGCGGGTGCACGTCAAATTTGTTAGGAGATAATAATCAGATCAGGCGAGCCGATTCAGCATCATCGGTTTACAGCGAGCCCAGAAATCATCGAACCGGTTGCT
>CAZLYF010000261.1:0-2898 GCA_964563725.1 uncultured Oscillospiraceae bacterium
CAAGTACACGAAGTATGCCGCGTGAATATGGCAAGGTTTAATCGGGGGGACAATAACAATCTGCCGTCCCATGTGTTAGCGGATGGGCGCAGGCGTTGTCAGGGGAAGCGCCGTGATGGTCAGCCGCCTTGTCGGCGCTGGCGTGACGAGATTTGGGATCACCCGCCGCCTTGTCGGAGCGGGCGTGACAAGATGGGGGATCACCAGCGTGATGAAGGGCTTTATTGTTTTTCCCTGCTGCGAAGCCAGGGCTGGGACATCGATGAAGGCTTCCGGACTGAAGGGCTCCGTGAAGCGAATGGTTTTTTCTGATTTCAGGTCGTAATACTCGCCGTAGGCCCGCACCTTGAACCAGTAGCGCGTCGGCGCCGCCGGCAGGAGGAACCTGGCCGCGACGCTGCTTTCGATCGTTTCCGTCCACTGTTTGTATCTGCCGACGTCTCCGACCCTGGCGAAGATCTCGTAGCCGACAGCGCCCTCGATCGGCGTCCAGGCCAGATCGATCAGCAGTTGAAGCTGATTGTTGCCGTCCGGTCCCGTGCGCCAGGAGAGCGAGGTGATGGCGGTCGCGGGCCGGAGGGACACGATCGTGTCGGTGGAGGTGTTTTCAGAATAGTCGTCCCAGCCCAGGTCGTACACCATGACCGACGCCTTGTAGGTACCTGGCTTGGCTGCCACCCAGGACACGGATGGCTCCAGACGCCAGTTGTCCCAGTCGTCGATGAACACCGGCCAGTTGTCGCAGTCGATCTCGAAATGGTACTGGTAATCGCCCGACCCGTCCATGTCATACGCGGCCCAGGTGATGGTTTCGCCCACATAGGCGGCCGTGTGGCTCGCGCTGACGGAGACCTCGGTGATCATCCCCGCGGGCGGAGCCGCCAATGCCAGCAGCAGATAGGCGCACAGAAGCGCAAACAAGGCCCTTTTCATCCTGTACCTCCCCCGATCTTCTGAAAAGAGAACGTGGCCGAAAGAAACAGCAGTCCCCCAGGCTCACCGCGAACAGCAACCGGACAGGTCGTATGGCAGCACAGGATCCGAAACAATGACAGGCCCTTTGTACCGAGCAAGTATAGGCGCAAGCGCCGCGGCCGTCAATCGGGATAGGGACGGCCCCTGACGCTTCCCTTTTCCGCTGGCAGGTGGCATCATGGCGGGGAGTGAAGAGGGAAACCGTTCCCTCCTGACAGGAGGAACAATCCTTGGACCTGATCATTTTCAACGGCAGCGTCCTGACCATGGATGCCACCAATCCCCGGGCGGAGGCTGTTGCGGTGAGGGAAGGAAAAATCGCTGCCGTCGGCTCAAATGAGGAGATGCTCAGCCTGCGCCGGGAACGGACAGCCGTGATTGACGCTGGCGGCAAATCGGTCCTCCCCGGCTTCAACGACAGCCATCTGCATCTTGCAGGCTACGCCATGAGGAAGGCAATGATCGACTTGCGCGGCCTGAAAGGCGTTGATGAGCTGGAAAGCAAGCTGCGGAGCCATATCCGGGACGTGGGCCTGGCTGAAGGGGCGTGGATCCTGGGCTGGGGCTGGGACCAGACGCCCTACCGGGAACAAAGGATGCCCGACCGCCATGTTCTGGACAGGGTGTCCGCCACGCGACCCATGATGCTGCTGCGCTGCTGCGGGCACGTCTGCGTCCTGAACACGGCTGCCCTGAAAGCGTCCGCGATCTTTGAGCATTCTCCCATTGTGGACGGCGGCCTGGTGGAGCTTGACGCTGAAGGCAAACCGACGGGCATCCTGAAAGAGAATGCCATGGAGCTGGCGAAGCCCCCCTCCACACCTATCACCGGGGACGCGCTGAAGCGTTTGATCATGACGGCCGCACGGGACTTTTCGGAAGCGGGCCTGACCTCCGTCCAGACGGACGATCTGGGAGCCTTCCCGGGCGAGCCTGACGAGTTGTTCGAGGCCTACCTGGAACTGGCTGGAGAGGGGCGGCTGCCCCTGCGAGTCAGCGAGCAGATGCTGCTGCCTGAGGCTGACAAACTGAAACAGGTGATCGAAGCGGGCTGGAAAACCGGCCGCGGCAATGACTTCTTCAGGATCGGTCCGCTGAAGCTGCTGACGGACGGTTCGCTTGGGGGCAGGTCCGCCCTGTTGTCGGAGCCCTACGCCGACGATCCCGGGAACCGCGGCATCGCCCTGTTTTCCCGGGGACAGCTCAAAGAGCTGGTGTTGCTGGCGCATACGGCAGGCATGCAGGTTGCCGCCCACGCCATCGGCGACAGGGCCATCGCCGAAGTGCTGGACGTTTACCGGGAAGTCCAGGAGGAGCATCCCCGGGAAGACCCGCGGTTCCGCGTTGTCCACGCCTCGCTGTGCCCGCCGGAGCTGCTGGACAGGTTTGCGGCGCAAGGGGTCCTGGCCGACATCCAGCCGCGCTTTGTCCCGTCTGATCTGCCCTTCATAGAAAGCAGGCTTGGCAATACGAGGGCTGCTTCCGCGTATTGCTTCAGAGGGTTTTTACAGAGGGGCATCCATATCGGCGGCAGTTCCGACTGCCCCGTGGAGGATTACTGTCCGCTGACGGGCATCCACGCCGCCGTGAACCGCCAGGGTGACGACGGCGAACCCAAAGATGGCTGGATGCCTGGGCAGAAGCTCACCCTGCACGAAGCCTTGTACCTGTATACCATGGGCTCGGCGTATAATTCCTTTGAGGAAAACATCAAGGGTTCCATTACCGCAGGCAAGCTGGCGGATCTGGTGGTCCTGTCCGGCAACATCGAGCAGACCGATCCGGGGCGGATCAAGGACCTCACGGTGGAAAGGACCATCGTCGGCGGGAACACAGGGGACGGTTCTATGTGTTTTTGAGGAACACATAGAACCGTCCCCTGTGTTTACTTGAAACGATAGGGAATCTTGTTTTCAATGCAGT
>CAZLYF010000262.1:0-2893 GCA_964563725.1 uncultured Oscillospiraceae bacterium
CCGCTTCTCGGGAACCAGAGGTTCCCGCTTCTCCTCCCGTCAGGGCCGCTTCTCGTCAGCGGATGAAATTCGTAAAGATCCGCGTTTCCCGCTCAGGTGCGGCGACGCCCGCGCCGCGGCCAGCGCGGAGGCTCTGGATCAGCCAGGCCATATTGTTTCCCAGGGTGCGCATCGTCTGCAGGCCCTCCAGGTCCTGGCGCACTTCCTCCGGCGTCTTGCCGTGGACCTGGTTCCAGTACTGGGAGGAAACGACGGGCATGCCGCTGATGGTGAAGTACTTGTTGATCTGGTCGAAAGCCGAGGAGGCCCCGCCCCTGCGGCAAGAGACGACGGCGGCGCCGGGGAGGCCGCGGAAGCCCCTGCCACCCGAATAAAACACGCGGTCGAGGAAGGCCTTGAGCTGGCCCGCGATCCCCGCGTAGTAGACGGGAGAGCCGACGACGAAGCCCTGAAGCTCCGGCAGCAGGTCGAGCAGGGCGTTCGCCTGGTCGCTCACGAAGCAGCGGCCGGTCTTCGCGCAGCGTCCGCAGGCGATGCAGCCGGCCACAGGCTCCGTGCCCAGCCACAGGCGCCGGGTCTGAAGGCCGTTTTTTTCCAGCGCCGCGGCCACCTCGTCAAGCGCCGCGGCCGTGCAGCCCGTTCGTCTGGGGCTCCCGTTGAGCAAAAGTACGCTCATCCTTGTCTCCCTGTCCCCGAGCTGTTACCGGCGTCCGGCTCCGCGCCTGCGCCGCATCGGCTGGGGCTGCTTTTTTTCGATGGGCTTGTCGCCGCGCAAGGAGAACAGCTGGTCGCGCAGCTTCGCGGCCAGCTCAAAATCCAGGCTGTGGGCGGCGCTGAGCATCCTGTCCTCCAGACTTGACACGAAGGAAGCCCGCTCCTCGACGCTCATGTCGCTCTGGTGCTCCTCTTCGGCCTGCAGCGTGATCTCGATCAGGTCGCGCACCGCGTTCTTGATGCTTTCCGGCGTGATGCCGTGCTCGCGGTTGAAGGCTTCCTGGATCTCGCGGCGCCGCGTCGTTTCCGCGATGGCTTGCATCATGCTGTCCGTCGGGGCGTCCGCGTACATGATCACACGCCCCTCGGTATTGCGCGCCGCCCGGCCGACCGTCTGGATCAAACTGGTCTGCGACCGCAGAAAACCCTCCTTGTCAGCATCCAAAATGGCTACAAGCGCCACTTCAGGAAGGTCAAGACCTTCACGGAGGAGGTTGATCCCCACCAGAACGTCATACGCCCCGAGGCGCAGGTCGCGCAGGAGCACCATGCGCTCCATGGTCTTGATGTCGCTGTGCAGGTAGCGCACGCGGACGCCGGTTTCGCGCAGGTAGTCCGTCAGGCGCTCCGCCATGTTTTTCGTCAGCGTCGTCACCAGCACCCTGAAGCCTTTTTCCGTCACCTGGCGGATCTCGCCGATCAGGTCGTCCACCTGCCCTGTGGCAGGGCGGACAGAGATGCGGGGGTCCAGCAGGCCTGTCGGGCGGATGATCTGCTCCACCAGCTGCTGGGTATGCGCCTCCTCGTAGACGCTGGGCGTCGCCGACACGTAGACGGTCTGGCCGATGCGCTCCTCGAACTCGTCAAAGCGCAGCGGGCGGTTGTCGTAGGCGGAGGGGAGGCGGAAACCGTATTCCACCAGGGAGGTCTTGCGCGCCCTGTCCCCGGCGTACATCCCGCGGATCTGGGGGATGGTGACGTGGCTCTCGTCGATGAAGCAGATGAAGTCCTTGGGGAAGTAGTCAAGCAGGGAAAAGGGCGGGTCCCCCGGTTTCCTGCCGTCGAAGTAGCGGCTGTAGTTCTCGATGCCCGAGCAGAAGCCGATCTCGCGCAGCATCTCGATGTCGTAACGGGTACGCTGGGCGATGCGCTCCGCTTCCAGCGGCTGCCCCGCCTCCTCGAAATGGGCGATCTGCAGCTCCAGGTCCCTCTCGATGGCGTCGATGCGCTCGTCGCGCCCCTCGATGCCGGTGACGTAATGGGAGGCGGGGAAGATGGACGCGTGCGTGACGGAGCGGATCATGTGCCCGTCGACGACGCTGAACTCGCCGACGCGATCGATCTCGTCGCCGAAGAACTCCACGCGGACCCCATCCTCCCGGGCGTTCGCGGGGATGATCTCCATCACGTCGCCCCGCAGGCGGAACATCCCGCGTTCAAAGGAAATGTCGTTGCGGTCGTACTGGATCTCCACCAGCCTCGCGGCAAGCGCTTCGGGCGTCATCTTCATCCCGGGGCGCAGGGACACCATCTGCCCACTGTACTCGCTGGGGTCGCCGATGGAATAGATGCAGCTCACCGAGGCGACGATGATCACGTCGCGCCTTTCCCTCAGCGCCGAGGTCGCGCTGTGGCGCAGCCGGTCGATCTCGTCGTTGATGGAGGCGTCCTTCTCGATATAGGTGTCGGTGGAGGCGATGTAGGCCTCCGGCTGGTAGTAGTCGTAATAGCTGACGAAGTACTCCACCGCGCTGGCGGGGAAGAAGGCGCGGAATTCCGCGCACAGCTGGGCCGCCAGCGTCTTGTTGTGGGCGATGACCAGCGCGGGCCGCTGCACGCGCTCGATGACCGAGGCCATCGTGAAGGTCTTGCCCGAGCCCGTCACGCCCAGCAGCGTCTGCCCCTTCAGCCCCTGCCTGAAACCTTCGGCGAGGCGCTCGATCGCCTGGGGCTGGTCGCCCTGCGGCGTGTAGGGCGCCTCCAGCTTGAAACGGCCCACGGCGTCTCCTTTCACGGGAATGTCTGTTCGCGGGCGACAGTATAGCACGCCTCTCCCAAGGCGGCAACGCCGCGCAAAAAACGCTTGCAATCCCGTTTAGGGCGTGCTATCATCGTCTTGGCCCTGGGATTATAGCTCAGCTGGCTAGAGCGCCACGTTGACATCGTGGAGGTCGTTGGT
>CAZLYF010000263.1:0-2890 GCA_964563725.1 uncultured Oscillospiraceae bacterium
TTCCAGCGTGATGAAGGTCTCTCCGCCACGCCTTTCCAGTTGCCCCTCCAGGATGTTGGACCTGCCGATGAAACTGGAGACGAACAGGTTAGCAGGCCGCTGGTATAGGTCCCGCGGCTTGCCGATCTGCTGGATGATCCCGTGGTCCATCACAGCGATGCGATCGGAAATCGCCATCGCCTCCTCTTGGTCGTGGGTCACATACATGGTGGTGATACCCACGCTGTGCTGAATCTGCTTAATGGCGGCACGCATTTCCAGGCGCAGCTTGGCGTCCAGGTTAGACAGGGGCTCGTCCATTAGCAGCACATCAGGCTGGATGCACAACGCGCGGGCCAGCGCGACACGCTGTTGCTGGCCGCCGGAAAGTTTATCCGGCATCGTATCCGCGTATTGGCTGATCTGCATCATGTTCAGAAAACGCTCAGAACGCTGGCGGATCTCCGCCCGGTTCAGCTTACGGTTGTGCAGGCCATACTCAACGTTGCGCCGTACAGAAAGGTGCGGGAAGATCGCGTAGTTCTGGAACACCATGCCGATATTCCTCTTTGAGGCGTCCAGATCGTTGATCAAACTGGAGTTGAAGTAGAACTCGCCTCGGTCAACCGTGTTAAAGCCCGCGATCATGCGAAGCAGGGTGGTTTTGCCGCATCCGGAAGGCCCCAGCAAGGTGAAGAACTCCCCCTCCCGTATGTCCAGGTTCAGGTCAGGGATGATGACGTTGGGGCCGAAAGATTTCATGGCGTGGCGAATCCTGATTTGTACGCTCATCTGTCGATTCCCGATTCCTCGCCCGGACGGGGTCGGGCGATGTATGATGTTCTTGTATATTATTCGTAAACGGCTATGCCTGTCAAGTCCAGTCCTGGTCCAAAATTCCCAGCGGTTCCGCGTAAACGGACTCAGGCGGCCCCCTGTTTATGCGGTCGCAGAAGCACTGCTTCCGCGTGAAAAGGTCACTCTATCAAGGCTATTTCTCTTGTGTTCGTTTATATCCGCGCCTTTGGGCAAGCAGAAGAAACCGCCTCACTTTGGATTTCTTTTCTGCGTTTCTTTGGCTATGCGCTTCTGACCAGGCCGCGGATCATTTCCAGCTTGTTCTCACGGATCTTCCCCGACGCCATCCCCGGCATCGCGATCAACCCCACCGCGCGCTGCAGCCTGATTCGTCGCTGTCCTCGCAGCGAATGCAGTTCAAACCCCCTACGCGTAGGTGTATAGGGCCCGATTCCCCTTTATTCGTTTTATAGAGCCACCATCTCTTTGTGATTTGTGCAAGTTCAGCGACGCTCAGTTACGGAATTCCGTCTCCACAAGGCCTTAAGTGATTCCACAACGCTTGATATTCCTTGCCAAATCAATGCTATAGCCTGCGGCCTGATCCATCCTCCTGACATGCCTGTGTGCGCGCGCGGTATCCCTTTTCCCGTCACTGCGGCATCCTTCTTCGTCATTCCATGGCAAGCGCTTCATCTTTTCGCGGCATTCCGTTCCGGCTGCAGCATGGGTGATGCTATACTGCACAAGCCCGGAGACAAACGTAGGAGGCCGCAATGGGCAATGATCTGTTTTCCATATATGAAACGCTCCTCGCCCACTACGGCGAGCTGCACTGGTGGCCTGCGAGAACGCCCTACGAGGTGATGGTCGGCGCGGTGCTGACCCAGAACACCTCATGGGGCAACGTCGGGAAGGCGATCGCCAACTTCGGGGAGCGCCTCTCGCCCGAAACCGTGGCGAACTCCGACCTCGCGAAGTTGGCGGAGATGATCCGCCCGGCGGGATACTTCAACCAGAAGGCGGGCTACCTGAAAGCGGTCACGGCATGGTACTTTGGGTACGGCTGCGACATTGCGGCCGTGCAGAAGGAGCCGCTCGACAAACTGAGAGCCGAATTGCTCTCCACAAAGGGCGTCGGACAGGAAACCGCCGATTCGATCCTGCTGTACGCTTTCGGTTTTCCGACCTTTGTGGTGGACGCTTACACCTTGAGGCTTTGCAGCCGATATCCGATGGAAACGGGCAAGGGCTACGCGGCGGTCAAGGCGTACTTTGAAGGGAACTTGCCGCCGAGCGCGGAAGTCTACAACGGCTTCCACGCCCAAATCGTGATCAACGCCAAGGAGCATTGCCGTAAGAAACCGTCCTGCGATGGCTGTCCGCTTGGCGAGACGTGCGGAAGGCGCGCAGCGGTCTGATGACATGGCTACGAAAATGACTGGCGACATCGCCGTGATCAAGTTGGCGGGCGAGGCCGCGCAAAAGTCCGTCAGCTACGGCTATCGGCTTGCCATCATCGGCAGCTTTTCAGGCTGCAAGAGCAAGCTGCTGCGCGACTGCATCTACGAGTGCAACAAAGGCAACCATCTGAGCTTTGTCGCTGATGAGGATGAGGCTGTGCGGAAATCGGGAGGCCAGGGCCGCTGACCCGATCCCGGATCGATCAGGCGATAGGGGCCCCTCCGCCCGAACTCCACAGTGGTGATGAACAGTTGAGTGCAGAGCGGTTCCTGCCGGATGTATCCGTCACTTACTGCCTGGATTGCTTTGCCTCCTCCTCAAACCTCGCCTTCAGTTCTTTGAGCGCCAGCAGCGGGGCCTGGGCATAGTTTTCCTCCGGCCACTTCTTTTCCATTTCCTCCACCTGCGCCATCAGGAAAGGCACGACGCTTTCGTCCGCGCGGAAACCCAGCACGAGGCACATCGTGCTGCGCGCGTAGGGGTATCGGATCTCCCTGTAGTGTTCCAGCAGCCAGGGGCAAGGGTCCTCATTGAAGCGCCTGAGGAGGCGCAGCGCGTTTTCCACAAAAGCGTCGCTGCCGGTCGTCAGAAGCATCCGCTTGATCTCCGGCAACGCTTCCTCTTCACGCTTCAGCAGTTTATCGCGCAG
>CAZLYF010000264.1:0-2839 GCA_964563725.1 uncultured Oscillospiraceae bacterium
TCACATCGTCAAGACGGTGATCTACCTCAGAGACCTGAAGGACTACGCGCTCATTGAAGGTTGGCAGCCCGCCGAGACCCTCACGCTGCTTGGCAAGTCGACCGAGAACAACCTGATGGTCGCCACTGTGATGCTCATTTGCGTCTACATGCTGGTATTGCTCTACGGGCAGGGTATCTCGGTCATGATCGCGCGCGAAAAGGACTCCCGCACCATGGAACTGCTGATCACTTCCACCCGGCCCACCTGGCTGATCCTGGGCAAGGTGGCGGCGGGCGGTTTGAGCGGCATCATTCAGTTCGGACTGATCGTCCTGAGCGCTGTGGCGGGCGTTTTGTTCAACCGGTCGTATTATCCGCCGGAACTCATGGCGATGCTGACCGGCGCGGTCACCAGGAGCTACATCCTGACCTTTGTCTTCTTCTCCGTCACAGGATACCTGCTCTACCTGTTCCTGTATGCGGCGCTGGGTTCCACCGTGAGCAGGATGGAAGACGTCAGCAGCGCGGTGGGCGGCGTGACGGTCCTGTTCGTCGCAGCCTACCTCGGTTCCACCTTCGCCATCCAGATGCCAGAAAGCCCCGTGTCCGTGGCGGCCTCCCTGATCCCCTTCACCAGCATTATGGTGATGCCTGGGCGGGCCGGCGTGATGAGCGTGCCCATCTGGCAGCTGCTCCTTTCGGGGCTGCTGATGCTGCTGACCATCGCCTTGTTCGCCTGGTTGTCCATCAAGATCTATCGCTGGGGCAGCCTCAACTACGGTAACAAGACCAGCATCGTCAAGGTGTTCCGGCAGGCGCTGCGCCACGAGCGACGTGCGGGGGAATAGGGCAAATTACTTGACTGGAAAAGGGACTCCCGGCGGGGTCCTCTTTTCCTTAAGTTCCGCCTTCGTCTACCCACATTCGATCGATCCCGGCTTATACCGACCTTTGAAGATTCAGACTGTGACCGCTTGCAGGCACAAGCCTTGGAGGGCAATATTGTTCTGCCAATATAGCACAGGACATCATGGCAGGCACGCTCTGTTCAGGAGAATTACGGAGACATACCTTCAGGGTCACAGTGGGACAGTATGATGTCGATACAGCTGTGTCCGTCGGGGTGGTATATCCGGAATCAAGACTGGCTGGGTACCAAGCAGCGTTGGATCGGTGGTGCTCATATGAAAATGGAAGTACTGCGTGGGATGGCTTGAAATGCAAACCATATTTTTGTTTCACAGCACCTGTTGCGGCAAGGAAACGTATCCTGTATATGGTGCCAAAATGAAGTCATTGTCGAGACCGCGAAGCTCAACGGGCTCGAGGTCTTCAAATACATCCGGTTCCTTCTCAGCAGGCTGCCCGCTGAGACAACCCCTTTTTCAGAAGAGGTGCTGGAACGTCTGGCTCCCTGGAGCGCTGCTGCTCAAACTGAGTGCAAGTGACGGGTCGCTTATCTGACGCTTACGTCTTATTAGCACCTGGTCCATAAGCAATCAGCTGATGGTTACCCCAAATCAATAAATAAACGTACGCTCATCAGACTCCAATTTTGTCAAATCTGAGCTTTCGTGTGCTGACCTCTTTACCAGTTGGCACTGCCAGCGGCGTATATAGTTCTGGCCGCCTTGTCCTAATCCATCGCTGCCCCGTGCTTTCGGGGATCAAATTCAAATCCAGGTCCGCAATAATCATTTTATCTTCTGCGGCCCAGGTTTCTGTAAGTATTCTGCCATAGGGATCGATAATCATGGCATTCCCTGTCCTGACTTCATCATCATCGGCTCCAACGCCATTGCTGAACACATAGAAAACCCCATTATCGTGAGCACGGCTGGGAAGCCATCTCATCAGCCAGCCCCGGCCTTTATCGCCGTAAAACTCTGCCTCGATAGCTTTGGGGTTTTTCTCCCTATTCTTCCACAGGTCCATATCAATGATCCCCATGATGTTCAAATCATTTGAACGGCAGCCACCGGTCTGATGTGGGGCAAGGATAATCTGTGCGCCTAGCAGGGCTGTCATTCTGACATTCTCGATGATATTGTTGTCATAACATGTCAGTACACCCACTTTGCACTTATGCGGTGTGTCAAATACGGTCAGGCTGTCTCCCTCATGGATATAATCACTTTCAAAAGCGTGGATCTTTCTGTGCTTTTTAAACTCCCCATTCGGCATGGCAATAATGTAGGTGTTATACATTTTGCCTTTTTCTTCTTCAAGCAGGCCTGCCCCGATGGTCATATTGAACTTCTTCGACAGATCCATTAAAAACAATGACGAAGAGCCTGAAAATGCAGGCTCCGCTAGATCCAGCAGGCGCTGCTGGGATAAATTGCGCCAAAACCAGTAACCTGTAATACAACCTTCCGGGAACGCGAGAATTTGAACATTGTCCCGCGCAGCGTCTACAACAAATTTTTGAATCGTTTCGAGATTTTTTCTCTTATTTCCGTTCTCATGCTGGAATTGAACCGCAGCGACCCTTACGCTATCAGCCATCTTTTGTCCTCCCGTAAAAAACTATGTTTGAAGCTATGGTAGAGACTGGTCTGCCCCTCATTCTTTGTACCAGCGAGTGAGCGAGTAAAGACCGAACATCGGTAAAGACGTTCCTTCTTCGGCCTGGCCGCATATTAGCACATGCCAGCGAAGCGCTCAAGGGCGCGCTGGTTAAGAGCAAGGGCATGTTGTTGAAAAGTGAGGCAGGTTGAAGAGGACATGTTCGAGTAAGGGGAGATCAAAACTGCAAGCCCTCGGCGCGCTAGTACCTTGTAAATTTTAATACTATTAATAAAAGGCAGGTCATGGTATACTCATTTAGGAAGGAGTGAGTACCATGCCTGTGATCA
>CAZLYF010000265.1:0-2830 GCA_964563725.1 uncultured Oscillospiraceae bacterium
ATCCTCACCGGCACAGCACTTTTTGAACTCTCGGGCACGGTGTTGCTGGCGCTCCGCTTCTGCCCGCAGTTCGGCCTGGGCGAAGGCCTCTTCTTCGCCTTTTTCCACGCGGTGTCCGCCTTCTGCAACGCGGGCTTCGACCTGATGGGCGTAACGGAACCCTTCACGTCGCTGATCCCTTACAGGGGCGACGCGCTGGTCACCCTGACGGTCCTGTCGCTGATCGTCGTCGGCGGGCTGGGCTTCGTGGTGTGGGACGACCTTGCCAGGCATGGTTTCCGCTTCAGGCAGTACCTGCTTCACACCAAGGTGGTACTGACGGCGACCGCGTCACTCATTCTTGTATCCTTTGCGGCGTTTTTATTGCTGGAAGGGGATCACGCCTTCCGCGGCTTGACTCTTGGAGACAGGTTCCTCGCAGCGCTGTTCCAGGCGGTCACCCCCCGCACCGCGGGGTTCAGCACGATCCATATGGACACCTTGAGCGAGGGAGGAAGTTTTCTTACGATGCTGCTGATGTTCATCGGGGCAAGCCCCGGGTCCACCGGTGGCGGCGTGAAAACCTCCACCATAACGGTCGTTATGCTGACGATGCTGGCCTATATCCGCAACAGGAGCGACGTCAACCTGTTTGGGCGCAGGCTGGAACCGGGCGTCGTCAGGCGAGCATCCAGCGCTCTTTTCATCTACCTCACGCTCGTTGTTGCCGGCCTGTTCACCATCCTGGCAGCCCAGGTGCTCCCGTTTGAGCACGCGATGTTTGAGGTCTTCTCCGCCATCGGCACGGTCGGCCTGAGCATGGGCGTCACCACGCAGCTGTCCACAATCCCGCGCGTGGTCATCATCCTGCTGATGTACGTCGGGCGCATCGGCAGCCTGACGCTGATGATGGCCCTTGCGGAAAGCCGGCGGACGGGAACGCTTCGCAACACGGAAGAGAAAGTCATCATCGGATAAGGAGGCCTGGCCATGAAATCGATCCTCATCGTCGGCATCGGCCGTTTCGGCAAGCACCTTGCCACATCTTTCGCGGAACTGGGCAACGAGGTGATGGTGGTCGACCAGGACGATGAGGCCGTCGCCGGCCTGGCGCCGCTTGTGACCGCCACTCAGATCGGCGACTGCAAGGACGAAGAGGTGGTCAAATCGCTGGGCGTCAACAATTTTGACCTGTGCTTCGTGTGCATCGCGGGGGATTTTCAGAGTTCCCTCGAGGTGACCTCGCTGCTGAAGGAAAACGGAGCGAAGTACGTGGTCTCCAAGGCGGAGCGGGACATCCACGCAAAGTTTCTGCTGAGGAACGGCGCGGACGAGGTGATCTACCCGGAGCGGGACATGGCCCGGAAGACCTCCCGCCGCTTCAGCGCCCGCAACGCCTTCGACTACATGGAACTGACGCCCGAGTATGCGGTGTTCGAGATCGCGACGCCCGAATCATGGGCTGGGAGAACGGTCAGGGACCTGGCGGTCCGCACCAGATACGGCTTCAACATCATCGCGACGAAAGTCAGCGGAAAAGTGATCCCGCTCACAAATCCCGACCACGTTTTCAAACAGGAAGAACACCTGGTCGTCACAGGAAGCCAGAAGGAAGTCGTCCGGGCGCTGGAAAGGCTGTAGAACGCCGGGCAGACCTGTTTGGCAGTTCAGCGCGTCACGTTTGCGGCGCTCCCAAGGGAGCGCCGCCGTTCATCCAGATCTTTTCCGGGAACCTCACTTCACCGTGAAAACCGCTTCGCCCGCATACCTGCCGTCGTAATAGGTCCTGAGCCTGTATTCCCCTGGCAGGAAGCCGCCTTGGTATCTGCCGCAGGTGTCCAGGATCATATTGAGGCCGGTAAGCGAGTACCCGCTCTCGACCGCCTCTCTGGTGAGTGAAAAATCCTTGAATGTGGTGAACACTCTGCCAGAGGGCGTGAACAGCGCATTGAGCTGGTGCACGGGCGTGTCCGCATCGGCCGCCTGCTGGTCGCTCAGGATGAGCAGCCACCAGTCGTAGGCGCCGCCGGCCAGGTCGGCAGCGGCGCAGGACAACACGACTTCCCTTTCCGTATTCCAGAAGTCCCCGCCCGCGGCGCAGCGCCAAACCAGATGCTCCTTCAGCAGGAAACCCCGGCGCGCGTAGCGTTCCGCCTCGCGCAGCGTGATGTCCGCCCGGAGCAGGGGTTCCGCGGTGAATCCTGCGTCCGTCCCAACCGTGAACCGGTAAGCTTGTCCGGGGATCAGGTTGCGCACCAGCGCGGCATCCCCGTAGGAACGTTCAAAGTACCTGAAATCGTTCGTCCCGGGAGACCAGCCCACATAGGTTTCCCCCGTGGAGAGCAATCCGCTCCATTCCGCCAGCACGGCGTCCGGGCCGGTTTGCCTTAGCGTGAGTTTTCCGGCTGCGGGTTGCGGCGCGGATGCCCTGGACGCGACGCCGTTCTCTTTGGCCCAGCGCAGCGCGAAGCTCCCCTCCGGCGCTTCCAGGGTCACGTTGATGCAGTCATTGAATGCCTGGTCTCCGATGCCCGTCAGGCTGGCCGGCAGCCGGACGGTATTCAGCCCCTTGCACATGTAGAACGCGCCTTTTCCAATGGCCGTGACGCCCTCCGGCACCGTCACTTCCGTCAGGTTCGCGCAGGACGCGAACGCGTACTCACCGATCTCCCGCGTCCCTTCGGGCACGGTGTACGCGGCATCCTGCCTGCCGCCGGGATAGGAGTGCAGCAGCTGATTGGCCCGGTCGAACAGCACCCCCTCTTCTTCGAAATAGGCGGGATTCCCGGACGCCACAGATACGCTTTCCAGCCCCGTGCACAGCCAGAAGGCCAGGATCGCGATTTCGGTC
>CAZLYF010000266.1:0-2811 GCA_964563725.1 uncultured Oscillospiraceae bacterium
TAGCACGGGAGCAGCAAGGGGTCAAGGATAGCGGCGGGGATGTTGCGCACAGGGGGCAGCGGGGGGGAGGCTGCCCCCTGTGCGGGGGAGCGCTGAAGGCGCGCGACAAGGTCAATCGGCATACCCGGACGGAAACCGGCAAGAAGGTGTGGCACAGGATCCGGAGGCTGAAGTGCCTGGGGTGCGGGAAACTGCACCGGGAGCTGCTGGAGTCCATGCTGCCCTACAAGCATTACTGTGCGGAAACCATCGAAGGCGTGCTGGACGATAAGCTTCAGGAATGCTGGGCGGAGAACAGCACGCTGAACCGCTGGATAGCCTGGTTCGCGGCGATCCGAACGCTGCTCGACCAGCGGCTCAGGGCGATCCGGATCGCGGCGAGCGGGCTGCTGTACCCGCTCGTGGGGGAACACTCGCCCCTGGAGGGGAGGCGGAAACGGGGCGGCGGCTGGCTGGCAGACAGCATGCGGGAAAGTATCCACGCCGGGTACCCGGCGTATGCACCGAGTTTGCGTATCGCCGCGGCGGGGGCCGCAGTAAGGTAGCGCCATCCGGAGAAAAGGAGGCGCAAGCCAATGAAGAAACCCCGACCCACCGCCACGGAACGGAGCGCGGAGGAGAAACTCGAGCTCATCACGCCGCTGCTGCTCCCCGGGCAGGAGCGCAAGCTGAGCATCCAGCTCAGGAAGGAGATCGCCGAGCGGGAAGGGCTGTCCTACCGGACGGTGGGCAGGTATCTTGACGCGTGGCGGGAGAAGGGCTTCGAGGGGCTCAAGCCGAAACCGTCATGGAACCGCGGGAAGAGCGGCGCGGACGGGCGCTCGGAGGAACTGCTGCAGGAAGCGATCGCGCTGCGGCGGGAATGTCCGGGGCGCAGCGTGAAGGACATCATCCTGATCCTCGAACTGGAAGGGAGGGTCCGGCCCGGGACGCTCCGGCGCAGCACGCTGCAGAGCTGGCTGCAGGCGGCGGGGCATTCGGCCAGGCAGGTCCGCCAGGGCGCGGCGAAGGGCAGGTCGTCGCGCCGATTCCAGAAAAGCCACCGCAACGAGCTGTGGCAGTCGGACATCAAGTACGGGCCCTATCTCCCCATCGGGGAGAAGGGGGAGATGAAGCAGGTGTACCTGTGCGTCTTCCTGGACGACTGCACGCGCTTCATCGTGTCGGCCGGGTTCTATGAGAAGCAGGACTCGGACATGATCGAGGACTGCCTGCGCCAGGCGATCATGCGGTATGGGAAGCCGGACACCCTGTATGTGGACAACGGCAAACAGTACGGGACGCGCTGGCTGGAGAACGCGTGCCGGAAGCTGGACGTCCTGCTGCTCCACACGAAACCCTACGACCCGGAAGCCAAGGGAAAGGTCGAGGCCTTCAACCGGCGGGCGGGCGCCTTTCTTTCCGAAGCGGCGCTGGAGCGGCCGCAGACGCTCGGCGAGCTGAACCGTCACCTGGAGAACTGGATCGAGGAGTACTACCACAAAAGCGAGCACCGCAGCCTGGGCGAGGTCTCGCCGAGGACCGCATTCACCCTGGACACGCGCCCGCTGGCGTTCGTGGACCACGAAAAGCTTCGCGAAGCGTTTCTGCATACCGAGGAACGCCAGGCCGACAAGACGGGCTGCGTCAGCTTCAACGGAAAGCTCTTCGAGGCGGGCATGAGGTTCGCCGGGCGGAAGGTCACGGTCGTCTACGACCCGGCCTTCCTGGACGAGATCGAGATCCGCATGAAGGACGCGGAACCGGCGACGGCTCATCCCGTGACGATCGGGCCTTTCTGCGGATACGTCCGCGACGGCGGCGGCGCGGAGGACCCCGTCCCTGCGGATTCCCGGCTGCTCAAGGCGCTGAGCCAGGCCCATGCGGCGCGCCGAACCAGCGCGGGCATCGCCACCAGCTTCCGCAAGACGCGCGGAATGGAGGCGGGCAGCGATGTATGAGTCCTTCTTTGGCATGAAGCACACGCCCTTCACGTCCTCCATCCCCACCGCTTCCCTGTACCTTTCGACGCAGTTTGAGGAAACGCTGGGACGCCTGGACTGGGTCGCGGACAAGCAGCTGTTCGCCGTCGTCACCTCGGACGTCGGCTGCGGCAAGACCACGGCGCTGCGCCGGTTTCGCGATGGCCTGGACAAGACGAGGTACGTCTGCCTGTATCTCTCGGACTCCCGCCTGCGCCCGCGCTGGCTGTACAACGGCATGCTCGAACAGCTCGGCGCGGAACAGAAGTTCTACCGCGGCGACGCCAGGCGGCTGCTCCACCAGCATCTGGCCGTCATCCGCGCCGTGCACGGCAAGCGGGTCGTCACCATGATCGACGAGTCCCATCTCCTGGAGCGCGACACCCTCGAGGAACTTCGCTTCCTTCTGAACTACAACATGGATTCCCAGAATCCCATGGCGCTGATCCTCTCCGGGCAAAACGAACTCTGGGACAAGCTGAACAAGCAGGCGTACGCCGCCATCCGGCAGCGGATCGACCTCAAGTGCGAGATCCCCCAGCTCGACCGCGCCCAGTGCGAACAATACGTCGCAGCCCACCTCGAATACGCGGATGGAAGAAAGGACATCTTCTCCGACGCGGCGCTCGACGAGATCTTCAAGTACGCGGCCGGCGCCCCCCGTTCCATCAACAAGGTCTGCTTCCACGCGCTGCTCAGCGCCTCGCAGCGCGCAAAGAAGATCGTCGACGACCACCTGGTCAGGCTCGTGGTGAGCAGCGAGCTTGCCTGAAGCCGCCTCCCTCGCAAAGACCAGCGGCCGCACGCTTTTCATGAGCGTGCGGCCCTCCCTTTTTCTGTCGCCGCGGCA
>CAZLYF010000267.1:0-2792 GCA_964563725.1 uncultured Oscillospiraceae bacterium
TGGCCCGGGCGAACAGCACCCCCTCTTCTTCGAAATAGGCGGTGTTCCCTGGCGCAACTGATACGCTTTCCAGCCCCGTGCACAGCCAGAAGGCCAGGATCGCGATTTCGGTCACGTTCGGGGGGATTGTCACGCTTTTCAGCGACGCGCATTTGTGGAAGGCGGTTTTTCCGATGCTCCCGACGCTTTCCGGGATCCGTATCTCCGTCAGGCTCACGCAGCCGCTGAACGCACTCTCCCCGATGGCGGTCAGGCCTTCCGGGAGGATGACCCTCCCAAGTTTTTCACAGCTGAAGAAGGTCTGTACCCCGAGTTTTGCGATGCCGGACGGCAGCGCGATCTCTTTCAGCGACGTGCAGCTGCTGAACGCCCCGTCTCCGAGGGCGGTCAGGCCCGGCGGGAGGGCCGCATCAGAGAGGCTGACGCATTTGTAGAACGCGAAGTTTCCGATCTCCTTGAGGCTCGCAGGCAGCCGGATGCCTTCGAGGCTGCCGCACTCCCGAAATCCATTTTCGCCGATGGATGTGACGCCGTCGGGAACCTCTGCGCGCACGAGCGCCCCGCAGCGAAAAAAGGCGCCCGCTCTGACAGAGAGGAGACTGTCGGGCAGCGTTGCTTCAGCGAGGTTGGCGCAGCCCCAGAAGCATTCCGCGGGGATCTCTGTCACCCCATTGGGTACCGCGGCGGATTCCAGTTTCCCGCAGCCGTAGAAGGCCTTTTCCCCAAGGGAAGACAGCGTTCGGGGGAGATCCAGGCGCGAAAGCGCCGCGCAGTTCCAGAATGCGCCCTTGCCGATGGCTGTGAGTCCCTCCGGAAGGGTGACTTCCGCAAGGGCGTGGCACTCAGCGAAGGCTTGCGCGCCGATGGAGTCTGCGCCCTGCGGGACGGTGGCCTCGAGAAGCGCGGGACAGCGAAGGAACAGGTAGTCCGCGATCAGCGCGAGTCCATCTGGCAGATCGGCTTCCGCAAGCGACGAACAGTCCGAGAAGGCCCAGGGCCCGATCTCAACGACACTGGCCGGGATCACGATCCGTTGAAGGGAGACGCAGCCCGCAAAGGCCGCCTCGCCGATAGCAGAGGTCCCTTCCGTGACATCGCATTGGGTCTGCGCGGTACCGGGTGGGCACGCGACGAGGATGCCGCGCATCCGGTCGTACAGGATGCCGTCCCGGCTCTCAAACACAGGGTTGCTCCCGTCGACCTCGATCGCCTTCAGTCCCTTGCAGCCGTAGAACGCGAGGGACCCGATGGAAGTCATGCCGGTAGAAATCCGTATGCCTTCAATCGACGCGCTGTTGGCGAAGGCTTGTTTTCCGATCTCCCTGATGGTTTCCGGTAGAACAATGCCGGTCAGCTCCCCGATTTCTTTAAAAGCCCCGGCGCCGATCCTGGTCACGGGGCAACCGCCCAGTTCCGCGGGAACAGCCAGCTGCCCGCCCGGACCCGCATAGCCCGTCACCGTCGCCTCCCCGTTTTCCAGGCTGTAGGCGTATCCTCCAGACTGGGCTTCTGCCAGCGCCCCCGGGGTAACGGAAAGCACAGCACAAAGCAAAGTCAGGCACAGCAACAGGGCGGCAGGCCCCATCAAGCGTCTCATCATGGGACAACACCTCCGTTTCATCCGGGTTTTGCTTTTCAGGCTGTATGCTGCTATTCAGGGCGCCGCATGCATCCCGTCGTCCGCAGGCTCTTCAGAATGCCGAAGGCAATCCGCCCCATGAAGGAAGCGCAGTTGGCGGCGTGACGATTTCATAGGTAAGACGGTCGCCAGGATCGTCGTACAGCACGAAGACCTCGACGCCTTCTGTCTCCGGGTAGATCACGACAGTCATCCCGTCCTTTTCCTCAAGGCCCAGCGGCAGGCAGTCATCCGCTTCGTACAGGAAGAACAGCCCCGGCGGGTCGTTGAAGGTCCCGAGGCAGTATCGGACGTAATCTTCCGGGGATTTTGCCTTGTGGATGTTGCCGCCGATGAAATCGCCGGTGAAGTAATCGTCCGGGTCCCCGGATTCCGCGCCCCCGGGATAGGGGAAGTCTGGTCTGTAGTGGGTCAGGTCCACGAACCACCAGGATTCCCCGTCGCGAATATAGTTGAGCACATGGCCGCTGCCGTCTGCCTGCGAATAGGCAAGGAAACCGGTCTGCGGGTAGTCCCCGCGCAGGAGATAGTTGAGCCAGTTGGAATTGCTGGCGCAGCAACCCTCGTTGGCACGCACGGCGTGGTAGCCCGGCTTGTGGTGTTCCCAAAGGATTCCGTTCTCCTCGACGCAGATCTTGTCCTCCGCGTCGCGGAAGCCTCCGACCGTGAACAGCTGCAGCGCTTCATACAGCGTTTCGGCGGCGGCCTGTTTCTCCCCCGGGCTCAATAACAGCATGGAGGCGATCTCAGTGTTGCTATATCGTGTGCCGCCAAGGGCGGCGGCGGGCGCCCAGGACACGCCTTTGGCGACGCCCATTTCAAAGGTCGCCCGGTGGCGCAGCCTGTCCGTGTCCCGGTCCGGGTCCTCCGGCGTGGTTTCCGCCTTCTCCTTTGAGAAGCGCACGAGCCCGTCGTACACGCGCGTTTCGCCCTTCGCGTCACGCGCGAAGACCCGCCACACCTCCCCGGTGACGCCATCCTCCGGGGCCCTTCCGGAGCCGAGCCTCAGCATCCCAAAGGCCTTGAGGGAGGCTTCCCCCCACCATTCGCGAAGGGTATCCGCTTCATATCTCTCGTCGGGGATCTCCCAGCCTTCGTACAGGACAGATCGTTCAATTGCGTAGATGTCGCAGCCCTCTCCGCCGGTCTCCTG
>CAZLYF010000268.1:0-2774 GCA_964563725.1 uncultured Oscillospiraceae bacterium
CATGGCTTTCAGCAGCGTTTCCACCGCCTCCTAGCCGTAGTCGCTGCTCCCCCTGGAGGTCAGGGCATAGGCTTCGTCGATGAACAGCACCCCGCCCAGGGCTTTTTTGACCGTTTCGACCGTTTTGATGGCGGTCTGTCCCACGTAGCCGGCCACCAGGCCGCTGCGGTCCACCTCCACCAGATGCCCCTTGCTCAGGATGCCCAGGGAATGGTACACGCGCGACATCAGCCGCGCGATCATCGTTTTGCCCGTGCCGGGGTTGCCGGAAAACACCATGTGCAGCGACAGGTCCCGGACGGTCAGGCCGTGCTGGCGCCGAAGATTGTTGACGGTCACCAGGTTGATCAGGCTGTCCACTTCCTCCTTGATCAGCTCAAGCCCGATATAGCCGTGGAGCTCCTTTCGGAGCGCCTCTATGTCTTCCTTCGGGTCTTTTTCCTCTCCCTTTGCGGCTTCCCGCGCCGCCTGCGCCTCCCGCGCGCCGCCAAAGTCGATCGCGGGGACCGCCGGGTAGCCCGGCGGAGGGGTCGGTTCGCCCGCTTCCGCGTCGGTCGGGAGGTCCTCCGCGCCGTCCCCGGGGCGGAAGCCCCACAGGTCGCCCCCGACGCGGGACAGGCTGTCCCGCGCGAGGCCGCGTATGATCTCGCCCTGCAGCCTGATGATCTCTTCCCTGCGGTCCATTCCGGCTCCTTTCGTCAAAGAAACGCGCCGCGGCGGAGAATGGAGACAAAAAGCGGCGGGGACGGCCGTCCGTCCCCGCCGCCCGGCAGCCTATTTACCCTTTTTTTCGAGGATCGCCGCGTGCGCCGCGGCAAGGCGGGCAATGGGCACCCGGAAGGGGGAGCAGGACACGTAGTCCAGGCCGGCCTTGTGGCAGAAGGCGATGGAGGAGGGGTCCCCGCCATGCTCGCCGCAGATGCCAAGTTTCAGGCCCGGTCTCCCCTTGCGGCCCAGGGACACGGCCATCTCCACCAGCTTGCCCACGCCCTCGGTGTCCAGGCGCGCGAAGGGGTCGCTTTCGAGGATCTTGCCGCTGTAGTAGGCGTCCAGGAATTTTCCGGCGTCATCGCGGCTGAAGCCGAAAGTCATCTGCGTCAGGTCGTTGGTGCCGAAGGAGAAGAATTCCGCTTCCGCGGCGATCTCGTCCGCCACCACGCAGGCGCGGGGGATCTCGATCATGGTGCCCACATGGAACTCGATCCGTTCGCCCGCCTCCGTGAAGATGGCCTCGGCCGTGTCCAGCACGATCTGCTTGACGAACCTGAGCTCCTTGGCTGTGCCCACCAGCGGGATCATGATTTCGGGAATGACGTTGAGGCCGGTTTCCCTGCGCACCTTGAGGGCCGCCTGCAGCACCGCGCGGGTCTGCATCTCGGCGATCTCGGGGAAGGTCACGGCCAGGCGGCAGCCGCGGTGGCCCATCATCGGGTTGAACTCGTGCAGGGCGTCGATCTTCTGGACGATCTTTTCGGGGGTGGTATGCAGCTCTTTGGCCAGCCCTTCGATTTCCGCGGTCATGGTTTTCTGGGGCAGGAACTCGTGCAGGGGCGGGTCGAGGTAGCGCACGGTCATGGGCCGCGCGCCCAGCACCTTGTACATCTCCTCGAAGTCCTTCTGCTGCATGGGCAGGATCTTCGCAAGGGCCGCCCGGCGCTGCTCGACGCTGTCGGACAGGATCATCTCGCGCATGGCCTTGACGCGGGAGGCCTCAAAGAACATGTGCTCGGTGCGGCACAGGCCGATGCCCTCGGCCCCGAACTCCACCGCGTGGGCGGTGTCGCGGGGGGTGTCGGCGTTGGTGCGCACCTTCAGGCGCCGGAGCGCGTCCGCCCAGCCCATCAGGCGGGCGAAGTCCCCGGTCACGGTGGCGTCCACCGTGGGGAGCAGGCCCGCGTAGACCTTGCCCGTGGAGCCGTCCAGGGAGATCGGGTCGCCCTCCGAGAAGGTCTTTCCCCCGGCGCTCAGGGTCTTCAAGCGCTCGTCGATATGCAGCTCGCCGCAGCCGACGACCGCCGCGCGGCCCATGCCGCGGGCAACGACCGCCGCGTGCGAGGTCATGCCGCCCCGCGCCGTGAGGATGCCTTTGGAAACGTCCATGCCCTCGATGTCCTCGGGCGTGGTCTCCTCGCGCACCAGGATGACGGCCTTGCCGCTTTTCCCGGCCTTCGCTGCCTCATGGGCGGTAAAATAGATGCCGCCCGCAGCGGCCCCCGGCGAGGCGGGGAGCCCGGAGGCGACGGGCTGCGCGTTCTTGAGCGCCGCCAGGTCGAAATTCGGGTGCAGCAGGGTTTCGAGCTGCTTGGGCTCCACCTTCAGCACGGCCTCCTCTTCCGTCAGCATCTTCTCGTCCACCAGGTCGACGGCGATCTTCAGGGCGGCCGCCGCCGTGCGCTTCCCGTTGCGCGTCTGCAGCATGTACAGCTTGCCGCGCTCGATGGTGAACTCCATGTCCTGCATGTCGCGGTAGTGGCTCTCAAGCGTCTGGGCGATCTGCGTGAACTGCCTGTACACGTCGGGCAGGCTCTCCTGCATGGAGGAAATGGGTTTGGGCGTGCGGATGCCGGCCACCACGTCCTCCCCCTGGGCGTTCATGAGGTACTCGCCGTAGAGCTTCTTTTCGCCCGTGGAGGGGTTGCGCGTGAAGGCCACGCCCGTGCCGGAGTCGTCGCCCATGTTGCCGAACACCATGCTCTGCACGTTGACGGCGGTGCCCCAGTCGCCGGGGATGTCGTTCATGCGGCGGTAGTAGATGGCGCGGGGGTTGTCCCAGG
>CAZLYF010000269.1:0-2772 GCA_964563725.1 uncultured Oscillospiraceae bacterium
CGATGGCCGCCTCCGTCGTCGGTTCCATCACCCTGATTCCAGGCTTCGTCGCGTTCCCCCTGGCCGCGTCGCTGCTTCAAAGCGGCGCTGGAACTATGCAGATAGCTGCCTTCGTATCCACGCTGATGATGGTGGGGGTCGTCACGCTGCCGCTGGAGATCAAGACCTTCGGTAAGCGCACGGCGTTCGTGCGCAACGCGGCGGCCTACGTGTTTTCCATCGCCGGCGCCGTCGTGATCTGGGCGGTGCTCAAATGAAAAAGCTTTTCAAACGATACAGGATCTTTCTGCTGCTCCTGGCGGCGAACGTGGTCATCGGCCTGCTGGCGCCGCAGATCGGTCTGAGGTCCCTTGAGCTTGATGGACAGAACCTGACGGAGATGTTGCTGGTGATCCCGCCGATTTTCGTGCTGCTGGGGCTTCTGGACGTCTGGGTGGACCGGGCGGCCATGATCAAGTACCTGGGCAAGGGCTCCGGGCTCAAGGGCGTGCTGATCGCCTTCCTGCTGGGTTCCTGCGCGGCGGGGCCGCTGTACGCGGCGTTCCCGGTGGCAAAGGTCATCATCCGAAAGGGCGGCGGGCTGTTCCAGGTGTTTGTGTTCATCGGTGCCTGGTCGACGACCAAAATCCCAATGCTCACCTTTGAAGCCGCGAATCTGGGCTTCGCCTTCACGCTGACGCGGCTGGCGCTGAGCCTTGTGGGCATCCTGCTGATCGCCGCGGCGACCGACCAGACGCTCAGCAAGGCGCAGAAGGATGAGATCGTCCGCATGAGCCTTGCCGACACCTGAGGCGCGGGGCAAGGCTGCAAATTCTGCATTTTGATCTTGGGAGAGGCATATGAAAGGGATCCTGTGTTTGTCCATCCTGATGCTGCTCGTGGCTTGCCTGTCATCCGCGCAGGCGTCTGAGGACCCGTTTTTCACAGCTTTCGACATCACGGACGAGGCCGCCGTCTGGGCAAGGCTGATGCAGGAAATCACCATACTGAACGCGGGCGAAAAGGAAACGATTTACCCTTTGGACGCGCCGGACGGAAAAAAGCTGTTTGAGGACAAGCTGGGCGGATATGTGTACGGCAGGTCCACAGCCGTGAAAAGGTTGTCCGCGGACGAGAACGGGTGGACGCTGATCCAGGCCTACGACGACCACGACCGCCTGATGACCGGCTATGTGAAAACGAAGTTGCTCAAAACCGTCAAGCCCCATCCATTGTATGGACTTGTGGTCGACAAGCTGGCGCAGCGGCTGTACATCTTCAAGGAGGGGAAGCTGTTCTCGGAGCTCCTGATCTCCACCGGGTTGGTGAACGACCAGCAGCCCTACAATGAGACCGCTTCCGGAGAGTACCTGATCGTCAGCCGGACGGGCGGCTTCTGGGCCGAGGGCATGTACTGCGACATGGCCATCCGCTTCAACGGCGGGGACCTGTTCCACGAAGTCCCCTACATCCCCAATGCCGACGGAGGAAAGAACTACCGGAGGTTCGAGCCTCTGCTGGGTTCGAAGGCCAGCCACGGCTGCATCCGCGTGCAGCGGCTGCGCAACCCTGACGGGGTCAACATGAAGTGGCTGTGGAACAACCTGAAGATCAACACCAAGGTGCTCATCTGGGACGACGAGGGCCGAAGCCTCCCCTTTCCTGACGGCGCCACCCCGCTGTACTACAACCCCGACGGCGGCCAGAACTACCACGCGGTGGCGGACTGCCCGGGCGTTCGCAGCAGGTTCCACCCGCTGAGCCCCTTCACCTATGCCCAGCTGGACGAAGGTACCTTTGCAAAGCTCACCCCCTGCTTCTCCTGCGCGCCGCCGATGCGCATGGCAGACATCGAGGCGAGGAATGCGGCCGCGCGGCAGACGGATGAATAAGCAAAACGGGAGGATCGCCGTGCCCATCACATTTCGGACCTATGCGTATCCCGCGGGGATCACGGAGGACTATTATCTTTTGCGCGCCTTTTTTCTCAGGCGCGGCGGCGCGGACTTCCCCTTTGGCCGCTGGGACTGGATGATCACCCACGGGTGGCTGGACCGCGAAAGGCTGAACAGGATCGGTATCTGGGAAGAGGACGGGGAACTCGTCGCCGTCGCGACCTTCGACACGCGGCCCGGCGAGGGCTTCGTCTGCGCTCTGCCCGGACAGGAGGGCCTCAGGGCGGAGATGGTCCGCTACGCGCGGGACAACTTCCGCAGGGAGGGCAAGTTCCGCCTGCTGGTGTGGGACGCGGACCCAGGCTTTCAGGAGACCGCGGCGGCGGAGGGCTTCGTCGCGACCCCGGAAAAGGAACACGACGCGGTCTATCCCATAGGGGACCCCGGCGCGATCAGCTATATGCTGCCGGAAGGCTTCCGCGTGATGGGTATGGATGAGGGGATCGACATCGAAAAGTATGGGCAGGTGCTCTGGAAGGGCTTCAATCATGAGCTCAACGGAGAAGGACCCTTCAGCATCACAGAGGAAAAACGCCAGCGGCTCATGGACGAGATGTTCCGCCCCCATGTGGACCTGAGCCTGAAAATCGCGGTGGTCGCGCCGGACGGGGACTATGCCGCCTATTGCGGGATGTGGATGGACGCCTCCTCGCCGGACGCCCTGGTGGAACCCGTGGCGACGGATCCCGCTTACCGAAAGATGGGCCTCGGAAGAGCCGCGGTGCTGGAAGGCGTCCGCCGCTGCGCGCTGCGCGGCGCGAAGCGCGCTTATGTGGGTTCAAACCAGCAGTTTTATTACAGCATCGGCTTCCGGCCCCGCCATACCTACACCTGGTGG
>CAZLYF010000270.1:0-2756 GCA_964563725.1 uncultured Oscillospiraceae bacterium
TTTGAAGTTGAGATGTTCATGTCATAGCTATAATTTTGGCGGGAATTTAGGTTCAATGCTCTTGGACTGGAAGCATGACGGTGCCGGCAAGACTGCGCTGCTGATCGACGGCGCACGCCGCGTTGGCAAGAGCTACACAGCGGAGGAGTTTGCCAAAGCGGAGTACAAATCGTTTATTTTGATCGATTTCAATCGGGCTGGCGAAGAAGTAAAAGACCTGTTTGTTCATCATTTGGATGATTTGGATACGCTTTTCATGTACCTGTCTGGTTTCTACAATGTGAAGCTCTATAAACATGAGTCTCTGATCATCTTTGATGAGGTTCAGATGTTCCCCCGCGCCCGGGCCGCTGTCAAGTACCTTGTGGCGGACGGCAGATATGATTATATGGAAACCGGTTCACTGATGTCCATCAGGAAAAACGTAAAAGACATCCTCATTCCCTCTGAGGAGCGCCACATCAAGATGTATCCGATGGACTTTGAAGAGTTCCTTTGGGCGATAGGCAACGAAACCTTGATGCCGGTCATACGGAAAAGTTTTGATTCAAAAAAGCCGCTCGGCCAGGCGCTGCACAGAAAAGCGATGGATAATTTCCGGCAGTATCTGATCGTTGGCGGAATGCCTCAGGCGGTCAAGGAATATGTGGAAACCCGGGACTTTGAAAAGGTGGACAAAGTCAAACGTGACATCCTCACGCTGTACCGCGCTGATATCTCCAAGCACGCGCAAGACTATGGGATGAAGGTCAACAGCATCTTCGACGATATCCCGTCACAGCTGAGCAAGCGTGAAAAGAAATTCAAACTCGCTTCTTTAAGCAAGGAGGCGCGCTTCCGGGATTATGAGGATTCTCTGTTCTGGCTGGACGATGCCATGATCGTCAATATGTGTCACAACTCGACTGAACCCAGCATTGGGCTGAAACTGAACAGAGATCGCTTGACGCTCAAGTGCTATATGGCTGATACCGGGCTGTTGATCAGCCATGCATTTGATGAGAACGGCCTTGTCAGCGAGGAGATCTACAGGAAACTGCTGTTTGACAAACTGGAAGTAAACAAGGGGATGCTGATGGAAAACATCGTTGCCCAGATGCTCACAGTCTCCGGGCATCAACTGTATTTCTATTCGAATCCGTCAAGTGACGACAACGAGTCGCGCATGGAGGTTGATTTCCTCATTTCAAAAAGCAAGGTCAGCAGCAGGCACAACATATCCCCGATCGAAGTGAAATCAGGTAAATACTATACACTGACTTCCCTCAGGAAATTCATAAGAAAATACGCGGAACAGCTTCATGTTCCCTATGTGCTGCATACGGGCGACCTGAAAGAAGAGGGTGGCATTGTCTATCTGCCGCTCTATATGACGCCGCTGCTGTAGATGCGCGAGGTCCGGGTTCAAGACATCGTTCAGTAAAAGGTTCAAGACATCGTTCAGCCCGAGGTGGTAGGAAGTGGTCGAAAGCTACAGCGCCGCAGATGCAACGCAGCACGTTGCACGCAGCACTTTGAACTCGACGACTTCTTCTCCAACTGCTTTTCTACTGCTTCTCAACTGCTTCTCATCAGCATAGCTGATGCTTCTCAGTTTCGAAAGCCACCGCTTCTCGCCGCTATGCGGCAGCTTCTCGTCAGCTTCGCTGACGCCTCCCCTGTCCCCTCTAGCCACTAGCCACTAACCACTCGCCACTCATTGCCCCGCGCCACAGGCGCATCGCTTCCTACAGCAGCAGCTCCTCCACCGCCATACGGGGCATGGGATGGTTGCGTTCCTGATTGCGCAGGGACAGCCGTTCGAGGTCCCCCGGGTAAGCCACAGCCGTTAGATGTACGATTTCCAGTTCTTCCGGAATCGCAAACAGTTCCTTCGTCATGTTCCGGTCGAAACCCGCCATGGGATGCGCGGTCAGGCCGCGGCGCTCAGCCTCCAGCATCAGGAAACCCGCGGCGCAGCCCGCGTCGGACATATGCCAGCGGTTCTCCTTCCCGGTCTGGGAAAAGGTTTTCTTCGCCAGCGTCAGGATGAGAGCAGGCGCGACGCCAGCCCATTCCCGGTTGGTTGGGGTCAGGGCCGCCTGCAGCTTCTCCCTGCGCTCCCCCCGGGCAATGAGGAAGCGCCAGGGCTGCTCATTGAAGCAGGAGGGGGCGAAGCTGGCAGCCTCCACCAGGGCGAGCAGGATTTCCTCGCTCACCTCCTGGGAAGTGAGGGCGCGGTTGGCAAAGCGGGTCCTGATCTCCGGCAGGACGCCGAAGCGGGAAGGTCGGGACATAGGTACCTCCTTGTGTTCCATTGGTGCTGAGACATCCCCTCAGTACGCTGCTTCTCGTCAGCCCCGCTGACGCTTCCCGCGCCGAAGGCGAGTTGAGTGCAGTGGACGTGAGAGAGTAGGGAGCAGGGAGTAGGGAGCAGCCTGTAGGGCCACATCCCGCGCCGCAGGCCCTAAACCCCTACATCTTCACGCGAAGCTCTTCACGTCCGCGCAGCGGACTCTTCACGGCGGTAACGCCGCCACTTCACAACCCGCAGGGCCGCTTCCCGCGCCGCAGGTGTTAAGCCCCAACGTCTTCACGCGAAGCTCTTCACGTCCGCGCAGCGGACTCTTCACGGCGGTAACGCCGCCACTTCACAACCCGCAGGGCCGCTGCACTCTGCACTCTGCACTCGCAGCGCCTTCGGCGCTGCGATCAATATTCGTCCTCAAACGCGCCCCAGGGGATATCGACCTCAGCGCCGCGGCTGACGATGTCGT
>CAZLYF010000271.1:0-2711 GCA_964563725.1 uncultured Oscillospiraceae bacterium
GCCGAGCGCCCGCAGTGCGGGATGAAGCGAGGCGACAGCCCAGTGAGCAAGGGAGGATCACGACTGAGCCTGCGAAGGAAGTGATCCGACCATTGCGAACTGTGAACGTTGGTTCGAGCCCAATTAATCCCACCAAACAGACGCCGCCCGCAAGGGCGGCGTCTGTTTGTCAGCAGGCTCGAACCAACGACCGGGAGGGGCAGAGCCGAGCGCCCGCAGTGCGGGATGAAGCGAGGCGACAGCCCAGTGAGCAAGGGAGCAATAGCGCGCCTTCGGCGCGGGAGGCGGCCCTTTGGGCTGAGAAGCAGCCGCTGCGCGGCTGAGAAGCGTTGCAAAGCAGTTGGATCCCAAATTCCCTACCAATTTTTAACCTACGGGCTCAGCCATGTCAAAGGCCCGCAGGCTCTTTCTTTGCTCTTTCGTGATGGGTTGCGGGATAACCTTGCCGCGGACAATCGTTTGATGAGGCTGTGTCATCTTTCTCAACAACCACGAGATCGTGTACTTACTGTATGATTTCTTAATCCTTTATCACCTTGTCAATGTCGCAGGCGAGGATCAATGCGATAAAACCGACAAAGGACTTGTTCTCCATTCGCTCATCGCTCCTGACTCTGAGGCGCCGGAGATCCAGTGTGTTTTTCAGCCGATCAAAGCCTTTTTCAACGACCCCCTTTGTACGATAGCAGAGAGAGTCAATAGCTTCAGCTCGAGATGCCTGCTAAATCAGCAATGTACAGCAGACCGTTGAGAAAATCTCGTAGGTTAAGAATACTGCGGGAATTCAGGCCATACCATAACGATCACATACCCCGACACGGGATTGCGGTCATTATTCCAATTGACAAAAAAGCTTCAGAAAAATATGATGATACCAGCTTCATTCATGGACGAAGGCTGGACACAACCGACATGAGGAATGCCAATGTTCAGGGAAGACGGAAGAAGAATCTATCCGGAGAAGCAGGTTTCCCAGGGTGGCCGCCGGATTCCGCAGGATTAGCACCATGTGGTGCACACGCTTTCAAAACAATTGATGGAGTGAAAACATGAAAAAGTTTATCGTTCGCATGATTTCCTTTTTATTGAGCTTGTGCCTGTTCCCTCTTGGGAGCCAGGCCGCAAGCGGAGGGACGTCCAAAACAGCCGCGCAAGCCTATATAAAAGCGTTGTCGATGCTCACATCCGCATCACTGACTGACGGGATAAAGCTGAAAGAGATCCGAACACAATTCGAGCAAGCCGGCAGCTACCTGTTAGGGGTTGAATACCTGACCTTTGTAAATTCCCTGCTCCTGCTGAAGGGCAAGGATGAGGATAGGTTCGACAGGGCCCAGGACAGCATCCAGAGGCTCAGCAAAAATGAGTTGTTTGCCACAGACTACAAAAGTTGGGTGGAAGGCGCAGGCGGGAAGCAGATCCTGCCGGATCTTGGGAAAATACTTCAGTATATTGATGCGCGGAAGCTTGAAGCGTACGGGGACAGGGAAGCAGCCATCGCAAAGTATGAAGCGTACCCGGTGCTCGACGCTGTTTCCCGCGCCGGGGAATTGACCAGCGCGATCAGGAAAGAAAAGTACAAAAAAGCGTCCGCGTTGCTGGCAAAGAATACCCTTGAGCCTATCCGACAGGCGGCAGCCATGTTCGAGGAATTGGGGAATTACATTGACAGTCAGAAAAAGCTTGAAGCCTGTCGCAAGAGAATCGTGGAACTGGTTCCTCGGACCCCGGTTCCTTCTCCAACACCCACGGCAGAACCTGTCCCGACACCGGTCACATCGGCAAGGGTTCCCGTTTATTACATGTCCCGTGACGGTGCTTTGCTTTTTACAGATCAGATGACCTGTGTGACCGGAGACAACATGTACTATGCCAACGATGCGTTCGTGCCGTCCGGGTACGAGCTGACCGGGAGCCGGAGCATAGCCGTCGTTCTGCATCATGACGGGACAACAATGCCTGCAAGCCTCATGTTCACGTATGAAAAACCGCCAGCGCCAACCAGCGTGCCGGAAATAAAACCGATTCAAGTCGGTTCATACCTTAGCTTTGGGCAATATGAGCAAGACAATGACACGACGAACGGAAAGGAACCAATATCCTGGCAGGTGCTGGCAGTAGAGGGGGATAGGGCTCTGCTGGCCGCTGACGTGTGTCTGGACTGTGAGCCCTACTACACGGAACTGAAACCAGTCACCTGGGAAACCTGCTCGGTGCGCAAGTGGCTGGGCAATGACTTCCTGAACGCCGCGTTCACAGCGGAGGAGCGGAAGAAGGTCCTGACGGTCACGCTGAAAAACGAAAATAATCCGGAGTATGGTACCCAAGGCGGCAATGACACCACGGACCGGGTGTTCTTGCTGAGCATCGCGGAGGCGGAGAAGTACTTCAAAGATGACGAAGCCCGAAAAGCGCGGAACACTGTGTACGCGAAAGCAAAGGGTGTCTGTGACATCGCCGGTTTTAGCTGGTGGTGGCTGCGCACGCCCGGCTTTGGCGCGAACAGCGCGGCGACTGTGACTACCGGCGGCTCCCTCGACGCGTACGGCTTCGAGGCGCACAATGTCCTCCTCGCTGTGCGCCCCGCAGTGTATATATCTGTCCCCTGATGGGCCGTTTACAATGGCCGGGAAGCAGACGCTGCGCGTCTGAAAAGCAGTGGCGAAGCAGTGGCGAAGCAGTGGCGAAGCAGTGGCGAAGCAATAGGGGTG
>CAZLYF010000272.1:0-2665 GCA_964563725.1 uncultured Oscillospiraceae bacterium
CGAAAGATACCTGATTACTACTGTTCTTCACGAATGACATCTTATCGCCCCGCCACTCATTGATTCTCGCATACATAATAACACATGTCTTGTGCAGTGTCTATCTGCTTTCGCGACTTTTGACACCCGAACCATAATAGTAATTGTATGGCGATTTCCCGCCGGATACGGATGAGGTGAATTTTACCGTTCCGCCGGTCTCCATGGAGGTTTTGTTTGCAGTGATGCTTTTCAACGTGAGGGCTGCGACCGGCGCCCTGACGGTCACCTCCGGGCTGAGCACGGCTGCCGTCTGTATCCCCTGCGCGTCCTCGACGACGACTTGCATCCGGTATACTCCCGCGGCGTTGATGGTCAGCGAACGCGTAGGGGTCGTTTTCCAACCGATGTCCGTATGCGCGGCGCCGCCCCTCAGCAGCAGGTAATGGTATTCGTAGGGCGCCTTCCCGCCGCTGATCGCCGGCGTGAAGGTCACCGTCCCGCCCGTTTCCATCGTTGTCACGCTTGCCGCGACGCCCGTCAGCGCGAGCGGCGCGACCGGCTCCCTGACGGTCACCTCCGGGCTGAGCACAGCTTTGGTCTGTCTCCCCTGCGCGTCCTCAACGATGACCTGCATTTGGTATATCCCTGCTTTATGGATGATCATGTTACGCGACGCGGTCTCCTGCCAGCCGATATCCAGGCCCACGGCGCCATCCTTCAGCAGCAGGTAATGGTATTTATAGGGCGCCTTCCCCCCGCTGACCGCCGGCGTGAAGGTCACCGTTCCGCCCGTTTCCATGCTCGTCGTACTCGCCGCGACGCCTGTCAGCGCGAGCGGCGCGGCCGGCGCGGCGCAGGCATTGTTGAACGTCGTGTCGTCGGGGTACGCGGGCGTCGCCTGGAGGACCCCGTTGCCCAGGTCCCGCACGGTGACGCTGACCCTGATCTCCATCGGATCGTAGGTCATGCCCGCCTCGCTGCCGGGGACCTCCCGGATGATATAGCTGCAGGTGTCCCCGATATAGTCTTCCGTGTACAGGATCGTGCCGAAGGTGATCTTCCCGCTCCGGCCGTTCACCGCCTTTGGCAGGAGGACCGCCCCCGTTTCCAGCACCTGCGTGAGCTCAAAGCTGAACTCGCCGTTTTTCAGCGCCCTTCCCTGAAGTTCCTTCGCGGCTTCCAGCACCAGTTCGCCTCTTGCCCGATAGCTGTTGTTGAAGGCGGTGTCGGCCGGGTAGAACACAAGCGCCGAAGGCGTCCCTCCGCCGCCGTCCGCGACTGCCACTGTTACTGTCATCACCATCGGGTCATAGGTCATGC
Organism: uncultured Oscillospiraceae bacterium; assembly: GCA_964563725.1. Taxonomy (GTDB): domain Bacteria; phylum Bacillota; class Clostridia; order Christensenellales; family Aristaeellaceae; genus CAZLYF01. The sequence continues at coordinate 1,303 of CAZLYF010000272.1, forward strand.
CCGCCTCCGTGCCGGGGATCTCAGTGACCGTATAGGTGAAGGTCCTGCCGATATCCGCCGCCGTGTACCGGATCGGGTCGAAGGCGATCCGCCCTTCGCGGCCGTTGGCCTTTGTCTGCAGCTGCTCTGTATAGGTGACCGGGACAAAGGTGACGATCCCGGTCAGCGGGTCGACCCTGCGCTCGATCACCGTGAAGGTCCTGCACAGCAGGAAGGTGAACTCCCCGTTCTTCAGGGGCCGTCCGTTCAGCAGCTTGTCCGCCGTGATCGTCAGGCCATCCCTTCCGCCCGCGGGCGCGGGTGCCGGGGCGGTCATGGCGATCACGTCCGCCTCCACCAGGGGCATCAGCCGCTCGGACCAATCTGCGCCGGCGCCTTCTTCGCCTGCTGCTTTCGCGGTCGCGGAGGTCGTGGCGTCCTCCGACGACTCAGCCGCGGGCTGCGATGCCTCCTGATGGAAACCAGTCACCGAGCCCCACGCCGTCACCGACTGGCCGGTCTGGAGCTTCGGCTCGTCCACGCCGTACCGGTATTCCATTTTGATGGGGTAGGCGCCGCTGCCGTCGTTGAGCAGGAAAAATTCGCAATGGCCTTCGCTGTCGGCCACTGTGATCTTTCCCACCATCCCCTGCAGTTTGACCAGGCGTCCTGTTTCCTCAGTGTTCAGGATCGCCAGGTAATCATCCGATGTCATCCCCTGACACTGCGGGTCCAGCACGTCCGCGCGCGCCATCCGCGCCGCCTCAATTTCCTTCAGGTACCCGGATTTGAATTCCCCTTCGTAGATCAGCCTCCCCAGGGCGTTGTACAGCCTGCCATGCCCGTCAAAGACCGGGTTTCCCGTAATGCCCGTCGCGAAGGACCCGTCGTAGAGGACCGTGTCCCCCCTGAACCACTGGCCTTCTGTCAGCTCAAACTGAAAGTATGTCCCGCGGTATCCGGACCCGTTTTCCCAGTTTGTCTCGCCCTCGCCGTGGATGGCGCCCATCTCCCACGCGCCGGTGTAGGTCCATCCGACCCCTTCGCTGTTGACGCTGCTGAAGCTGCCCTGTCCGTGCGGAAGCCCATCCAGCATGTCCCCGGAATAGGTCCCCGTGCGTTCCCCCGAGGGGAAGCTCAGGGTGATCTCCGTCCCCGTGCTTTCGACGCTTGATTCCGCTTCGTCTTCCAACGGTTGTTCAGGGCTCGCTTCCCCTTCTGGCGCGGCGCCGATGACGTCCGTGCCTTCGTCTTCGCCGGCCTCCGTATCAGCCGGGCTCCCGCCTTCGGCGCTGTATTCCGGCAGTTCCTCCGGCCCGTAGGAGTCCGGATCACCGAAAGCGAGCCCGTTTTCCTTCGCGTAAACCTCAGCGTAGCTCCCCTG
>CAZLYF010000273.1:0-2615 GCA_964563725.1 uncultured Oscillospiraceae bacterium
TTTTGGTTTTGGCTGCCCTTTTAAACTTTATTTTCTTTCATGAACATGCCCTGCCCCTCGCCCGCCCCGCGCTTGCGGGCCCTGGTGCTTTCGGGTACACTTCATGCCGTATTTGCTGTGCGTGAAGCAGCCAGGCCGTTTTCCGGCCGCGAAAAGGAGTACGCGATGAACCGAAGGCACCGTCTCTTCGTCCTTGCCCTTGTCCTGATTGTGCTGATCCCCGCCCTGCGCGCCGGGCCTGCGCTTGCGCAAGCCAACTCCGGCGGAGAGGGCTGGTTTTCAAGCGCTACGCGCGAAGGGCTCAGGGAGCGAAGCGCCAGCCTGGCCGAACGCGTCGAGCGCGGCGAGTATGATGCCGTGGCCGTGGAATTTTCGCCGGCGTTCGCCGCCGCCTTCGACGCGGCCGCGCTCAATGCGGCCTGGGAAATGACCGCCGCGGCGGCGGGCGCTTACGAAGGGACCATCGGCGCGCGCGCGTACGCGCAGGGCGTTCACGGCGTCGTCGACGTATTTCTCGCTCACGCCTTCCGGCCTTTGGTCCTGCGTTTCGTATACGGCGAAGGGGGCGCGCTGGACGGCCTTTGGATCAGTTTCGCGTCGGCAAAAGAGCTGAAGGAGCATTTTGGCGTCACCGCCCCTTCCGCCCAGACGGGCCCGAATTCCCTGGACCATCCTGTGCAGGTGGGCGAGTACGGACTGAGAGGGACTCTCGTGACCCCGCTGGAGGGCGCCGAACGGCAGAAGATCGCCGTGCTCCTTGTGCAGGGTTCCGGGCCCAGCGACATGGACGAAACCATCCCCGGCCCCGGGATCAAACCGTTCAGGGACATTGCGGACGGCCTGGCGCAGCAGGGCATCTCCTCCCTGCGCTTTGACAAGCGGAGTTACGCGGAGCCCGGGTCCTTCGCGGCCGGGGATGTCACGGTGTGGGCGGAGACGCTTGACGACGCCGGCGCGGCGCTTGAACTGCTCAGAAGCCACGAGGAAACGAAAGACTGCAGCCTCTGGATCATCGGCCACAGCTTTGGCGGAATGCTGGCGCCGCAGATCCTTGAGGAGAACCCCTTCGTCCGGGGCGCCGTCGTGCTTGCGGGCAGCCCGAGAAGCTTATGGGACATCGTGTACGACCAGAACATCGCGGCGCTCGAAGCGGCGGCTCTCCCGCAGGAGCAGCGCGGGCCGGTGATTGATCAGCTGGGGGCGATGCGGGATCTGGCCAACGGCATGACCGCTGAAACCAGCGGGGAGGTCTTTGGGTTCCCGGGTGAATACGTGGTCAGCCTCAACGAGCTTGAGCTCGCGGAGAAGTTTGCGCGGCTCAGCCTGCCGCTGCTCATCCTTCAGGGGAGCAGAGACATCCAGGTGACGCCGGAAAAGGATTTTGAGGCCTTCGAAGCGCTGTTCCACGGCTATGAGAATGTGACCTTTGGGATCTATGAGGGCCTCGGCCACCTGTTTGTCAACGAGGAAGCGAAGGCGGGGGAAAGCGGCGCCGCGCGCACCGTGGAGCCACAGGTGATCATGGATATCGCGGACTGGCTTCGGAGGCAGGAGTAGTTTCCCGATCCGGGAGGTAAAGCCATGCTTGGGGTGATCGTCAATACGGCCGCCGTGGTGATCGGGAGCCTGTTGGGGCTCCTGTTTCGCAGGGGGATCCCGGATAAGTTGTCCCGCGCGGCGATGACGGGGATCGCCCTGTGCACGCTGTATCTGGGTGTTTCCGGTTCTCTCGGCGGACGCAACGCGATCGTGACGATCCTCGCTGTGGTGCTTGGCGCCGTTCTTGGGACCATGCTGGGCATCGACCGCGGGATCAGCGCGCTGGGACACTGGGTGCAGGGCAGGTCACGCGGAGGCCCGGGCGAGGGACCCGCGCCGCTGGGCGAAGGCTTCGTCACGGCGAGCCTGCTGTTCTGCGTGGGGTCCATGACGATCGTCGGCTCGCTCAACGCCGGCCTTGCGGGGGACAACGAAATGCTGTTCGCGAAGTCGGTGCTGGATTTCATCTCCTCGATCATGCTCTCTGTCACCTTGGGCGCCGGCGTGCTTTTCTCCGCTGTCTTCGTCTTCCTGTTCCAGGGGGCGATCGTGCTGTCGGCGCAGCTTCTCCGTCCCCTGCTCACAGAACCGGCCGTGGCGGAAATGAGCTGCGCGGGTTCGATCCTGATCATCGGGCTCGGGCTCAACCTGCTGGGCGTCACCAAAATCAAGGTGGCCGACTGCCTTCCCGCCATCGCCCTGGCGCCTTTGTTTTCCTACCTGTACGGGCTCGTGGGCTGAGGGGCCGCTACGCGGCCGTGAAGCCGCGGCTGCGCCACAGTGAAGAGGCCGCTGCGCGGGCGTGAAGAGCTTCGCGTGAAGAGGCCGCTGCGCGGGCCGTGAAGAGCTTCGCGTGAAGAGGCCTTTCAGGCCGGGATCTGGGTATTATGAAGCGTCAGTTTTGCTGACGAGAAGCGGCCCTTCAGGCCGAGAAGCGGGGCCGTATCCTGCCGCCGCCAGTGGCGGATACAGCAGTCTGCCCTCAGCCCTCAGCCCTCAGCACTGCAGACGCAGTCTGCCCTCAGCCCTCAGCCCTCAGCCCTCAGCCTCAGCACTGCAGACGCAGTCTGCGCAGC
>CAZLYF010000274.1:0-2582 GCA_964563725.1 uncultured Oscillospiraceae bacterium
TTTCATCGACCCCGATCAGTTCGGCGATCTCGCTGCCCTTCAATCCTTTTTCTTTGAGATGGACGACCTGCTGCCTGATCAGCAGGAGTTCCTTGTAGCCCATATTCCGCAAGTCTGGTTTGTGCATGACTTATTCTACCACAGAGGGCTAAGTGATGCAACATATTACTTCCGAAGTTATATACGCACCTCGCGCGGGACGCGAGCGGCCGGGTCGCCTATTCGCTGCAAACGAGCAGGGATGAAGCGAACGCTGGGGCGATGCCGCGGGACACGTGGACGGAAAAGGACTGGCTCGAATGGCAGGCGAACTACCTCGCCGGCGCCTTGCTGATGCCGGAGCACCGGGTCAAGGGCATGCTCGAGGAAAGCGTTCTGCTGCGTGAGTACCGGGACAGTGTACAGGCGAAGAGGCTGGAGCCGAAGGCCTTTGACCGCTTCGTCAGAGCCCTGGCCGGCGCCTTCCGGGTCTCACAGGCGACCGCCCGGATCCGGCTGGAGCACGTTGGGTTCAAGCGCCTGTCCGATCAGTCGGAAAGGGTGCCCTCTCCCTTCGACCTGCTGGCGCCGGCCGCGCTGCTGTCGGATGCCGCGCGCGAATGCCTGGACGCCGCCGCGATCGCGGATTGGGAAGACAAGCACTTCGATCCCGACTATATTTTTCCGAGATCACTTTACAATTCTGTAACAAAAAGGGGACGCAGCCGTACCGAAGAATAGTTTGAAAAAGAAGATCCCCTGTCCCTGGTGTGAGCGGGGAGCGGTCCTCGGGTCAGACGACGCGAAGGGGAAGATCTCGGTGGTCTGCCCGAAGTGCGGGCGGTGCTTCACCGCGGACCTGAGCACGGGGAAGGGCGAGCGCGCCTCTCCCATCCAGAAGAAGGCCGCCTTGTAGGTTTTTACTGACCGAGCCACCGGGGCCGATAGAGCCACCACTGGGCCGGAGTAGAGCGGAAACGCTTGCTCCGGCCCTATTTTTTTCGGGAAAGGAGGCTGACCAATGACCGCGGTCAGGAACAGTGACGGCCGGATCGTGTGTTTCCTGGACGAGGCGACCGGCGACGTCGAGATCAAGGTGAAAGGCTGCACGACCCTGATTCGACCCAGGCCGGGCGGGAAACCCGAGGTCGTGAACCTCAGCAGCACAGACAAACAATAACCACCCGAAATCCGCGAGACCGCTTGGACGGCAGTGCGGAGCGCCCGAAAAGGCGTTCAACCTGCCGTCTCTTTGCGTCTCCGGATGAAGGCGGCTCCCGCGGATTTCGAGTCCAAAGGAGCCGCTCATGGAAAAGGAATACTGGGTCGTCGTCGACGGGCAGAGAGTACCCGTCACCGAGGAAGTGTACCGGCGGACACACCTGGAGCTGGCAAAGGAAGTCACGGGGCTTGAAAACCCCAACTCCACCGCTCAGATGAAGGCCTGGCTGGCTGAACAGGGGATGGAGGCCGACTCGCTGTCGAAAGCGTCCGTCCTGGAGATGCTTGGCAAAGCGGAAGGCGCCGTTGAGCTTGCGCTGTCGCTGAGACAGGAACTGGCAAAAAGCAGCGTCAGGAAATACACGGCGATGGAAAACGCCGTGTGCGCCGATGATCGAGTGCGGGGGCTATTTCAATTCTACTGTGCTCAACGAACAGGAAGATGGGGCGGAAAAATCTGCCAGCCCCAGAATCTCCCGGGGACCCATTTGGACAGCCTGGACGCCGCTCGGCAGCTGATCCGCAAAGGCGACTTTCCGGCTGTAGAGATGCTGTACGACTCCATTCCCATCGTCCTCTCCGAACTCATCCGTACCGCTTTCATCCCTAAGCCGGGCTGTCGGTTTTTCGTGGCTGACTTTTCCGCCATTGAGGCCCGGATCATCGCCTGGCTTGCAGGTGAGGACTGGCGATTGAAGGTGTTCGAGAAGGGCGACGATATATACTGCGCCAGTGCCAGCCAGATGTTCCGCGTGCCCGTCGAGAAGCACGGGGTCAACGGGCATCTCCGGCAGAAAGGGAAGATTGCGGAACTGGCCTGTATCGCGGAAGGCAGCCTGGTGCTGACGGACAAAGGGCTGATCTCGATCGAGAGTATCAGCACCGATATGCTTCTTTGGGACGGATGCGACTGGGTGAAACATGACGGCGTCGTCTTCATGGGAAACAAAGGGGTGATTGAATATGAAGGGCTCAGGGTAACCCCCGACCATCTCGTCTGGGTTGAAGGGGAATCGCAGCCGGTTCGATTTGAAACCGCCGCCGCCAGCGGCGCACGTCTCATACAAACGGGTGACTGTCGGCAAACGATCCGACAGGACGGGGATCGCCAGTCGATGCGTGTTTATGACATACAGAATGCAGGCCCCCGACACCGTTTCTCCGTATCGGGGAAACTGGTGCACAACTGCGGTTACGGCGGGTCCGTCGGCGCCCTGAAGGCAATGGGCGCGCTCGAGATGGGCGTGCCTGAAAACGAGCTGTCCGGCTTGATTCATCAGTGGCGCTCGGCGAATCCCAATATCGTTCATCTCTGGTGGGCTGTGGACCGGGCGGTCAAGACCTGCGTCACGGAACGGATACCAACGGAAACACACGGGATC
>CAZLYF010000275.1:0-2581 GCA_964563725.1 uncultured Oscillospiraceae bacterium
GCTTCTCGTCAGCACAGCTGACGCTTCCCGCGCCGCAGGCGCACCGTAGAGCACTGCAGACGTATTCTGTACGCCGGCAGACGTCCGGACAGTCATCAGGCGCCCTCCGGACTTGTCCCAGAGAACTGAGTAATCCCTGGTTTCGACTGCGCTTAAGTCATACCGACGCCTCGTCGGCCCTTCCTGCTCCAACAGCTTCGCCACTGCTTATCAGCTGCGCAGCAGCTGCTTCTCGTCAGCACAGCTGACGCTTCCCGCGCCGCAGGCGCACCGTAGAGCACTCAGCCCTATCCACTCCCTACTCCCTCAAACTGCATCCTGATGCATGTGAGACGCTCGGAAAAGCGTCCGGAATAGGCGTCGAAGCGTTCTGTTTCCACAAAACCCGCCTGCCTGTATGCCGCGAACGCGGACGGATTGTTGCTGAGGACGTCAAGGGTGATCGGAAGGGAATAGTTCACTTTTATGTATTCAAGAAGCGAGCGCGCTGCTCCGCAACGCCGGTATTCCGGCAGGACAGCCATATTGTTCAGGTAAGTGCCCTTCATTTCGGCGAGTTCTTCAAGAAGCTCATCGAAATATCCCCTGCTGACATACGCGATGGACCCTGCCTGCGGCAAACCATTGGTCACGCCGTTCCCGTCGAAGGCAAGCGGCCCGCCCGTCGGCAATACAACGGCGATACCCGCGATGTTTCCGTTAATTCTTGCTGTCAGGACATGTTCTGAGAAAAATACGTTCGCGCTTTCGCCAAGACAACGTGCAAAAAACTCAACATTCGCCTGGCGCCCACCGTCATCGAGCGGGGAATAGATATAGATGTCACTCGCGACGATCAGTTCGGTGATGATACCGGCTTCGCGGATACTCGCAGGTTCTACGGTGATGGCTTTATCCGTTTTCATCTTACTCCTGTCTTGTTTGTGTAGTGAACAATGGATAGCGTAACGCTGTTTCATACGATAAGTCAAGAGTTTCTGACTTGAGGGTCTGAAAACAAGCAAACATAAAAAGTTTCTGATTTTCCTATCTCAAACTTCTTTGGCTGATCGGGTTTGTACACAACCTAACGCAGCACGCAGCACTTTGCACTCAGCACAGCAGACAGCAGTCTGCCCAGCCCTCAGCACTCACCCTTCTTGCCGCGGCCTTCGCCGTGCTCTTCGCCCTGGTCACCGCCCGCCGGGCAAGCATCGACCGCTGGGGCATCCTCACGCTGGCCGTGTTTCTGCTGGGGCTTGCGATGTCTTTCGTGAGCGGCATGAAGGACGGCATGGGAACCGCCGCTTCCGTCATTCCGTAAAAACACTGGATAATGACCGTGCTCTGCACACTGGGCGGTCTGTGTTTCCTCTCCGGCCTGCTGGCCCTGATCATCCGCAACCAGGCTTACTGGCGGCTCAGTTTCTACCTGCTGTCTTCGGTCATCATTCTGAAAGTGCTGCTGACGGAGGCCTTCCGTATCACTCACTGAACAAGCCGAACACAGGGGCCATGTGTTCCTTGAAAACACATAGAACTGTCCCGCCTCCCCCCTTCTTTTTCCCCGGCTTCTGTCTTATACTGGCATCATCCCAGGGAAGGAAGTGGAGATCGGTCATGACGCAGGAACTCAATTTCAGCCAGGCAAAGAAGAAGCACCTGAAAACGCTTGAACAGTATGTGCCCGTTGTGGACAGGGTCCACGGCGGCAGCCACCCGGAGTTCCATGAGGTCCGGGCGCTGGCGGAAGCCATCGTCAGAAAAATCCGCGCGTCGGGCAAGGAAAAGCCACAGCTGGACGAGGAATTCGAGCGGCTGCGCGAAGTCACCGGCAACTACCAGGTCCCGGCTGACGTGTGCGAAAGCTACGAAGCGGTTTACGGCATGCTGTCGGATCTGGACAAGGCGTACTCGGTATAGGGAGAGAGCTTCATTTGCAGCGATTCATACTGGGCAAAAAAAAAGGCATCACCCTCGTCTGCGCCGTTCTGCTCGCGTCAGGTTATTTGAGCCATTTCGCCTTTGGTCAGGAAGCCGCATCCAGGTGGGCGCTGATGGTTGCGTCTATCCTGGGCGCGGCCCCCATCGCCATCCAGGGTTTCCAGGCCCTCAGGGTCAAGGTCGTCAGCATCGACGTGCTGGTCACCATCGCGGTGGTCGGCGCCCTGCTCATCGGCAATCTTGAGGAATCAGCCGTCGTCACCTTCCTCTTTCTGTTTGGCGATTTCCTGGAACAGCGGACGCTGAACAAAACCCGCAGCGCGATCAGGGAACTCACCGAAATGGCGCCCGAAAGCGCTTTGAAGCTGGCGGCCTCCGGCGAATTCGAGGAAGTGGATATCGACGAGGTGGACGTGGGCGACGTGCTGCTGGTGAGGACGGGCGCGAAGGTCCCCGTGGATGGCACGGTGATATCCGGCGAAGCGTATATCAACGAAGCCTCCATCACCGGCGAATCCCTGCCCGCAGCCAAGGAAAAGGATGCCAGGGTGTTCGCCGGCACCATCGTCGACAACGGCGCTATCCAGATCCGGGCCGACCGCGTCGGCGAAGACACCACCTTCGGCAAGATCATCGAGCTGGTGGAAGAAGCTCAGGA
>CAZLYF010000276.1:0-527 GCA_964563725.1 uncultured Oscillospiraceae bacterium
CGCCATCGGCGCGTTCAACGTCAACAATATGGAAATCATCCAGGGCATCGTGGACGGCGCCACCGCGGAAAACGCCCCCCTGATCCTGCAGGTCAGCGCCGGCGCCCGCAAGTACGCCAAGCACGCCTACCTGATGAAACTCATCGAAGCCGCGGTGGAGTCCAGCGGGCTCCCCATCGTGGTGCACCTGGACCACGGCGCGGATTTCGACATCTGCAAGAGCTGCATCGACGGCGGGTTCACCAGCGTGATGATCGACGGTTCGCATCTCCCGTTTGAAGAGAACATCAGACTCACCCGGCAGGTGGTCGAGTACGCCCACGCGCGCAGCGTCACCGTGGAAGGCGAGCTCGGGCGCCTGGCAGGCGTGGAGGACGACGTGAAGGTGAAGGCGGAGGACTCCTCCTACACCAGGCCCGAGGACGTGGAACAATTCGTGACCCAGACCGGCTGCGACAGCCTCGCCATCGCCATCGGCACCAGCCACGGCGCCTTCAAGTTCAAGGGCGAACCCAAGCTGCGCTTTG
>CAZLYF010000276.1:537-2559 GCA_964563725.1 uncultured Oscillospiraceae bacterium
CCATCGTGCTGCACGGCGCTTCCAGCGTCATCCCCGAGTACGTGGACATGATCAACCGCTACGGCGGCAACATGCAGGGAGCGCAGGGCGTCCCCGAGCACATGCTGCGCAAGGCGGCCGAAATGGCGGTCTGCAAGATCAACATCGACAGCGACCTGCGCCTGGCCTTCACCGCCAAGATCCGCGAGCACTTCGCCCTGCATCCCGACCACTTCGACCCCAGGCAGTACCTGACGGATGCCCGCGCCGCGCTGATGGACATGGTGCGCCACAAGATCGTCCACGTGCTGGGCTGCGGCGGCAAGGCGCAGGCCTGAACGGGAGAATTCCAAAAGGAGCAGGGCCAAAGATGGAACTGGAAGGCAAGGTAGTGGTCGCCCAGGGCGGCGGACCCACGGCAGTCATCAATCAGTCGCTCGCGGGCGTCGTGCTTGAGAGCAGGAAATTTCCCCAGGTCACCAGGGTCTACGGCGCGGTGAACGGCGTTTCAGGCATACTCCGGGAAGAGTTCTGGGACCTGACGCAGGAGACAACGCACAATCTTGAGCAGGTCGCGAGGACGCCCTCCTCGGCGCTGGGCTCCACCCGCGACAAGCCGGACGAGAAGTACTGCGAAGAGATCTTCGAAGTGTTCCGCATGCACAACGTGCGCTATTTCTTCTACATCGGGGGGAACGACTCGGCGGATACGGTGCGCATCGTCAATGAACAGGCGGAAAAGTCGCGTTACGAGCTGCGGGCGATCCATATCCCCAAGACCATCGACAACGACCTGATGCTCAACGACCATACGCCCGGTTTCCCTTCGGCGGCGAAATTCGTCGCGCAGGCCTTCATCGGCCTCAACCTTGACAACAAGGCGTTGCCGGGCGTGCACATCGGCGTGGTCATGGGGAGGCACGCGGGCTTCCTGACCGCCGCGGCCTCCGTCGCCCACAAGTACCCGGACGACGGCCCCCACCTGATCTATCTGCCTGAGAGGGCGTTCCGGATGGACCAATTCCTCGACGACGTCAAGGAGGTCTACGGGCGCCTCGGCCGCTGCCTGATCGCGGTGTCGGAAGGCATCCAGGACGAGAACGGCGTGCCCATCCTTTCCAGGCTCATGGAAACGGGCCACGACGCCCACGGCAACGTCCAGCTCTCCGGCACGGGCGCCCTGGGCGAGCAGCTGGTGGAGCAGGTGCGCAGCCGCCTGAGCATCAAGCGCGTTAGAAGCGATACGCTGGGCTACCTGCAGCGCTCCTTCATGGGCTGCGTGTCCGACGTGGACCAGCATGAAGCCCGGGAAGTGGGGGAAAAGGCGGCGCAGTTTGCCATCTGGCACAACGTTGACGGTTCCATCACCATCGACCGCACGGGCTACTACTCCGTCGACTACGCCATCAAGCCGTTGATGGAAGTGGCCGCGAAGACGAGGCTGATGCCGGACGCGTTCATCTCAAAGGGCGGCAACAACGTGACGGAGGCCTACAAGTACTACCTGCAGCCCCTGCTGGGCGCCGATATGCCGGAAGCCAGCGTGCTGCGCGGCCAGCGGGCGCCCAAGCTGCGCGCCTGAAGCGGGCCAAAGCAGCGGGCGGGAGAGCTGTCGTATGAAAAAAATCGCGGTGCTCACCAGCGGCGGCGACAGCCCGGGCATGAACGCGGCGGTCATGTCCGTCGCCCGCAGCGCGGGACTGATGAACATGGAGCTCATCGGCATCCGGCGCGGCTTCAACGGCCTGGTCGGGAAATCTGACGCTGCCGGGGATGACATCTGCCAGCTGAAGCTGGACACGGTGCTCGACATCGCCGACCTTCCCGGCACCTACCTGCGCACCGCCAGGTGCCAGGAATTTTTCGATCCCGTTGTCCGCGAAAAAGCCGTAGCCTATCTGGAGTCCCTGGGCGTATCCGGGCTGGTGGTCATCGGCGGCGACGGCTCCTTCAGGGGGGCGCTGGAACTGTGCAGGCTGGGCTTTCCCTGCGTGGGCATCCCCGGCACCATCGACAACGACCTGGGTTACACCGAGACCTCCC
>CAZLYF010000277.1:0-2538 GCA_964563725.1 uncultured Oscillospiraceae bacterium
GCCGTTGACTACGCAGCCCATGACCGCAACCTTCAGGCGCGTCCTGATATGCCTCGTCCTGTGTTCGATCTGCCGGCAGATTCCTGCGATGTCCGCTTCGGTCCTTGCGCAGGTCGGGCAGGAAACCAGGTCCACGCCGCCGTACAGTCCAAGCGCGCGCAGGATGCCAATGGCGGCCTCCGGCTCAGGCAGGGGGCTGCCGGTCAGCGATACCCTGACCGTGTCGCCGATGCCGTCCAGCAGCAGCGCGCCAATGCCGATGGCGGACTTGAGCGTCCCCTGTCCGGGCAGGCCTGCCTCCGTCACCCCGATGTGAAGAGGATAAGCAAAACTCCTGTCGGCAAGCCGGCAGGCTTCCACGGACAGCCTCAGATCGCTCGCCTTGAGGGACAGCACGATGTCCTCAAAGCCATCCCTTTCCAGCAGGAGGACGTGCTCCATGGCGCATTCGACCATGGCTTCCGCCGTGACGCCTCCATATTTCTCAAGGATATGATCAGGGAGCGAGCCGGAGTTGACCCCAATCCGGATGGGGACGCGATGCATCTTCGCGCAGGCCACCATAGCCCCGACCTTTGCGGCGTTTTTAATATTGCCCGGATTGATCCTGAGTTTTGAGATGCCGTTTTCCATGGACGCGATCGCGAGGCGGTGATCGAAATGGACGTCTGCGACCAGGGGTACGGGGCTTCTGTCGACCAGCGCCCGCACGGCCCGCGCGGATTCGCTGTCATACACGGAAACCCTCACGATGTCGCAGCCGGCCTGTGCCAGCGCTGCGATCTGCGCGCTGGTCGCCTCCACGTCGCTTGTCTTCGTGTTCGTCATGGACTGGACGCTGACGGGTGCGCCGCCCCCGATGCGGACGGCGCCTGCGCGGACGGGTCTTTTCATCATCGTCTCCTAGAACAGCCGCAGGATGTCGCGAAAGCTGATCAGGGCCATCAGCGCGAAAAGGAGGATCATCCCGGCGGCATGCACGTAGGCTTCCCTTTTGATCGGCTTTCCCCGGAGCGCCTCGACAAGGAGAAACAGCAGACGGCTCCCGTCAAGGCCCGGGATGGGGAGCAGATTGAACAAGCCCAGGTTGATGGAGATCAGCGTCATCAGGGAGAGATATCCCTGCAGCTGCGTTTCCCTCGTTTCTTCGACGACAAGCTGGATGATGCCGACGATGCCCGTCATCTCGGAGGCTCCTTCGCCTCTCGTCAGCAGGTTTTTGAGCGCGTCGATGATGGCCAGGCCGGAGTCCCGGCAAAAAGCGTAGGCCGAACCGAGGACTTCTCCGACGCCGCCTGGCTTCCATAGCACCGGTCGGCTGGTCAGGACTTCGATTCCCATCATGTAGCGCCCCGCTCTCTGGTCATACAGAGGGGTCACCTCCAGGTCGAGTTCGCTCTCCATGCCGTCGTAAAGACGCGCGATCCTGATCTGAAGGGGCAGGGCGCCCTTGTAGCTGTACTCGTTGATGAGTTCCGAAAGGTTGTTTGTGATCAAGGCGCCGTTGACAGAGGTGATCCTGTCCCCCGCCATGAGACCGGCGGCTTCCGCGGGGCTGTCTTCGCTGACCGTCTGGACCTGGGTCGTATAGGCGCCGGTCACCTGCGGGATCCCGCTGAGCGCGTAGAACAGGACAGCCGCAAGAAACGCGAGCGCAAGGTTCATCAGGGAGCCCATGACGATCACCAGGAGTCTGCGCGCGACGGGGTGGTTTGAAAAGGTGCGCGGGTCATCGCTGCGGTCCTTGAGGACGTCGTCCTCCCCATAGAACGCGCAGTAGCCGCCCAGTGGGATGAGCCTTAGGTGAAACTCCGTGCCGTGCTTGCCGCTTGTCCGCCTGAAAAACGAAGGGCCGAAGCCGATGGAGAACTCCCTGACGGGAATTTTGCACAGGCGCGCGGCAAAGAAATGTCCCGATTCATGAACGGTGATGAGGATGCCGAACATCACGATCGCGGCAAGGACGTATAAAAAAGTCATGGTTCCTCCTGCTGATGTGGTTTGTCAGGGCAGGCAGTGTTTCCCGGCCGCCCGCCGCGCAGCCCTGTCCGCATGCTCGACAGCTTCGATGGTATCCGCAGGAAGCTGTCCGACCTCCTGGAGCGTCCGGTCAACGACCAGTGGAATCTGTCCAAAGGCGATCGCGCGGCTGAGAAAAGCGTGAACGGCGACCTCGTTCGCGGCGTTGAGCACGCAGCAGGCAGCCCCTCCGGCCTTCAGCGCTGCATACGCGGCCTTGATGGACGGGAAACGTTCCGTGTCCGGTTTTTCAAAGCTCAGTTCCCGGACTTCCGAAAGGTCGAGAGGCGGCGCGCCTGTATCGAACCTGTGGGGATAGGCCATTGCGTAGAGGATCGGCAGGCGCATGTCCGGCGCGCCAAGCTGCGCCATCACGGCTCCGTCGTGAAACACGACCATGGAGTGAACGATGCTCTGGGGATGCACGAGGACCTCGATCTGTTCCGGGTCCGCGCCGAACAGCCACTTCGCCTCGATGATCTCCAGCGCCTTGTTGAACAGCGTCGCTGAATCAACGGT
>CAZLYF010000278.1:0-1836 GCA_964563725.1 uncultured Oscillospiraceae bacterium
GCCGAATACTCAGCCTGATCGAGACCTGCAAACGCCGTCACCGCTCGCCCCTGTCTGCTATCCTGACCGTACTGCAAGGCAAGAGGGTTTGGGCTACCGATGGCTAAGGCTGAACAGTAACGTTGAACAGCCCAATGATTTCCTTTTCCGCCTTGAAGCTCTTGACAACGGAAAAGCCGCTCAGGATATCCTTGGTCTGCCGGACAAAAGACTCATTTCTCTCGGATACCTGCCTTTCCTTCGCCTCCAGCCGCTTTCCAAACACGATGGATACCATGACCGGAATCAGCGACAAAGCAAGCGCGGTACCCGTGAGGATCGGGCTGAAATACAGCATCATCGCCAATGCGCCCAGAAAATTGGCGCCGTGGATCAGCAGTGTAAACTGACGGGCGAGGTAGTTGGCCTGCACGGAAGCCGCGTCATTGGTCAGCGCGCTGATGTAGGTGCCGGCGCTTTCACCCTTGAACGAACCAATGCTCTTGCGGGTGATTTCCGCGAAGGCGGTCTCCTTGTACTGCGTCATCGCGCGCTGCAGATAGCCTGGCAACGCGTAGCGCTGGATGGCGAAGACAAGGATAAAGAAGGCGAATGCGACCAGGCAAAGCCACATCGCGTGGACAAGCTGCTCCAATGTGCCGCCCGCCGCGATGTCAAGGAGGAGCTTCAAAAGAAAGGATACCGCCAGGTTGAACAGGGACAGCATCAGCGTCATCCCTGCCGCCAGTGCCATCATGCCTTTGTTGCCCCTGTAGAAAGCGGCGGTATATTTTTTGCGCAGCGCCAGCGCTTCCGGAGTTTTCCTGCCGGGCTTCCGCGCTGTTCCTTTCGCCCTTTTCATGTATATCCTGTCCAGTCCCGCATGATTTATTGCGCTGTTCGGCCACCCAGCCCGATGATTCGGCCGTGTCTATGAATAAGGCGGGCTTGTTGTGCTGTCAAGGGAAAATGCTCATGGGCCAAAGATATTGTTCCGCCAACTAAATACTGGATGGGTTATACTCCGGCGAGTAGGACAGCAAGTAGAACAACTCAACCTCCTGCTGATGCTCAACAAGCCAGGCTGTCATCTTTTTGCGCGGTGTACCTTCAGATTGCCAGGAATCATCAGCACCTTCCGTCCGGTATCCTTTGTCAGTTGCTTCATGAAATCAATCAGGATGTCCGCATTGACAGATTCCTTCGTAATGGTGAAGTGCAGCAAGCCTCTGTTGGACACAGCGGAGAGCGTGTTCAGTTTCAGCCGCCTCGCCTCCACTTCCAGCACAGGCGTCTTCCCCACAGGCGTATATCCCTTGATGCAGTTCGCGCGTTCTGCAGGGCAGTCTCGCACGATGCTCCTTCGAAGCTGATATTGCTCTTCCTGTGTCATGTGCTTCTCTTTCGTTCTTGACTCATCCATGCCACCAGTATAACAAATCCAACCTAAAGCTCTAGTTCTTATTTGGTGGGTCAATAGCTCCACGTCTTCATGCGCCGAAGGCGCGCTTCATTAGCAGCAGCGCTGCGTCTTCATTCACGGCGCGTATCGCCGCGCCGCGCCTTCCATTCCATGATCTGTTCCAGCCGGGCTTTGAACCTTGATTCCAGTCCCTCTTCGGTCGGGATGTAGTATTTTTTGCCCAGGAGGGAGTCCGGCAGGCATTGCATGCGGGTCAGCTTTTCCCGCGCGTCATGCGCGTACTGGTAGCCTTTGCCGTATTCAAGGTTCTCCATCAGCCGGGTCGGGGCATTGCGGATGACCAGGGGCACGGGCTCGGCCAGCTGCGTCAGGGCGTCTTCCCGGGCGCTGCCGTACGCGGTGTACAGCGCGTTGGATTTCGGAGCGAGTGACAT
>CAZLYF010000278.1:1846-2507 GCA_964563725.1 uncultured Oscillospiraceae bacterium
GTACACGACCGCCTGGGTGAGGTGCACGGCGCATTCCGGCATGCCGAGCAGGTGGCAGGCCTGGTAGGCGGCCACAGCCGTATCCAGCGCCCGGGGGTCCGCGAGGCCGATGTCCTCGCTGGCAAAACGCGTGACGCGCCGCGCGACGTAGAGGGGGTCTTCGCCGGCTTCCAGCATGCGGGCGAGCCAGTAAACGGCCGCGTCCGGGTCGGAATTGCGCATGGATTTGTGCAGGGCGGAGATCAGGTTGTAGTGCTCCTCGCCCTTTTTGTCATACAGCAGGGATTTTCTGGAGATGCACGCTTCCAGCGTTTCCGCCGTCACGGTGACGCTGTCGCCGGCCATGTCCCCGTTGAGGATGACCATTTCCAGCGTCGACAGGGCGGTGCGGGCGTCGCCGTTGGCGAAATTCGCGATCATCTCCAGCATGCCCGGCTCCATGGATACGTTCAGCCCGCCGAAACCCTTCGGGTCTCCGAGGGCGCGCCGCAGGAGGGCCAGCAGGTCTTCGGGCTTGAGCGCGTGCAGCACGAACACCTTGCAGCGGGAGAGGAGCGCCCCGTTGATCTCAAAGGAGGGGTTTTCTGTCGTCGCCCCGATGAGGATGATGCTGCCCTTTTCGACGAAGGGGAGGAAGGCGTCCTGCTGCGCCTTGTTGAAG
>CAZLYF010000279.1:0-2471 GCA_964563725.1 uncultured Oscillospiraceae bacterium
TAGTGATCCCAGTGGCCGGAGCGCTCCCACAGCGCGCGGGTGAGGATCACGGGGGTCCTGATCTCCTCGTAGCCGTTCTCCCGGTGGATCCGGCGCCAGTAGTCCTCAAGGACGTTCCTGAGCACCATGCCTTTGGGGTAGAAGAAGGGAAAGCCCGGGCCCTCGTCCAGCACGTCGAAGAGGTCCAGTTCCCGTCCGAGCCTGCGGTGGTCGCGCTTCTTCGCTTCCTCGAGCCTCGCCAGGTACTCGTCCATTTCCGCCTTGTCGAAAAAGGCGGTGCCGTAGATGCGCTGGAGCATCTTGTTTTTTTCGTTCCCCCGCCAGTAGGCGCCGGCGATGCCCGTCAGCTTGAACGCGCGCACCTTTCCGGTGGAGGGCAGATGGGGGCCCGCGCACAGGTCGACGAAGTCCCCCTGCCTGTAAAAGGAGAGCTCGGCGTCTTCCGGCAGGTCCTCGATGAGTTCCACCTTGTAGGGTTCGCCCCTTGCGCGCATCAGGGCGATGGCCTCTTCGCGCGGCAGGGTGAAGCGCTCCTCGCGCTCGTTCTTCCTGATGATGCGCTGCATTTCCTTCTCGATTTCGGCGAGCGTGTCCGGCGTGAACGCTTCGGCGACGTCGAAGTCGTAATAGAAACCGTTCTCGATGGCGGGGCCGATGGCGAGCCTGGCGTCGGGCAGCAGGTTCTTCACGGCTGCGGCCAGCACATGGGAGGCGGTATGCCTCAGCGTCCGCTTCCCCTCCTCATCCGCGAAGGTCAGGAATTCCAGCTCCGCGTCCTCCCCGATGGGCTTCGCCAGGTCCTGCACCTTGCCGTTGACCCTGGCGGCGACGGCGGTCTTCCTCACCTCGTCGCCCAGACGCGCCGCGATGTCCAGCGCGTTCGTCCCCGTGTCGAACTCCCTCTGCTCCCCCTTGACCGTGATCCTCATGGGTCCCTCCGTTCTGCCCAGGCCACGCCGGGCGCCGCCAACAAAAAAATCCGTCCGCGAGGGACGGATGCCTTCATCCGCGGTTCCACCCTGATTGCCATGAGCCACTCAAAAGCGCTGTATCGCGCGCCATACGTCCGCGTCGGGAGGCGGTACCCGGCCGGCCCTGCCTGGACGCGCTTCCAGCCTGGGCGCGTCCTCTCTTGAGGCGGCACCGGAGGGCGTGTCCCCCTTCATCCCCGGTCGCTGCAGTATACGGCGGGGCGGCCGGGCCTGTCAAGGGAGATTCGCTCCGCCCGCAGGCCACGCCGGGCCCCGGCCGAAAACGCACGAAAATATTTTCGTGCGCAATCGGAAAAACGCTTGTAAAACTAGTTATAATATAGTACGCTGTAAACGCTAAGGCTGCGCACGAGATGCCGTGTATCTTGACTGACAAAGGAGAAGATGTACAGATGCTGCATATCCAGTCGCTCAGGGAAGGTCTCCCGCTCTTCAAGGCCCTCGGTTCGGAAACCCGCATCAGCATCCTCGAGCTCCTGATCGACAAGGGGCCGATGCGCATGACGGCGATCGCCGATGCGCTGGGGATCACCGGCGGCGCGCTCACCTCCCACGTCAAGGAGCTCGGCGACGCGGGCATCCTGACCATCGAACTCAAGGGTGGACGGCACGGCATCCAGAAGATCTGCCACGTCAACGACGAGCGCATCCTGATCGAATCGCTTGTGGGCAGCAGGAACGTCAGCGTGTACGAAACGGAGATCAGCGTCGGCCAGTTCACCGCCTGCGACGTCCATCCTGCCTGCGGCGTCGCCACGCCCGCCCATGTGGTCGAACCGGCCGACGATCCCCGCAGCTTTGCCAGCCCCGAGCGCATGAAGGCCGGGATCCTGTGGTTCAAGCGCGGTTTCGTGGAATATCTGGTCCCCAACTTCCTCAAGGCCGAGGAGGAACTGCTGGAGATACAGGTCTCCCTGGAGCTTTCGGCGAGCCTTCCCGCGGCGGAGGGGAGGCTTCCCGGCGACATCCAGTTCAGGCTCAACGGCAAGGACATCGGGACATGGACCAGCCCCGGGCAGAGCGGCGGCGCGCAGGGCATCTACAATCCGGCATGGTGGCCGAAGGAAGGCCTGCAGCACGGTCTGTTCAAACTGCTGACCGTCAACCAGTCGGGGACCTTCGTCGACGGCGTAAAGATCTCGGACACCGCGCTGAAGGCCCTGAAGATCCAGAGCAACGTGAGCATCCCCCTGCGCCTGAGCGCGCCGGAAGCCAGGGAAGACGCGCAGGGCGGTCTGACGCTGTTTGGCTGCTCCTTTGGCAACTACGCGCAGGACATCAAGGTCAGGATGCACTACACGGCGAAAAACGCCAAATAGACCGACCCGCCCCGGCCGGGGGCAGGGCTGCCGCCGCAGGGCGCAGCCCTGCCCCCTCTTTTGGCATCCCCGTCCTGCGTTCTTTTCAGCGCTGGTCTCCCGTGCTATAACCTGACTTTTACAGTTTGAACTTCGAGTAGCCGTTTTTCTGCAAACGTAT
>CAZLYF010000280.1:0-2464 GCA_964563725.1 uncultured Oscillospiraceae bacterium
CAGATGTGCGCAGAGTACCTGCGGCGAGCTGTCGGCGGAGTACCTGATCCCGCAGCCGAGAATCTCCGAGTACAGGTAGCCCGCGGCCAGGAGGTCCGTGCCGAGGACAGGCCGCGGCAGGGGCTCCGGCTCTCCGAGACCATAGGCCCCGAAGCGCTCGTATAGACAGCGCCTCATGCGGCAGTCCGCCGCCAGCCGCGTCTCAGGGGCGTCGAAGAACGAGCTTGTAAAGCTGACGCCCGCGTTGTCGTGCCACCAGGACGGGTGGAAGGTGACGCTGTAAGGTACCATGGG
Organism: uncultured Oscillospiraceae bacterium; assembly: GCA_964563725.1. GTDB lineage: Bacteria > Bacillota > Clostridia > Christensenellales > Aristaeellaceae > CAZLYF01. The sequence continues at coordinate 295 of CAZLYF010000280.1, forward strand.
GCCTCCTTCATCCAGTTTCCGGTATTATGGCGCCATTATATTGGGCCCGTCGCGGGGAGACAAGCGTGCCGGCGCTGGTGGCCTGGCCTCGCGCAAATCGCGCTGCGCCCGTATTGACAGGGGAAGGCCGGTTTTTTATAATCGCCCCGTCAACAGGTGATGAAACGCCCCAGCCCCGCTCTCCGGGGCGGCCGACGAGAGTACCTGGAAAACTTCTGCAAGGCGGCAGTGATGAAGTTCTGTATCGCGGTCTCTGCCAGGACTTCCCCGACGGTCCCTGTGCCCTTAGGCGGGGACTTTGCGGAGCGGATGGAATATGCCGGGAAGCTCGGTTACGACGCGATCGAGATCCATGTGCCGGACTGCGCGCAGCTGGACGTCCCTGGGCTTCTGCGGACGCGCGCGCGCCTGGGCGTGGCCGTCGCGACGCTGGGGACGGGCACGATATACGGCAGCTACGGCTTGTCCCTCGTGGATCCGGACGCCGCCAGGCGCAGGGCCCTGGTGGAGAGGGTGAAGGAGTTCATCGACTGCGCAGCCAAGCTGGACAGCCGCGTCACGGTGGGAAGCATCAAGGGCAATATCGCCAGGGACGCAGACCGGGACGAGCGCCTCGGCTACATGGGACAGTCCATGGCGGAGATTTCCGCCTACGCGGCGGAAAAGGGCGTCACGGTCCTGCTTGAAGCCACCAACAGGTATGAAAACAACGTGCTCAATACTGCCGGGGACGTCAGGCGCTTCATCGAAAAGCACCGCCTCGCCAACACCCTGATCCTGCTGGACGCCTTTCACGCCAACATCGAGGAAGGGAGCGTCGTGGGGGGCATCAGGGACGCCGGCGGGTTCCTGGGGCACGTCCACTTCGCGGACAACAACAGGCAGTATCCCGGCGCCGGCTGCTTCCGCTTTGAGGACTTCAACACCGCGCTCCGGCAATCCGGTTACGACGGATACCTTTCGGTGGAATGCCTTCCCCTCCCCGACGGCGCTGCCGCCGCGGAGAAATCCATGGCATTTTTTAGGCGCCATTTTGGAAAATAGGCGCGCATGCGCTTATTATTATGTGCAAGGAGTGACCGCAAATGAAAAGGTTCCTCACCCTGGTGCTCGGCGCAGCGCTGCTGCTCTCGCTCGTGGCGGGAGGCGCGCAGGCGGCAACCTACACGCTGATGTTCAGCCATACGCTGACGGAAGCGGACCCCTACCATCAGGCCTTCCTCGCGTGGGCCGAGGCGGTTTCGCAGCGCACGAACGGCGACCTGGTGATCGACGTGTACGCCAATGCGCAGCTCGGAGCGGAAGAGGACGTCATCGAGCAGATGCGCATGGGCGCGAACATCGGACACAACACGGACTCCGCTCGTCTGGGCAACTATGTGCCGGAAATCGCGGTGTTCAACGGGCCCTACATGCTTGAGAGCATCGACGAGGTCAAGGCCGCCAAGGGGCTGGACGTCGTGCAGGGCTGGCTGACAAAACTGGAAAAGGATTTCGGGCTCAAGGTCCTCTCCTTCGCGTATGTGCAGGGCTACCGCAACGTGATCTGCAACAAGGAAGTCAGGACCCCCGCGGAGCTCGGCGGCATGAAGATCAGGACCGCCGGCGCCCCCATCTGGCAGGAATCCGTCCGTTCCATCGGAGCGACCCCGGTGGCGATGGCGCGCAGCGAGATCTACTCCGCCGCGCAGACGAAAGCGATCGACGGCATCGAGGACGTGTACACCGCCTATGCCGCGGCGCAGCTTGACGAAGTGCTCAAGATCGTCTCCGAAACCCGGCACATCTATCTGATCAACTTCTCCGTGTGTTCCGCGGACTGGTTCAACAGCCTCCCGGCGGAGTACCAAACCATCCTCGTGGAAGAGGCAGACAACGCGGGCTATGTGGTTTCCGAAAGCATCCAGGCCAACGCGGATAAAGTCAAGGCTGAGCTGATCGCCGGCGGCGTCAAAGTGGTCCCGTTTGAGGAAGTGGACGTCGAGGCATTCCGCGAAGCGGGCAAAGCGGCCTATGAAGTGCTCGGCATCACCGCCGCGAAGGAAGCCGTGTACGAGGCGCTCGGCAAGTAAACCCGCGTCAACACACTGCCCTGAGGAGGATGCGCGTGAAAAAAGCAGTGGCGAACCTTCAAAAGATCGAGGCCAGCGGGGTCCTCGCGAAGCTCGGG
>CAZLYF010000281.1:0-2444 GCA_964563725.1 uncultured Oscillospiraceae bacterium
GAGCCGACCATGCCGAAGAGGCCCAGGATCTCGCCGCTGCGGACGCTGAAGCTGATAACAGGCGAATCTTTCGCCAGCTGAAGATCCCTCACCTCGAACATCACACGGCCGATGGCGCAGGGCTCCTTGCGGTAGAACATGTCCACGGGGCGGCCCACCATGTCCCTCGTGATGCTGTCGAGGGTCACGCCTCCCGCCAGGTTGTCATAGGTGCGGATCACCGCTCCGTCCCGGATCACCGTGATGCGGTGCGCGATCTGGACGACCTCCTTGAGAAAATGGGAGATATAGATCACGCCGATGCCTTTTTCAGAGATGTTCCGCACCAGGTCGAGAACTTTTTCGGCGTCCTCGGTGTTGAACATGGACGTGGGCTCGTCAAGGATCATGATCCTGCTTTCGTTCATCAGCGCCTTGAGGATCTTGACGAACTGCTGGTCGGCGACGGACATGTCCTCGATCTTCTGCATCGGGTCGATCACGATGCGGTACCTGTCCATCATCTCGCGCACGCGGCGGAGCATCCCTCTCCTGTCGACGAAACCGCCGGCCCGGATGAGCTCCTTGCCCACGAAGATGTTTTCCACCGCGTTCATGGTGGGGACCAGGTCGTTTTCCTGGTAGACGATCTCGATCCCCAGCTCCTGCGAAAGCTCCGGGCTCAGGGAAGCGTACTCCTTCCCTTCGATGATGATGCTGCCTTCAGTGGGGGTGTAGGCGCCGGAGAGGAGCTTCATCAGCGTGGACTTCCCCGCGCCATTCTCGCCCACCAGACAGTGGATTTCCCCCGGGCACACGTCAAAGGTCAGGTCGGACAGGGCACGCACGCCGGGGAATTCCTTCACGATGCCCTTCATGCGGATCAGGGGCTCGGGGCGTACTTGTGCGTTCGTCATGGCAGAGGCCCTCATCGTCGGCGGGAGGAAAGGGCCGCGGGGCGGCCTTACGTGCGGGACAACAGGAAAACCGGCCGCCGCGCCCGCCGCCCGCAGGCAGGGGCGCGGCGGCCGGCCGGGTCAGCCCTTAATTGCCGTACACGTACTCGTAGGCGCCTTCATAGTCAGACCAGTCGATCCAGGCGCCAAGGTCGGCCCCCGCGACGGGGACGATCGGCAGGCTCTGGAACTTCGGATCAGGAACGATGCCCAGGGTCACGAACTCATGCAGGTTTTTAAAGGTCTGTACGCCCTGGATGGACACGGGCGCGGTCATGTTCGCGGCCTCGATGCCGTCCTCAAGGAACTTGTAGGCGTCGGGCGAGCCGCCGGTGGACACGACCGGGACGTTCTCAAGGCCTGCCATCATCAGCGCCTGGTAGCAACCCTGCGCCATCTGGTCGTTGTTGGCGAAGATGCAGTTGAATTCGACGCCGGAATTGATGAAGTTCTGCGTCAGGTTCAGGCCGTTCTCGGTGGACCACGCATCGCCGTTGGCCAGCCCGACCATCTCGATGGAACCCGCGAAATCGCTGAGCGCCTTGTTGACGCCCTCGATGTAGGACTCGAACACGCCGCCGCCCACCGCGCCGGCGCAGTAGAAGACCTTCGCGTCCTGGACGTTCTTGCTGAGCCACTCGATGGCCGCGTAGCCGATGTCCCCGTAGAGGCAGCCGACGCTGGCGATATACTGCTCGGGCGCGCAGACCGCCGCGACGTCGATGTTCTCAACTGTGATGGGGATGCCCGCCTCGTTGGCCATCTTCACCAGCTGGGCACCCTGCTCGGGCGAGATGGGGAAGATGGAGATGCCGTCGACTTCCTGCTGGATGAGCGATTCCATGGCGGCGACCGACTGGCCGATGTCGTTCTGGGCGTCCAGCACGACCACGTCGACGCCGTTCTTCTCGGCGGCGTACTCAAAGGACTTGGAAGAGTACTCGTTCCAGATATCGGACATCTGGTAGGCGATATAGCCGTAGGTCAGGGCGGAGGCGCCGGCCGAGAAGGCAAAGACCAGGGCGGCGACGGCGGCAAGAAGCACGAGTGATTTTCTGGACATAGGGATTCCTCCTTGTTTTATTTATGCACCCGGACAAGCCCGGATTGCATTCTCACAGAAGGCCGACGGCCTTGAGGTGGCTGAAGGACTCCTTCAGCGCGGCGTTGACGGTGTCGAGGTCCCCGGGCTTTTTTTCACGCATGGTGAAATCGGCCGTGAATTCGATCTCGACGGAGAGGGGGCCCTTGTAACCATGCGCGTCGGCATATGCGATCACGGCGGGCAGGTCCAGGTCACCCTTTCCGATCGCCGGAAAGTTCCAGCTGTTGTCAAGGCCCACCTTGTCCTTGAGGTGGATGTAGCAGACGCTGCCGACGCAGGTTTTGATCTCGTCCACCGGGTTTTTTCCGCCGTAAAATACAACGTTGGCCGTGTCGTAGTTGATCCCGACCAGGGGCGAGGCGACCCCTGAGACGATGCGCCCGACCGCTTCTCCGGTCCCGTAC
>CAZLYF010000282.1:0-2441 GCA_964563725.1 uncultured Oscillospiraceae bacterium
CTGCCTCGGGAAGGGGAAAACGCGCAAGATCGTGGTGAAAGTGGCGGTGTAGCGCTGGGGGCGTGCTGAGTGCTGAGTGCTGCGTGCTGCGTTGGGATGTGGTTGAAACCATTGTGAAACCATTGTGAAACCATTGTAAAACCATTGTGAAGAGTAGCGAAGAGGCCCCTCGGGCTGGGATATCGGTTATGAGAAGCGGCCCTTTGGGCTGAGAAGCGCTTGCTGCGCAAGCGAGAAGCGGTTGCAAAGCCATTGTAGATGGAAGCCTGTGAAACAATTGCAAAACAATCGTGAAACCATTGGCGTTTTTTGAGGGTAGGTTATTGTGTCGTATAACGGCTGCTTCCACCACTATCGTCGTTAAGAACTCCTATGGTTTTACAATCGTTTTTACGCGCTGAAAGCGCCTTTCACGATTGTTTCACGCGCCTCCGGCGCGCTTCACGGCCTGAAAGGCCACTTCACGGTGGCATAGCCACCACTTCTCGTCCGCAAAGCGGACGCTTCACGGCAGCGCAGCTGCCAGAAAAAGGCACGAAATGGACGCGAGGGAGACGGACAGACTGTACAGGGAATGGCTCGGGCACCCAGGCCTGCCGGAGGACCTGAAAAGGGAGCTGGAAGCCATCCGGGGCAGGCCGGAGGAGATCCGGGAGCGCTTTGGCGGGGATCTCGCTTTCGGCACGGGAGGCCTGAGGGGCGTCATGGGCGCCGGACCTTCGCGGATGAATGTCCTGACCGTCGCGAGGGCCAGCGCGGGTCTGGCGGAATACCTGAAGCGGCGCAACGCGCGCCCGTCCTGCGCCATCGCCTTCGATACACGTCTCAACAGCGCCCTCTTCGCGCGGATAGCCGCCGCGGCGCTGGCAGACAGGGGCGTGCGCGTCCATCTGTTCGTGGAGCCGGTCCCGACGCCGACGCTGAGCTTCACAGTCCGGGAGCTTCAGTGCGATGCCGGCGTCGTGATCACGGCCAGCCATAATCCCGCCCAATACAACGGCTACAAGGTGTACGGGCCCGACGGCTGCCAGATCGGCCCGGAGACAGCCGCCAAGCTCGCCGCGCTGATTTCAAGGGAACCGGCGCCCGCGCCCCTTCCGCCCGCGGCGCCTGAGGAAGGAGGGGAAATCCTCCGCATCGGCGCGGAATTGATGGAAGCTTACGAGGAGGCGGTGCTCCGCCAAAGCGTGCTGAAACCCGCGCAGCCCCTGCATGTGGTGTATTCGCCGCTCAACGGGACTGGCGCCGGGCCTGTCGTCCGGGTGCTTGGCAGGCTGCCGGGGATCCGCGTAACCGTGGTGTCCGAGCAGGCGGCGCCCGACGGCCGCTTCCCGACCTGCCCGAAACCGAACCCGGAACACCCTGAGGCGATGGCGCTGGCGGCCAGGCTGGCCGTGGATACGGGCGCCGATCTCTGCCTGGCGACCGACCCGGACTGCGACCGGGTGGGCGTGGGCGTCAATGCCGCGGGCGGGGTCCGCTTCCTGTCCGGCAACGACGTGGGCGTCCTGCTGCTTCACTTCATCTGCGCCTGCCGGACCGCGCAGGGCCGCATGCCCGCCCGCCCGGTCGCCGTGAAGACGATCGTGACCGCGCCGATGGCGGAAGCCGTCGCGGCTGAATACAGCGTGGAGCTCAGGGACACGCTGACGGGCTTCAAGTATATCGGCGAGCAGATCGGTCTCCTTGAAAAGGAGGGCGGCACGGACCGTTTCCTCTTCGGCTTCGAGGAGAGCGCCGGCTACCTCGCCGGGACCTATGTACGGGACAAGGACGCGGTCTGCGCCTCCATGCTCCTGTGCGAGATGGCGTCCCATTATCTTTCAAGAGGGATGACCCTCCTGGACGCCCTTTCAGAGCTACGGGCAAAATACGGCTGCTGGCTGAGCCGGCTCCTGAGCTTCCCCTTTGAGGGGGCGGACGGCTCGGAGAGGATGCGGCGGGTGATGGCGGAGCTGCGCGCGTCCCCCGCTCTGGGCGGCTTTGGGGCGCCACGGGTGACGGACTACCTTGAAGCCGGCACGGGACTGCCGGTCAGCGACGTGCTGAGCCTGGACTTCGGGCAGTCCGGCCGCGTCGTAGCGCGGCCCTCCGGCACGGAGCCCCTGCTCAAGGCCTACCTGAGCGCGTCCGCGGCCACGGAGGCGGAGGCGCTGCTGCGGCTGGACGCGCTGGAGGAGGCGGTCAGGGGCGCAGTAGGGAATAGGGAGTAGGGAATAGGGAGTAGGGAATAGGGAGCAGCGGGAGTGCTGAGTGCTGAGGGCTGAGGGCAGAGTGACCAGAGGGAGCATGTACAAATCAGGACATGGTTCAGTCCTGGTGTTGAACGCTCAGCCTGCTCGTTCACTCACGTGCCTCAGTTCCCAATGGTCGTCTGCGCGGCCAAGCCTTCAGGCTCTCTTGTTCACTGGGCCTCCTCCCACCTGTTTCCGCCACTGGCG
>CAZLYF010000283.1:0-2440 GCA_964563725.1 uncultured Oscillospiraceae bacterium
GCGACGGGCGCACTTCCCAACCCCATTCAAACACCTTTTTCAGCAGCGGAAGCGTAATTTCCCTGAAAGCCCGGAACCCCCCGGCGCCGTCCACGTACGCCGCCTCATACAATTCCTGCGGGATGGAGACCAGGCCGGCCGTCAGCACGATGATGTAAAAAGGGACCACCTGCCACCAATGGGCGATGATGACCGAAAGCAGCGCCGTGCTCTCGCCGGTCACGCCGGGAAAGACGGCGATCCCAAGGCCGAAACGCTTCAGGATCCAATACAGGATCCCCTGGGGATCATAAATGTACCTCCACATCAGGCTGATGATGATGGGCGAAATCAGCAGCGGCATCGTCACGATAGGCCGGACGAAGAAGGCTTCCCTGCGGGTCAGCTGAAAGATGATCACAGCCGCGAGCGTACCGAAGACCATGTCGCCCGCGATGGCCCCGATGGAAAACCGTATTGTATTCCAAATGCTCTTGTGCGCCACAGCGTCGGAAAACAGCCTTGCGTAGTTCCCGATGCCCGCAAAATCCGTCTTGAGATTCAGGGGCCCCATGTCAAAATGAAACAGGCTGATAAACAGCCCGTACAGGAGCGGCATGACCATGACGAACGTCACCAGGATCAGCGCGGGCAGCAGCAGGAGCAGGGGCAGCAGATCGCCGCGCTCGAACGACCAGTAGAAGATTTTCGGCTTTCTCCGCATATCAGTTCCCTCCATGTCAACACGCCGCCGGGCGGGCAGCCATAGCCTGCCCGGCGGCTGGATGGAACAAGCCTTTACTTCTTCATGCCGAAGTCGACATCCTTCAGATCATTGACGATGCGGTTCATGACTTCAGCGGGGTCAACGTCTGTGGAGGAGATCTCGGAAAGACCCAGGATCAGGGCGTCGGACATGGTTTGAATGTTTTTGGTCACGGGGTACATCTTGCCGTTGGCCAGCACGTCCATCACGACCGCCAGGAAGGGGGTCTTGGCCAGCACCTCGGGGTCGTTGGACAGGGAGGTGATGGCGCTGATCTGCTGGTTCCCCATGGTTTGCGCCTTTTCTGTTTCCGGGCTGGTCAGCCAGGCGATGAAGTCAAAGGCTTCCCTGGGGTCGGGGCTGTTGGCAGCCACGCCCCATACCCAGAAGGCGTTGTTGGCGGAAGCGCCCATGCTGCCCGACAGCGGCGCATACCCCACGGTATCCACGATGGTGGAAAGCTCCGGATTTGCGTTGAGGTACAGCAGGCCGCTGATGGTGATGCCGATGGGGGCCACGCCGGTGCGGACAGCCTCGCAGGTCTCGTCATGATGCCAGGCCAAAACGCCGTCCACGCCGTACTTGCACAGTTCGTCATACATTTTGGCGGCGTAGATGCCCGCCTCGCTGTTGATCGCAAGGTCGCCGTTTTCATCGAAGAAATCCCCGCCGGAGGAGAACATCAGCTGTGCGAACACCTGGGTGGATGCGGTGCCTTGTCTGGCGGGCAGCGCGATGCCGGTGCCCTCGTTCTCCTTGAACCATTTGGCGACCGCTACCAGCTCCTCGGCGGAGGTGGGCACGGCCAGGCCGGCGCGCTCTAGCGCGGCGCTGTCATAGGACAGGATCAGGGTCTGCGCGAAGGTGGGCAGGCCGTAGAGCTTGCCGTCGTCTCCGTAGCAGCCGGCCAGCATGCCTTCCGCGTAGATGCTCAGGTCCAGGCCGGCTTCCGCGACGAAGTCATCGATGGGCTGAAGGTATCCGTTGGTGATGTACTCGTTCATCCATTTGCAGTCTACCCAGACCGCGTCATAGGTGCTGTCGCCCTGAGAGGACTGGAAGGACAGGATCTGCTTTTGCTTCATGTTGCCGTAGTCCACGTCATCGATGGTCACCTGGTCTGCGGTGTACCCCTTCACTACCTGCTTCTGGAAATCGGCGTGGGGTCCTGCCCAGCGGGAAACGAGAATGTCTTTCCCCTCCGCCAGCGCCGCCGTCCCTGCCAGCATCAGTGCCAATGCCAGCAGCATCGCCAAAGCCTTTTTTGTTGACATCATGTCAAACCCTCCTTTTATTTTTATGCGCCCCGCGCATAAATTCACATTTAACCAAGAATGACATTCTCGGCGCCCAGTTCCCTGAACCTGTTGAGCCACGCCTCCTTCTGCGCCTGGGTGGCATTGGGCAGGTCGACCGGCATTTGAGTTATCCCAAGCTGACGCGTCTTGGCAACGCCGAGACGGTGGTAGGCCATGATCTCCCCGCATTCGATGTCCGGATGGGTCTTCAACAGATTCGCCACCGCGCGCAGGTGACCGTCGTCGTCATTCACCCCGGGGATCAGCGGCAGCCGCAAAATGATCCTCCCTCCGAGTGCGTACAGGAATTCCAGGTTTTCCATGATCAGGCGGTTGTCCTGCCCGCAAAGCTCTTTGTGGCGTTCGGGGTCTGACGCCTTGTAATCAAACAGGAAGA
>CAZLYF010000284.1:0-2394 GCA_964563725.1 uncultured Oscillospiraceae bacterium
ACCAGTGACCCCATCGATGTGAACGATGTGCTCTACCAACTGAGCCAACAGACCAATGGGATTTCGGAACCGTTCCGACGGCTATAAATTATCACAGACCAGTTGATGTGTCAACAGCCAAAATTGTCTGGGGTCCTTCGGGTTTTTTCTTGCCTGACTATACTCCCGGCGTTACCCTAACGCTCCCGGGCGTTGCCCTGTTGTTTCCCTCATTTCCGGAGTTCCTACGACTTTTTGCGCCGCAGGCGCGCTTCTTAGCCGCGCAGCGGCTGCTTCCCGCCTGCGCGGCAAGCGCCCTTTACACCGTTCCGCGCTTGCTTTACCATTGTCGCGCATACCAAAGATGCGCCGGCCGTCTCCCGCGCCGGAAAGGAGATCCGCATGGCCTCATCCAACGTCCTGTTTGCCTTTCTTCTCACGCTGTTCGCCGGGCTTTCCACCGGCGTGGGCAGCGCGCTTTCCCTGCTGACCAAAAAAACCAGCACGAAGTTCCTGTCAGTCGCCCTGGGCTTTTCGGCGGGGGTCATGATCTATGTCTCCTTCGTGGAGATTTTTCCGAAGGCAAGGAACGCCCTGACGGAGGCCCTGGGCGTCCGCAGCGGGAGCTGGGCGACTGTAGGGGGATTTTTCCTTGGCATCCTGCTCATCGCGCTGATCGACAAGCTGATCCCGGAAAAGGAAAACCCGCACGAGGTCCACACCGTCGAAGAGATGGACGGCAAAAGCGAGTCGCACAAGGCAGATCTGATGCGCATGGGCCTGTTCACGGCGCTGGCGATCGCCATCCACAATTTTCCGGAGGGACTGGCCACCTTCACCGCAGCGCTCAAAGACCCCAATCTGGGCATCCCCATCGCCGTCGCCATCGCCATCCACAACATCCCCGAGGGCATTGGCGTGGCCGTGCCCGTGTTCTACGCGACCGGAAGCCGCAAAAAGGCTTTTATGCTTTCCTTCCTGTCCGGACTGTCGGAGCCCCTGGGCGCGATCATCGGGTACCTGGTGCTCCTGCGCTTCTTCGGGGACGTGATGTTCGGCATCATTTTCGCCTCGGTCGCGGGCATCATGGTTTACATCAGCCTGGACGAGCTGCTGCCCTCCGCCAGGGAATACGGGGAGCATCATCTGTCCATTTACGGCCTGATCGCCGGAATGGCCCTGATGGCCGTCAGCCTGCAGCTGTTTGTGTGAGGCCCCGCCACGGGGAAAGGTGGCCGTGGCCCGGACGGTCCCGGGCGCATAGGGGAGGTGGTAACGGTGAAAAGACAGATCCGGAGCATCGGCGGGAAGCTGCGCACTGCCGGGCTGGTCTTCTCAAGGAAACCCATCGTGATCGGCGGCATGGCCATGGAATACTATGGCATCCGGAAATCCGGGCCCAACGTGGACCTGGTCGTCGCCGGCGCGGACTACGACGCCCTGGCGGACAGGTTTCCGGAGCGCCGCGTGGATCTTTCCGGGGACCTGTGCGTCGTGCTGGGCGAGCTGAAGCTGTGGAGGAGCATCGCGCTGCTGGACTACGGCTTTTACGCCCATGACGCGGCGGACGAGGGGGAGATGATGGTGGTTTCCCTCGACAGGCTGCTGTTCATGCGGGTCTGTGCGATGGGCGTCGCGAAATACATGGACGACCTGAAGCTGATGAGGGAACACTATTTCTTGAAGTTTGCCAACAAGGCCTTCCGCAGAGAGGCGGAATCCCACGCAGCCTCCTACAAGAAAAGCGGAGGCATGGTGCTCGGCGGGCAGTACTGCGACGGCGAGGCCGGCTCAGCGGGCTGAGGGCCGCTGACGAGTCAGCGTACGAAGGTGATCTTGTTTCCGAAAATCCTGATCGGGCCCGGGAGCTCCCCTTCCGCGTAACCGAGGGCCAGGCCGCCGCATACGGTTTCTGTTTCGCCAAGCCCGAGTTCGTACAGGAAAACCCGGACCGCGGCGTTGCTGTCCAGCCAGTGCAGCTGGTTGATCCAGCAGGAGCCGACGTCCAGCGAGGCGGCGGCCAGCATCATGTTTTCCAGGGCGCACGCGCAGTCCGCTATCGCGTTCAGATAGCCTTTTTCGTTCGCGGCGACGATCAGCGTGGGCGCGCTGTAGAAAAAGTCGTAGCTCCCTTTCCGCGCCTGGGTGATCGGGCTGACCAGGCTGGCGGGCATGCCTTCCGTGATTTCCATGGCTTTAAATTCCCGGGTCACCAGCGCCCGGAGCCGGCTGAGCGTTTCAGCGTTCCGGATGACCAGAAAGTGATTCTTCTGGTTGTTCCTGGCGCTGGGCGCGGCACGCCCCGCTTCCAGGATCAGCGCAAGTTCCCTGTCCGGCAACTGTTCCGGGCAGTAGCGCCGTACGCTTCGCCTTTTTTGGATGACCCTCAACACGTCGTTCATGCTTCCGACCTCC
>CAZLYF010000285.1:0-1387 GCA_964563725.1 uncultured Oscillospiraceae bacterium
TCCACCAGCCGTTAGCTGGCACCCTGCCCTGCGGTGCTCGGACTTTCCTCATGCCCCTCGCGGGGCACGCGGCCATTTGGCTACCTCACATACCAGCGTCAACCGAGGATCATGCGTCCGCAGGTTTCGCACTCGACCAGTTTTCCAGCCCTGATGTCGTGCAGAACCGATGAAGGGAAAGACATGTTGCAGCCGCCGCACTGCCCGTTTGTCAGCTTCGCCATCGGCGGCGCGCAGCGGAGTTTGATCGACCGGTACTTCTCGATGTAGGCGGCTTCGACGCCTCTGAGCTTCTCCTCCGCAACGGCGCGCAGGCGTTCGAGTTCGGCCGATCTCTCCTTGTATTCCGCTTCGTACTCGACCCGCAGTTCGTCGAACTCCTCCTTGCATTTCAACGCGCGAAGCTTGATGTCCCTCTGTTTTCTGTCGCGGTCGGCGGCATTCTTCCTGATCCGCTTGGTTTCCTGTTCATAGTCGTCAAGGCTGCCCAGCAGGTGCTGAGCCTCCATGACGAAGGCGCGGGTGTCCTCGCTGCAGTGGGCGGGATTCTCCTGAATGCGCGCCTGCAGCTGCTTGAGCTGCTCCTCCGCGAGCAGGATCGCATCCTTGAGGGCGTCCGTCCTGTCGACCATGGCGACGACCTCATCCTCGATCTCCCGGAGGGTCTTCTGCTGGTCCTGCAGGGACTCCCTGAGTTTCAGCAGCTTCAAACGCTTGGGGGAGCGTTTGATGGCCCTGTCCAGGCCGTCTGATTCAATATCCGCCTGCTGGTATTCCCACAACAGCTCAATCTGGTTCATTCATCCTCCTTCAGCCCGAAAGAAACATACGGATCCGACTCGGATACGCGGATACGCACCTTGTATTGTAATTCATCCATGCCTTTTTGTAAACCCGCCGCGAGCAGAGGCAGCATGGGCGCTTCCGTATGGAAATGACCGCCGCTGAGCAGAACGAATCCGCTGCCCGCCGCAGCGACCGCGTCGTGATGCCTGACCTCTCCGGTCAGCAAGGCGTCAGCGCCCGCCGCGCGGGCCTGCCCGTAAGCGTCCCCGCAGGCGCCTCCGCACACCGCAAGCGTTCGGATGAGCGCGTCCCGTCTCCCGTACAGAAGCGCCGGCCCTCCCAGCAGGCGGGCTGTGAGGCCCCGGAGCGCCTCCGCCGCGAGGGGGAAGGGCAGCTCCCCCAGGAACAGGAAAGCGCCTTCTTTTCTGGTCTTTTCCAGGTTCAGCAGCGCCGCGACCGCCGCGCTGCCGCTCAAAGCGGTCCGGTCGAGGTTCGTATGCGCCGCAATCAAAGAAATCCGTTTCCTGACCAGGAGGCTGATCACCGCCGCCTCGTACTCCTCCTCGTTGAGGCTCCTGAGAGGGCGAAACATCAGCGGATG
>CAZLYF010000285.1:1397-2390 GCA_964563725.1 uncultured Oscillospiraceae bacterium
GCACCGCCTGCGGCTTCCAGATCTGCGGTGCCACGCCCGCGGCGGCCGCTTCCCTGACCACCGCGGGCGTCGCGTCCAGGGCAAGCAGGACGGTCCCGACAGTGGCGTCCTGACTTCCCAGCAGCAGGCCGCTGTTGTCGTATTCTTCCTGTGAGTCAAAAGGTGCGGCCGAATCGATCCATCTGTATATCGTTCGGACTGTTGCGCTGCGCATCCCCGATCGCCTCCCTGATCCAGGTCCGGTGCAGCCCGCCTGCAGGGCCCCGTTCCCTGTCGGCTGCGGCAAGACGCCACTGAAGGTATTCCGCGACGCCGGCCGAGACGCTGCCCACGAGGGAAGGGCCGACGAACAGCTGCCTGGCCGTGTAGGCCTCCGGTGCGCGCCGGGCGCAGATGACCGTGTAGAAGCGGCCGGCGCTTCGCAGCACACGCTCCTGCGGAATCGAGTATCCGGCGGCAGCCAGGCCTTCGCGAACGGCGGGCTGCCTGCCCTGCGCAGAAATGACCAGGGGAGCCGCTCCCGCGCGCCAGGCGTTTTCGAGCATCCCCGCGATGGTGAGGCCCCCGATGCCGCAGATCGCGACGGCTCCGACCGGGCCGTTGATGGCGTCAAAACCGTCCGCCACCACGAAATCGGCAAGGTGATCAAGGCCGTGCTTCGCCAGGAGGGCCTTGGCTTTTTCCAGCGAGGCTGCGCTGATGTCGCTGACCGTCATATGCCGGCACCGGCCTTTTGCGAGCAGCCAGCACGAAAGGCGTCCATGATCGGCCCCGATGTCGGCCCCTCTTTCGCAGGCCGGGAAACAAGCCGCCGCCTCGGCGAGCCGCTCGTCCAGTTTCGGAGGCGGGAGAGGAACGGTCCCCGGACTCAATCCAGGAAATCCTTCAGTTTCTTGCTCCTGCTTGGATGACGGAGCTTGCGGAGCGCCTTCGCCTCGATCTGGCGGATCCTTTCCCGCGTCACGAGAAACTCCCTGCCGACTTCCTCAAGGG
>CAZLYF010000286.1:0-2356 GCA_964563725.1 uncultured Oscillospiraceae bacterium
AGCAGCACCGCATCCGGTCGCGACACGGTCTCGGCGGCGGTGAAGCGCCGGCGGACGCGTACAACCCGCTGTTCATCTATGGGGGGGTCGGGTTGGGGAAGACCCATCTGATGCACGCCATCGGGCACTATACGCTCAGGCAGAAGCCCAGCACACGCCTTGAGTATGTGACCAGCGAGACATTCACCATCGAACTGGTCGCCGCGATCCAGACCAACAGGAACGCCATGTTCAGGGAAAAATACCGCAGCGTGGACGTTCTCCTCATCGACGACATCCAGTTCATCGCAGGGCGCGACAGCACGCAGGAAGAGTTTTTTCATACCTTCAACGCGCTCCACAACGCGGGCAAGCAGATCATCATCTCCAGCGACCGGCCTCCAAGGGAGATTGCGAAGCTTGAAGAGAGGCTGCGAAGCAGGTTCGAATGGGGACTGATCGCAGATATCCAGAAACCGGATCTGGACACGCGCTGCGCGATCCTGCGCCGCAAGGCCGATGATGAAGTGGTCGCGGTCGGGGATGACGTGCTTGAGATGATCGCGCAGAAGGTGGACAGCAATATCCGCGAACTGGAAGGGAGCTTTACGCGACTGGTTGCGTATTCTTCGCTGGTCAACAAGCCGATCTCCATGCAGCTGGCGGAAGAAGCCCTCAGGGAGGTATTCTCAAAGCAGACGGTGCGGAGCGTCACTCCTGAAGACGTGATGAATGTCGTTTCCGCGTATTACGGCGTCCCCGTAGCCGATCTTTGCGGGACGCGGCGTAACCGTGACGTGACCGTTCCGCGTCAAATCGTGATGTATCTTTCCAGAAAACTCACCGATGCGTCCCTTCCAAAGATCGGCGGGATGCTCGGAGGCAGGGACCACACCACCGTCATGCACGGATATGCCAGGATCGATGAGATCAGGCGGTCTGCCCCGCAGGTCGGCTCGGCCCTTGACGATATCGCCCGGCAGCTGAGACGGGAAACGTAAAGAGCCCCGCGTGCGGGGCTCAGGGGCGGGGGGCGGGACGCCTAGTCGGCGGCGAAGGGCATCAGCGCGATCGCGCGCGCGCGTTTGATCGCCTCGGAAAGCTGACGCTGATGCTTCGCGCAGGTGCCCATCATCCGCCTGGGCGAAATCTTCCCGCGTTCATTGATATACCTGCGCAGGCGGTTGACGTCCTTGTAGTCGATATATTCCACCTTGCCCGCGCAGAAGTCGCATACCTTCCGCCTGGGCCTGCGGCCTCCCCGCGGCCGGGGCCGTTTGTCGTTTCGGTCGTCGGACATGTCTGTTCCTCCTTATGCAGCTGCCGCGTCAGAACGGCAGCTCGTCATCGTCCACCTGGACAAAACCGTTGTTCTGGGAAGGAGACGGCTGTTGGGGCTGCGCCGGCTGCTCCCCGGCTTCCCCCTTCGGAGAGAGGAATTCGACCTCATCCGCCTGCACTTCAAGACTGGAGCGCGTCTGGCCGTCGTTTCCGGTGTAGGTCTGCAGCGTCAGTGTCCCCACCACGCCGACCTTCCGTCCCTTTGCCAAATAACGGCTGCAGTTTTCCGCCAGCTGCCGCCAGGTTGTCACGCGGAAAAAATCCGCCTCGGGCTGTCCCGCTTCCGCATTGCTTTGCCTGCGGCGATTGACCGCCACCGTAAAGGTGCACACAGGAATGCCGCTGCCTGTGCTGCGCAGCTCCGGGTCACGGGTCAGGTTGCCCACGATAAACAGCTTGTTCAACAGGTAACGCCCCCTTTACTCGACCTGCGTGTCCTGCTTGCTTGGCAGCTGCGCTTCCGCTTCCGGAACAATGGCGGCGGCGACAGGCGCGGCGGCGGCGACAGGCGCGGCGACGGCGACAGGCGCCGGGACAGGGACTGCAGGCCGCAGCGCACGGGGTTTGACATTGCTCCGCTTCGTTTCCAGACGCGTGATCAGATACCGGATGATCCCATCGGTGTTGCCCAGGTTACGCTCGATCTCCCTGGGAACGGTGGATCCGGCCGTGAAGGTCACCAGCACATAGAAACCTTCCGTTTTGTAGTTGATCGCGTAGGCGAGACGCCGCTTGCCCCACTCGTCAACCTTTTCCACCATGCCCCCGTTGCTCTCGATCATTGAACCGAAGCGCGCGATCAGTTCCTTGCGGGCTTCCTCCTCAACAGCGGGGTCGATGATGTACACCAGTTCGTACCTCATTGACTTTCACCTCCTCATGGACATATGGCGCCACGTCACAGCGCGGCGCAAGGACGTGCCGGTCTTCCATTATACTGGCGAAAGGGTTCAAGCACAAGCGTCTGTGAAGATTCTTTTGCGGCGCCGGGACGGGAAGCGGGAGAGGGGGAAGGGAAGGAGCCCTGCGCCCCTTG
>CAZLYF010000287.1:0-2345 GCA_964563725.1 uncultured Oscillospiraceae bacterium
TGAAGGCGCCGTACTGCTCGTTGGAGAAGGCTTCGATGTCGTAATGGACGTTGGTAAGCGAGGCGCCCTCATGGGCGATGACGACGATGCCGGCGTCCATCGCCTGCTTGAGCACGGGCTCCAGGGACTCCGGGTTGACGGGCACGACGCAGATGGCGTCCACGCCGGCCGCGATGAGGTCCTGCACCAGCTGCGCCTGCAGCGTGGCGTCGATCTCCGCGGTGCCCTTCTGGTAGGCATTGACGCCATGCGCCTGGGCGTAGGCGTCGACGCCCGTTTTCATGTGGACGAACCAGGGGTTGGACGCGTCCTTGGGAACGACGACGATCTCCCAGTCCTCAGCCGCGAAGGCGGCGGAGGCCAGAGAGACGGCGAGCAGAAGGGCTAGCAGGAGCGCAAGAGTCTTTTTCATGGCATGTTCCCTCCAATTCTGATTTCTCCGCAGCGCGGAGAGGGGGCGGTTATGGGGCGCGGCAGGGGAAACGACGGGATGCGGGCAAGGACGCCGCGCACGAAACCTGTCCTGAGCATATTGTAGCTTCGTAACCGGAGCCTGTCAACGCAGAAACCTTCCCAACGGCTCTCGTGGGAGGGGTTATTTATAACTTGTTTCGCCTCCCGCGGCCGGTCAGCCGCCCGCGCTGGGCGGGGGTTCTCCCTGGCCGTAGTAGGCGCCGGGGCCGTGCTTTCGTTCAAAGTGCTTGTTCAGCACATGATCCGGCATGGGGCCGCGGGGCGCCAGGGGCGCGAGCTGTTCGGTCAGGAAGGCCATCCGGGCCACTTCCTCCAGCACGATCGCGTTGTGGACGGCTTCCCTGGCGTCCTTCCCCCACGCGAAGGGCCCGTGGGACATAAGCAGCGCGCCGGGCACGTGTCTGGGGTCCAGGCCCTCCCTTTCGAAATGGTCGGCGATGACCCTGCCGGAAAACAGCTCGTAGGCCTCCCGCACCTCTTCCTCGGTCAGCCCGCGGCAGCAGGGAACAGTCCCGTGAAAATAATCCGCGTGCGTGGTCCCGTAGGCGGGAATGCCGCGCCCCGCCTGCGCCCAGACCGTCGCCCAGCGGGAATGGGTGTGCACGATGCCGCCGATATGGGGAAACCTCCTGTAGAGCTCGGCGTGCGTGGGCGTGTCCGAGGAGGGGTTGAGGCGCCCTTCCGCCTTTCTCCCGTCGAGGCCGACCACGGCCATGTCGTCCTCCCGGAGCTCCTCATAGGGCACGCCGGAGGGCTTGATGACAAAGAGCCCGCTTGCGCGGTCGATCCCCGACACGTTGCCCCAGGTGAGGGTGACCAGCCCCTGGGCCGGCAGCATCATGTTGGCTTCAAAGACCTGCCGTTTCAGCTGCGACAGCATGTTCGCTCCTTTATGGCGCCGCGGGGCGGCGCGCGGACGCGGGGCCCCCGGCGGCCTCTACCTGAATTTCCACAAAAGGTCGCCCAGCGCCAATTCCTTCATCAGTTCAGGGATCTTCGTATGCCTGCCGATGTGCACGAACTCGATGCCGAGGATGTCGCAGAAATCACGCAGGTGGCCGGCGTTGAGCTGGTAACTGAGCGCCGTATGATGCGCGCCGCCGGAGAGGATCCACGCCTCGGCGGACGTGGAGAGGCTGGGAAGGGGCTTCCACATCACCTGCGCGACGGGGAGCCTGGGCATGTCCCTGAAGGGGCCGCAGGCGAGCACGTCGTTGACGATCATGCGCATCCGCCCGCCCATGTCCACCAGCGAGGCGCAGATCGCGTCGCCCTCGCCCGTCCTGAAGATCAGCCGGGCTGGGTCCTCCCTGCCTCCGATCCCCAGCGGGTGCACGACGACGCGCGGGCGGTCCGCGGCGATGTCCGGATCGACTTCCAGCATGTGCGCGCCGAGGATCCCCTCGTCGTCGGGGTCCAGATGGTAGGAATAGTCCTCCATGAAGGCGGTGCCGCCAGGGAGCCCCCGGGCCATCAGCTTCATCACCCGGACCAGGGCCGCAGTCTTCCAGTCCCCCTCCGCCCCGAAGCCGTAACCGTCCCGCATCAGGTTCTGCACCGCCAGCCCCGGCAGCTGCCTGATCCCCTGCAGGTCCTGGAAGGTGTCGGTGAAGGCGCCGAAGCCCCCCTCCTCAAGAAAGCCTTCCAGCGCCGCTTCCAGGCGCGCCTGGTAGCGCACGGCTTCGATATCTTCCGTGTCGATGTCGTATCTGTCCCGGTACTCAAGCATCTTTTCGTCGACCTGCGCCTCGCTGACGCCGTCCACCCGGCCGATCAGGTCGCCGATCCCCCAGCCGTTCACGCTCCAGCCAAGCTTGATCTGGGCTTCCACCTTGTCGCCCTCGGTGACCGCCACCTCCCGCATGTTGTCC
>CAZLYF010000288.1:0-2296 GCA_964563725.1 uncultured Oscillospiraceae bacterium
CTGTATTCCGCCATCTGTTCTTTTGCGGCATCGAGAGCCGGCCCTTCCGGAATGATCCTGGTCTGTGTTTTTCCTTGTTTTGCGCTTGTCAAGGACCAGCTTGGGCCGTGACCCTTGGAGCCGTCCCTTGCGCAATGGCAGTTTGGTTTCCCGCACTTGCGCTATCGGGCGATGTCCTCCATCGCCTCCAGCGCCTTCCGCTGATGTCCATGCTGCTGCGCACATAGGTCTGCGGGGTGAACGCGATCTTCAAATGGCCGAGCATCTCCGACAGGGTGCGCACATCCATGCCGGAATGCAGCACGTTCGTGGCGAAGGTGTGCCGCAGGGCATGCAGCCCTCGCCGGGGCAGTGTCGCCTTGTCCGGCGCCTGGTTCAGGGTGCGGCGCAGGTTGCCAGGTCCGCCTCCGCCCGGTGCAGCCAGAACCTTGCCGCCCTGAGCGGATCGCTTCCCGTCCGCGAGAAGCCAGCCATACCGCTTTTCTTGAAGGAAATCGATTCGCCGCTGATCATCCCGCAAAATGACCCCAGGTAGGGCTCGTGCCCCACCACCAGGGCGCAACTGGCCTCCGGCAGGGCAGCCAGTTCACGGAACAGGGCCTCCGTCTCGCCGGTGTATATGCCGTCCAGCTGCACGGGGATCTGTGTCAACCCCAGTCCCTTCGCAATCAACTGCGTCGTTTGAAGTGCCCTGGCTGCCGGGCTGGTGAATATATGGATTTCCTGCCCCGGCTTCAGCTGTTTTTTCAGGTACGGAATAGCTTCCAGCGTTTCTCTCCGGCCTTTTTCCACCAGTTCCCGCCCGGCGTCCGGGAGGGCGGGGTTTCGTTCCCGGGCCTTGGCGTGCCGAATGAAAAAGATGTCCATGATGATCTCCTCAGGCAGGTCGGGATGCAAGTTTTCATAGCAATCGTACGATTGGTTCCTGCTCGGAAACGAACCGGAAGGCCTTTCTCCCCCATCCCGCGTCGGAACCCATTCTTATGGGCAGAGTCCATTTGCATGGTGTCTTTTTACAGCTTCTCCTTGAGAAAACCGAGGATAATGTTGTGCAGTTCCCAACTCCAAAAGCTTCCCTCATGGGGGGCATTATCCACGCAGACAGCCTGTACGTCAGCGCCGGCGTCATACAGCCGCCGGAACATGATGAGCATCTGCTGATAAGGCACCGTGCTGTCCACATTGCCATGCATGAGAAGGAAAGGCGGATACGTTCTCCCTGCCTGAACATGATTCATCGGGCTGATGTCCTTAAGCAGTTCCTTTAGGTCCCGATTGCCGGCAAGAGCTCGAAAAATATTCCCATCAGGGTTGGGATCCGCGGCGATGTAGTCCAGCAGTGGTTCCAGGTACGTAGGCCCGAAGCATTCCACCACCAGGCGCACCGCGTCGGATTCCCCGGAATATTCGTCGGTCCTGAATCTGGGATCATCCCCGGTCAGGCCCGCCAGCAAAGCCGCGTTGCCCCCGGACGAGGTGCCGAAGACCCCGATCCTGGTACCGTCGATATTGTATTTGCTCGCATGATGACGAAGGAAGCGAATGGCCGTCTTGACGTCCTGCAAATAGGCGGGAAAGGGATTCCCCTCAAGGCAATTGCGATGCGTGACCGTTGCCACGGCGATACCGTTTCTGGCATAGAATGCCAGCTGCCCCAATTCATATCCGATATTCGGAAACTTGAAACCGCTGCCTTGTACAAACACCACAAGGGGCAGAGGGGCCTTCTTTTCCTTTATGCCCCAGGGGGTCAACAGGGCCAGTTTCAGCTCCTGCCCCGTCGCTTCGGAGTAGACGATGTCCAGCTGAACATCCGCCATCCCATCCAGGGAAGGATTGCTCGCAATATGCCTGATGGGTGGATACGGTTCCCTGAGTCCGCGCTCAATATCCAGCCGGACCTTGTTGTAGGCGATGAGGTGTTCCCCGTTCCTGCCGAAGGGATGCGCCATATCCGTTTGCTGGAACCATTGATAGGGGTGATCATTGCCGCATTCGCCCTGCAGAAGGCCGGCGACGCCTTCCAGCAGTTCATCCGCTGTTACCGCGTCTTCCAATCCCTTGCCGTGTCCGGTCAGGATGTAGTCGAAATCGGAGCGGTAGGTACGAAGCAGTTTCTCAAGCGACTCCTTGAGCGCCTTCAGGGGGAGGGACTCCTCCAATTGCATCCACAGATGGCCGTTGACCGCGTCTCCCGTGAACAGGATACGGTGTTTTCTGCACAGCAGGGCCACGCTGCCGGCGGTATGGCCAGGGACCGGGATGACTTCAAGGGTGACGCCGCCAAGATCAAAGA
>CAZLYF010000289.1:0-2291 GCA_964563725.1 uncultured Oscillospiraceae bacterium
GGCCTCAAGGCCTTCGTGGCCGCGGTCTTCGGCGGCATCGGGTCCATCCCCGGCGCCGTGATCGGCGCCTTCCTCATCGGCATCAGCGAAAACATCATCAAAGCCGTGGGCCTGACGACGTTCTCGGACGCCTTCACCTTCGCGCTGCTCATCATCATCCTCATCTTCAAGCCGACCGGCCTGTTTGGCGAAGCAGCGACGGAGAAAGTGTAGGAGGGGTCACGATGAAAGCATTCAGACGCGCCGCGGCCCTGCTCCTGGCTGCCCTGTCCGTCGCGCTCATCGCCTACTCGGGCGCTTCGCTGGGCAGGCTCCCCTCGCTGCTTGACCGCCTGGACCCTTCCGGCGCCGCCCTCGGGGACGAAAAGATGGCGGACACGCGGGACAAGGTCCTTGAGTATCTCAGGGAGGGCGAAAGGGAGAAGACGATCCGCGCCCTGGAACGCTACACCGGCAAGTACGCCGGGGCCCTTCTGCTGGACGAAAAAAACAGCTTCGACCTGTTCGTGTTCAGTCAGGCGCCCTCCTTCGTCGCGGCCGGCCTGTTCCTGCTGGCGGTATCGGCCGTGATCCTCCTGTTCAGCTTTACGACGGCCGAGAAAGCCCGCCGCGCCGGCGTGTTCGCGGTGCTCATCGCGGCCCTTTACGCGGGGGTCTTCATCCTTGAAAACACCGTCGGCCCCTCCTCCATGCTGGTCACGGTGCTCAAGAAAGGCGTCATCTACGCGCTCATCGCGGTGTCCATGAATCTGCTCAACGGCTTCACGGGGCTTTTTTCCCTGGGGCAGGCGGGCTTCATGCTCATCGGCGCCTATACCTACGCGATCTTCACCATTGAAACGGCGACCCGGTCACAGGTTTACCAGTACTACGCAGGCGGGCTGGTGCAGTTCACGCTGCCCACGCTGGTGTCCATCGTGCTGGCGGGGCTGGCCGCCGCCTTCTTCGCCTTCCTCATCGGGCTGCCGGTGCTGCGCCTGAAAAGCGACTACCTGGCCATCGCGACGCTGGGCTTCGCGGAGATCATCCGCGCGGTGTTCCAGTACGACGGGCTGGGCCCGATCACCAACGGCTCCAACCTGCTGCGCAAGTTCACCACCTACGATACGGTCCTGTTCCCCTTCGTCGTCGCGGGGGTCTGTATCGCGCTCATCGCGCTGCTGATCAACTCCACCTACGGGCGCTCCTTCAAGGCCATCCGGGATGACGAGATCGCCGCGGAAGCCATGGGCATCAACCTCTTCGCGCACAAACAGATGTCCTTTGTCATCAGCAGCTTTTTTGCTGGCATCGGCGGCGCGCTGCTGGCGATGTACCAGACCACGGTGCAGGCGGCTGCCTTCACCAGCGCCATGACCTATGAGATCCTGCTGATCGTGGTCATCGGCGGGATGGGTTCCATCACCGGCTCCATCCTCGCCAGTTTCCTCTTCGTCGCCGCCAGCGAGTGGTGGCTGCGCTTCCTGGACAACGAGCAGATGATCGGCTCCTTCCAGATCCCGCTGATGAGGAGCGGCTTCCGGATGGTCGTGTTCTCCGTCGTCATCATGGCGGTGGTGCTCTTTTACCGGAAGGGCATCATGGGCGACAGGGAGTTCAGCATCAGCCGCGTCACTTCCAGGCTGTCCCTGAAGAAAGGGGGCAGGAAGAATGGCTGAGCACGTACTGGAACTGAAACACGTCACCATGCAGTTTGGCGGCGTGGTCGCAGTGGACAACCTGTCCATGGTGATCGACCAGGGCGAGATCGTGGCCCTGATCGGGCCCAACGGCGCGGGCAAGACCACCGCCTTCAACTGCGTCACCGGGGTATACACCCCGACCAGCGGGCAGGTGCTCTACCGAGGCCGCCTGATCGTCAGCAACCGGCCCGAAGGCAGGATGAAAGCGCTGTACGCCGGCACCCACAAGGAATTCCCGGCCGAAGTCGTCGTCAACACGCCGGACAGGATCACCAAGCTAGGTGTCGCACGGACCTTCCAGAACATCCGCCTGTTCAAGACCCAGACGGTGTTTGAAAACGTCCTCATCGCCACCCACCTGCACCGCAGCAGCAACCTGTTCACCGCGACCCTGCGGCTCAATTACAGGGAAGAGAGGCAGATGCGGGAAGAGGCGCTGAACCTGCTGGAAGTGGTGGGCCTGAAGGACGTCAGGGACGAACTGGCCACCTCCCTCCCCTACGGCAAGCAGCGCAGGCTGGAGATCGCCCGCGCGCTGGCGACCAGGCCGCAGCTGCTCCTGCTGGACGAGCCGGCCGCCGGAATGAACCCGCAGGAAACGGACGATCT
>CAZLYF010000290.1:0-2265 GCA_964563725.1 uncultured Oscillospiraceae bacterium
ACCGAGAACGCCATATTGGTGGCTGAAAAAATCAGGATGATCCCCTGGTAGCTGTTGTTGATGCGAAGCAGCTGCAGCAGCTTGATGGTGGGGATCAGCGACACCGGCGCGATCAGACCCACCATGAACAGGGAATAGACCGCCCCTGAAAACCGTGATTTTGAGCGGGCGAGGTAGAAGGATGCCATCGCGGAGGCGGTCTGTGTCAGGACGACCGAAGAGACTGCGATGGCGGCGCTGTTGATGAAAGCCCGCCCCAGCTTGCCTTTGTTGAAGACTGTCACATAGTTTTCAAAATGCCACGCGGTCGGCAACCTCAGGCTCAGCTGGGCCGCTTCCTTCACGTCTTTGAGGGAACCCAGCAGCATGATGCACAGAGGCGCAAAAATAAACACGCTCAACCCCAGCATCAG
The DNA here is from genome assembly GCA_964563725.1 of uncultured Oscillospiraceae bacterium. GTDB lineage: Bacteria > Bacillota > Clostridia > Christensenellales > Aristaeellaceae > CAZLYF01. The sequence continues at coordinate 414 of CAZLYF010000290.1, forward strand.
GAGCGTCAGAAGGACCTTGCCGCGCCTTAAACGCAGCTTTCCCGCCTTCTTCCGCATCAGTACTCCACCTCCCTTTTCCTCAGGAATGAAAGCACTGTTTTGGAGATGATGAAAATGATGATGAACAGCATCAGGTTGAGCGCTGTGCCGTATCCCCAGCGGCCTTCGCCAAAGGCCTTGTATACCATGGTACTCACCACCTGGCTGGCAAACCCGGGACCGCCGTTGGTGAGGATAAAAACCATGTCGAAAACCTTGAAACCGCCGATCAGCGCCATGATCAGGTTGATGTTGAACGAAGGGATGATCAGCGGAAAGATGATGTACCGGAACTGCTGGCCAGGAGACGCGCCGTCGATGCGCGCAGCTTCGAGAAATTCCGTGGGAATGCTCTGAAGGCCCGCCAGATAGATCGCCATATGAAAGCCGGCGTACATCCAGACTTCTACAAAACTGACGGTGTACATGACCAGGTCCTTGTCTGTGAGCCATTTCTGCTTGAGAAAATCCAGGCCAAAGGCGGAAAGGCCGGCGTTGAGCAGGCCCTTTGGGTGGAGGATCGTCGAAAAGACAAGACCGATGATGATCGTACTCAATACGGCAGGCGAAAAAAAGATCGCCCTCCAGGCGTTGCGGCCCCGCAGCTTCGTATTGAGCATCAGCGCAAGCAGGAGGCCGAAAAGGTTTTTGCCTACCGTGGTCACCGAGGCGAAGATCAGGGTATTCTTGAGCGCAAGGGTCGATACCCTTTCGGAGAAGATCTTGCGGATATTGTCAAGACCGATAAAGTTGACGCCGGGCAGATACTGGTTCCAGTCGGTAAAGGCGAAGTAAAAGCCTGAGAAGGTGGGAAGAATAAAGAACACCAAAAAAATAACCAGGGCCGGCAAAGCAAAGATTGGACTGTAAAACCGCGCCATATATCCCTTGCCCCTGCTCATCTCCGCTGATCCTGTTCCTTCATAATTCTCATCCGCGCAACATCCGAAGAAATGCCCCGTTGGACGAAGCATTTCTTCGGATGAAGCATAATGGAGCTTACTTGACCCAGCCCTCAAGCTGACGCAGCGTGGCCAGCTCCTCAAACTTCGCGTCCCAGTTGGCCAACACCTCTTCCGAGGTCTGGCCGCCCGCAAGCATGTCGATGGTCAGCGTGGTTAGGTACCCGACCTCAATGGCCGACGTGATCGCCATTTCCTCGATGGGCAGGTTGCCCTCATTGAGGTAGCTCGCCATGAAATCCTTGATCCAGTACGGCAGCTCGGTCTTGCTTGCCTCAAAGGGCGGTATGAAATTCCAATCGCTGCTGATCTGGGCCATGTTTTCTGGTATCGCGACGAAATCGAGGAATTTCAACGCTTCCTGGCTGAATTCTGCGTCCTTGAACACCAGAAAGCCTGAATACTGACCCGAGGCAAACTTGGGTTCCTCGACGAACGGGAACGGGTACATGCTAAAATGTGTATCCGGATACTTGACGGTGCACTCATTGATGAACCAGGAACCTTGCAGCGTCATGGCCGCTTCGCCTTCAGAGATCATCTGCTGGCCCATGTCATAGGTGCAGGAGAGGAAATCCTCGTTGGCGTAGCCGCGGGCCACCAAATCATTCAGCACGTCGAGCGCCCATTTGAAGCCTTCGACGTCCGCGAATTTGGCCTTTCCGGTATTGAGGTCTTCCCAGGTCACGTTCGCATCGTTGTAGACCACATTGGGAAACATCGTGACGGTCCACATGCCGATGGTCCAGCTGTCTTTGCCGCCGATGTGCATGGGGATGAAGCCGGCAGCCTTGATCTTATCGCAAGCGGCCTCATAGTCCGCCCAAGTTTTGATATCGTCGGGATTGACG
>CAZLYF010000291.1:0-2259 GCA_964563725.1 uncultured Oscillospiraceae bacterium
ATCGAGCTGGGAGGCCAGTACGAGCACATCGTCTACCAGGCCGAGGAGCTGCGGGACGAACTGATGCGCTGCGTGTACGGCGTATGGGATCACATCAAGAACTGCGGCGACCACGGCGCGTCCAACTATGACCTGGAGTGGGTGGGCATCGTGCCGGGATACCGGGAAAGCCGGCGGCTGACGGGCGACTATGTGCTGACCGAGAACGACGTCCGCGCCAACAGGATCTTTGGCGACGCGGTGGCCTATGGGGGCTGGGCGATGGACGAGCACGTGCGCGGCGGCATCCTGGATTTCGACAAGCTGCCTGCCCGCATCTTCAACTTTGACGGCGCTTACTCGATCCCCTACCGCTGCTTCTATTCCAGGAACATCGAAAACCTTTTGATGGCGGGGCGCGACATCTCCTCGAGCAAGATGGCGTTCGGATCCACGCGGGTGATGGGCACCTGCGCGGTGGGCGGGCAGGCGGCGGGCACCGCAGCGGCCCTGGCGCTCAGGTATGGCCTGACGCCCCGGGCGCTGGGGGAGAGCCGCATCCGGGAACTGCAGCAGACGCTGCTCAAGGACGACCTGTACATTCCGGGCTTCAGGAATGAAGACCCCGCGGACATCGCCCGGGGCGCGCGGGCCTCGGCTTCCAGCGAGCGGCCGGGTTCCCCCGCGGGCAATGTGATCAACGGCGTCGCGCGCGACACGGACGGCCAGTCCAACGCCTGGGAGTCCGGCCCGCTGGGCGAAGGCGGGGAGTGGCTGGAGCTGACGCTCCCCGCGCCAAAGGAAATCCGGCAGATCCGGCTCACGTTCGATCCCAACCTGTCGCGGGAAATCATGCCGTCCATCACGAGCACGGTGCGCAACAGGCAGGTCAAGGGTCTGCCGGAAGAGCTGGTCAGGGACTACACGCTGTCCCTCCGCCTGAACGGCGAGACGGTTTTTTCCCGCAGCGTTGCCGGGAACGGCCAGCGGCTGAACATAGCGGACCTTGACGCGCCCGTCCGGGCGGACGCGCTGCGCCTCACCATCACCGCGACCTATGGCTATCCGGCGGCAAGGGTGTTTGAGGTCAGGCTGTATTGATCATTGCACTGTACCGGAGCACATAGTTGTGCTTCATACGGGCCTGGCCTGAAAGCAATGCCCTCACTGTGACGGTATGGTCCACGGACATCGTCCTGACGTCGCTGAAGCCTGCGGTGCTGATGGCCGTTTTGACGCTTCCCGGGCCCAGAGGCACTACGACCGCTTGCGGCGGGGGGTCTGTTTCGTGGCCCGAGGGCACAGGCCGCCTGCGGGGGTCCGGATGGCGCTCCGCGTCTTTCCTCCCGGCAAAACCGCCATCATCCGGGGACTGCAGCCGCGGATGGGCGATTCTACCCCGCCGTCTCTTCCTGCCTGGGCAGCAGGTCGTCCGCGGTACAGAGCTCCCTGGGGTGGCACGCCTTTTCTTCTTCGGTCTCCTCGCGCGTGCCGATGGCAACGGGGACGTCCAGGCCAAAGGCGCCGGAGGGCATCATGAAGACGGCGCCGCCGCCTTCGCCGCCCAGTTCCAGCTGATCATACAGGCTGGCCGCGATGCTTTCGCTGACACGGGTGTCCGTCAGCCAGAAGATGATCTCCTTTTCCTTCTGGATCCCCATGCGCAACACCTTCATATCATGCCCGCCGGAGCCGCGCCCGTGCAGGATGGTGGCGCCGCCGGCGCCGGCTTCCCGGGCGATCTCCACCGCGCGCTGCGCCAGGCCGCGGTTGACCACGGCGACCACGCATTCGTAGAAGCTGACTTTGCCGCCGGGCGGCTGAACCTTGGGCGCGATAGGCTTCCCCTCCTTTTTGGGCTGGGCCATCGTCTTCCTGCGGAAGACCGCGCCGACCATCATCAATGAAAGCACCGGGGCCATGGCCACCATCGCGATGACGCCAAAGCCGTCCACCAGCACGTTGGCAGTGGGGACGATGGCGGCGGCGCCCTGGGCGAAGGCAAGCACAAAGGTAGCTGTCATGGGGCCGGAAGCCACGCCGCCCGCGTCATAGGCGATGCCCACAAAGATCGGGTCCGCGCGGAAGGAGAGCAGGATGGCAATGGCAAAACCGGGCAGCAGGAAATGCCACAGCTTCAGGGAGGGGATCATGATGCGCAGCATGGACAGCATCACCGCCAGAGCGACGCCGACGGACAGGGTGATCTTGATGATCCTGTTGGGGATGCGGCCGCCCGTGGTCTCCTCGATCTGCTGGCCCAATACGATGACGGCGGGC
>CAZLYF010000292.1:0-2258 GCA_964563725.1 uncultured Oscillospiraceae bacterium
ACAGAAACAGCGGTTGCTGCCGGTCGATCTTTGCTGGCTGTTCCATACTCATCCCACCCGCCACATCATTGTTGCCTGTAAATCATTATTATTATAACAGATGTGAACGTATATTGCAATGCCTATATCAAAAAGAGTTTCGTAACACTCTGCCGTCCCCCCCCCCTCCCAAGGAGGCCATCCGATGATCAGACGCATCAGGAAAATCCCTTTCACGGCGGGGCTCGCGCTGCTGGCTATCGTGTGCCTTTGTCTGTCCATGCCTCTGTCTGCCTCGGCGGGGACGCACACCTTCAAAGGGGAGTTTTCCTTCAGTTACCCGCAGGGCTGGCATTTCAGCACGACGGCCTTCAAACACACCAGTGGGGACAACCGCTTCTGGCTGTGCATCGCCTTTCAGGAGGACAGCGCGATCGCGGTAGACAAATACGGGTATCAGGCCACGTACGGCCAGTTGAGCCTGAAGGACGTGACGCAGGAGAAGTTCGAGGAAATCAGGCTTGCCTTTTCGTACGGGCCCGGCGGCACTTGGCTGGAGACCCTCCAGTCCGATGCGGACGCGACACCCTTCCTGCTGTACAGGTTCTCTGATGCCTCGAAACGGTACATCTATTACGAGGCAGCCACCCTCATCAATGGCTGGAAAATTGTATTTTCGGCTTACCAGAACAGCCCTGAGGAAACCCGCGGCAACGCGACTGAAACGGACCTCAACACGCTCCGGGGCGTGGCGCGGTCCTTCAAGTCCCTGTTCACGCCCCTGCCCAGGGAGGGGGATTTCGCCTATTCCCGGAAGAACGGTGAGGCGACGGTGCTGGGCTATTTCGGAAGCGACCCGGAACCGATTGTCCCTGCAGTCATCGCGGGCGTCCCGGTGACCGGCGTCGGGGACCACGCGTTCGCCGGCTGCACGGCCGTCACCGGAATCACGCTTCCCGACAGCATTGCCGTGATCGGGGACTACGCCTTCAGCGACTGCAAGAGCCTGAAAAGCATCGCCATCCCCCAAGACGTACGAAAGATCCCCGACTATGCGTTCCATTGCTGCTTCGGTCTGGAAGACGTGCTGCTGCCAGATATCGTCACCGCTCTAGGGAAAGCCGCTTTCCTGTCCTGCTCAAGCCTGGAAGGCATCGCGCTGCCGCAGGCACTGGCCGATATCAGCAGCGAAGCCTTCAAGGGCTGCCGGAAGCTGAAGACCATCGCGATCCCGGCATCCGTCCGGAACATCGGGAACGACGTCTTTGAGCTATGCGGGAACCTTGCGGAGATTCGCGTCGACCCGAACAACAAACACTACCTGGACAGGGACGGCATCCTGTACGGCAAGGGCGGAAAGACGCTGATCACCTGTCCGGAAGGGAAAGCCGGGGAGGTCGAAGTGCCGACAGGCGTCGCCGTGATCGGCAGGGAGGCCTTCTCCTACTGCGGGGACCTCACGCGGGTGACGATGAAGCAGGGCGTAAAACGCATCGAGGACGAAGCCTTCGATGTCTGCAGCAATCTTGAGCGGGCAGATATCCCCATGAGCGTGACGTTCATCGCGGACAGCGCGCTCGACCACCTGAAGAAACTGACCATCCACGGCTACGAAAAGAGCGTTGCTCAGAAATACGCCGCAAGAATTGGAATCCCCTTCGCTCCGATCGAGCCGGCCGAGGGCGTGATCCTTCTTCATGGCGACAGGCAAGTGAACGGCGAAACGCTTCAGCTCGACCTGGCGGCGGAGGCGCACAATCTCCGGCTGTCAGCTGGAATCCAGCCCGAAGGGGCACGACAGGAGATTATCTGGAAAAGCTCCGCGCCCCGAATAGCGTCAGTCGACTCAGAGGGGCTGGTGACAGGGCTCCGGAAAGGGAAGGCCCAAATCACCGCTTCGGCGGCCGACGGGAGCGCCGCCAAGGCGTCCTGCAAGGTGCAGGTGACGGTCTTGGCCAAAGAGATTATCCTCACGGGCGAGGCCGCCATCCGGGCTGGCAGCAAACCGACCCTCCGGGCAACAGTCCTGCCAGAGAACACCGTCAACCGGAAACTGAGCTGGGGCAGCAGCGACGAAACCGCCGCGTCCGTGTCCCAAAGCGGGGTCGTGACGGCCGCGAAGGCAGCCGAACCGACCCATGTGACCATCACCGCAGCCGCCCTCGACGGGAGTGGCGTGACGGCGGAGCTTACGATCGATATCCTGCCCTGAAACACAGGGGAAAACACAGGGGACGGTTTGCGTGGAAACAGAATCGAAAAGAGAGTATAAGAAACAA
>CAZLYF010000293.1:0-297 GCA_964563725.1 uncultured Oscillospiraceae bacterium
GAAGGCATATCCGTCTTCGATGACCGCAATGCCGGCGACCTTCCGGATGCCGATGAAATGCCTGGCAATCGAGGGGATGTATTCTGTCAGCCCCACGACGCCGTGATCATGGATATACGAGGCGCCTTCATGATTGCCCAGCCCGACAGCCAGCATTTTCATGATGCCGCTCTCGGTGTCCGAGAAGAAATCCGTGTGGTCCTTGACGCGGTTGAGAACGACGATGGCGTCGCATTCATAGGCCTGCCGGGCCATATACGCCCTGCAGCCTTCAGGCGTCGGGCCGGTGTCGATGAC
>CAZLYF010000293.1:307-2239 GCA_964563725.1 uncultured Oscillospiraceae bacterium
GGCGCAGGCCCCGCCATGGCTGCCCATTGCCGGGACAATGATCAGCTCAGCCCCCGTCTTGATCACCGCGCGGGCCGCGATTGCCATCATCTGGCCGACGAAACGGATGCCGCGGCTGCCTGCGCACAGCGCGACGCGCCTTGCGCCTTTCAGGAACTCCGTGAATCCGGGGTCCTCGAGCCGGGCGGCAAAACTTTTCAGGAAGTCAGGATCCCTGCCCCTGACCAACGGCTGCCTGACCCTGTACAGCTCAGGGATCGGGGTTGCGTGGTTTTCGCTCATCTCCTGCCGTCCGTCCAAAACTCAAGCGCGACCGTGCGCATGAAGGAACCGCTGCGCGAACCGTTCTTCATCGGGAAAGAAACGATATACCACCGTTCTTTCTCAAGCAGTTCCCTGGGCAGAAACAACTCCTCAAAAATCAGCACATTTGCCCCAAGCAGGATATCGTGCGCCGGTTCGGCGTGACCCGCGCCGCCTATGCTGAAATGGTCGATCGCCACCGCATTGATTCCCTTTTTGACGAGCATGCGTGCGGCGTCCGCGCCCAGCCAGGGCGAGTGAAGGACGTATTCGCCGGCCTCGGAGCCCTCCGCGTCCTTTTTGTAGCCCCAGCCGGTGCAAAGGAGGACGATGTCGTTCTTCCTGATCCTGTCCGCGTACGGCGCCAGGTCCTCGGGGGTGATCTCCTCGTCTTTCCGCTTGTGGTACAGGTCGACCACCAGGGCTTCGCCCTGGAAACGGTCAAGCGGGATGTCGTCAAGCGTGTCCCCGCCCTGGATTCTGTGGGCCGGAGCGTCGCAGTGGGTACCTGAATGCGTCGCCGCGCATACGTATTCCGCCATCCAGCCAGCGTCGCCGTAATCCATGCACAATTCATTCCTGCTCGCGGGGAAGGCCGGATTGTTGTTGGGGCCCATGGCCGACTGCGTCAGGTCGATGACTCGTTTTGCATTCATTTTGCTTCCTCCGGCTTAGTAGCCCAGCGTGATCCCGCCGTCGATATTGAGCGTGATGCCGGTGATGAAGCCGGAATCCCCGGAGCAGGCGAGGAACAGCGCGGCTTTTCCGCATTCCTCGCTCGTGCCGATGCGCCCGATGGGATGCGCGCCGAAAATATAGCTGCGGGACGCCTCGGGATCCTTCTGCGACGCAAACCATTCGTCCACCAGCGGCGTTTGGATCCAGCCGGGGCAAATCACGTTCACGCGCACGCCCAAGGGCGCGGCATCGATGGCCAGACTGCGGGTCATGCCGATCTGTCCGCCTTTTGTGGACGAGTACGCGACGGAGTTGGGCTGGCCTACCAGCCCGACCATGCTGGAGATGTTGATGATCGAGCCCTTTGTCCTGACCAGGTGGGGCATCGCATACTTCGAGCACAGGAACGTGCTGCGCAGGTTGGTTTGGTACAGGAACTCGAACTCCTCTTCCGTGGTATCGAAAATGTTTTTGGAGATATGATATCCCGCGTTGTTGACCAGAACGTCGATTTGGCCAAACGCCTTCACCGTCTCCCCGATCATGTGCCGGATGCTTTCGGAATCGGTTACATCGCACTGGACATAGATCGCGTCGCCTCCAAGCCTTTTGCACTCGCCGACCATGCGGGGACCGTCCTGTGGATGCCTTGACGTGATCACCACATTCGCGCCTTCGGAGGCGAAGACCTGGGCGATGCCTTCGCCGATCCCCTTGGTCGATCCGGTGACGATCGCAGTCATACCCTTCATTTTCATGGGCTCATCTCCTGTTGTGATCATGATCATGATGCCTCCGATTATAATACGCGGCGGTCAAAGGTTCAACAAAGGGCGGGAAGGGGCACAGAGCGGGCCAGGGCTTCGGCAGCGCTTGCAGGATGACTCCGGGGAAAGCCCGATGTGACGCCTGAGGTCAGGCGCTGCCCTGCCCAAGCGCCGAAGCCTTGCA
>CAZLYF010000294.1:0-2211 GCA_964563725.1 uncultured Oscillospiraceae bacterium
TTCCGCGGTGATGATGTGGATAAACATGTAGGCGTGCTCAGCGGGGGAGAAAAAGCGGGGGAACTGCCGCGCGAAGGGGCCACGCCGGAAGCCGTGATGAGCCTTGCGATCAAAAACTGACGAAAGCGGCATGCCAATGGAGAAGTCCCGGGCTCGACGGACAGGCCGGCAGGCCGGCGCTTTCTTCCGCGAATGGGGGCTGATCGCGGTCATTATCGCGATCACAGCTGTCGCGACCGTTGTCCGCCCCGCATTTCTGAGCGCGAACAATATCATGAACATCCTGCGCGCCTACTCAACGATCGGGATCGCGTCCATCGGCATGGCTTACGCTGTGATCGGCGGCGGGATGGACCTTTCCATCGGATCGACGATCTCGCTGTCGGCGGTCGTCACCATGTTGATCATCAACGGTGCGACGGCCGACCGGGCCGCGCCGGCCTACGCCGCGCTGCTGGCGCTGCTGGCCGGGCTCGCCATCGGCGCGCTCGTGGGGGGGATCAACGGCGGGATCATCGCGCTGGTCAACGGACGCATGGGGGAGAGCTTCATCATCACCTACGCGATGCAGATCGTCGTTGCCGCCGTCGCGCAGGCGGTGGTGAAGGGGATGTTCCAGGCAGCAGCCTACAGAAGCGGTCTGTTTAAAAGCCTTGGGCAGGGGGTCGTTCCTGTCGTCCTGTTTCTGCTTGTTGCCGGAATCATGCAGTTGATCCTGACAAGAACAGCTTTCGGGCGGAACCTGTATTTCCTGGGCGCGAACATGGGCGCCGCAAAAATGTCCGGGATCAGGATTCGGCGGGTACGTCTCGTCGCGCACGTCCTGTGCGGTATGTGCGCCGGGCTGGCAGGCGTGCTGGTCGTCAGCCGCGTCAATTCCGCTTCCGTCCTTCAGGGACAGAACTATGAACTGGACGCGCTCGCGTGCGTGGCCATCGGAGGCGTATCCCTGACTGGCGGTGCAGGAAGCGTCGGCAAAACGGTTTTAGGCGTTCTGGTCATCGGCTTCCTTCTGACGGCGCTCAACGTGCTCGGCGTGCAGTCCAACGCACAGCTGATCGTTCGCGGCGCGGTCATCGCGGCCGCCGTGGTCCTCGACACGTTTAACAAATCAATGAGGCTCAAGGAGATTGCCGTATGAAGGCGGCAGCGGCCGCAGCGCGGCGCTGCATCGCAAAACAGCCCGTCGTGCTGATGTTTGCCCTTTTCATTCTGCTGATGGTCGTCGTCAAACCCAGCTTTGTGGGCCCGAGCAACATCAGGAACGTTCTCATCGACGCATCGATATACGGCGTTTCCGCGCTGGCGATGACCATCGCCATCATCACCGGTTCCTTTGACCTGTCCCTGTCGTCCAATTTCGCGTGGGCGCAGATTTTTTTCTGCCATCTTCTCAACCTCTGGGGAGAAGCGCCGCTTGGCGTCCTCTCCTCGTTTCTCCTGATGACGCTGTCCTGCACCCTCATCGGCTGCGTCAACGGACTGTTGGTCGTCTTCGGAAGGATCCCTCCCTTCATCGCGACGCTCAGCATGATGACCGCCATCAGGGGGGGCTGCCTCCTTTTTACAGGCGGAAACATGATTTCCACGTCCAACGCCTTTATCATCGCGATGGGCAAGGGGACCTTTCTGGGTTTGTCCTACCTGACCTATGTTTTCATCGCCCTGATTGCCCTCGCGTACTTCGTGATGACGTACACGCGTTTTGGGCGCAATCTTTACGCAATGGGCGGCAATTGCGGCGCGGCAGCCCTTGCGGGCATCCGGGTGCGCCTTGACCGTTTCCTCGTATTCGCTGTCCTCGGATTTGCCGCGGGCGTATCCGGCGCGATGTTCGTCAGTCTCATGCGCGCGGGCTCGGTGCTCTACGGGACCGACCTGTCGCTGACCTGTGTCGCTGCCGTTGTGCTTGGAGGCACCCCCCTGTCCGGAGGAAAGGGAAGCGTGCTCAGGACCGTGGCCGGTATCCTCCTCATCTATGTGCTGTACAAGGGTCTGGCGTTTCTTGGGCTGCAGGGCTATTACAACACGATGATCCGCGGGGTCGTACTGCTGCTCGTCGTTTCCGCGGACGCGTACATGACGGCGGCGGGAAGGGGGAGAAAATAGGGAGGGAGGCCACCGGCCGCGGGAGCGCCGGCATCCCAGCCGAAAAGGCGTCCGTCCGCTTCCAGAAACGCCAGGACAAGACGCCCTCCAAATCCCGGGAAA
>CAZLYF010000295.1:0-2208 GCA_964563725.1 uncultured Oscillospiraceae bacterium
CGATTCATAGTCAGGTCGAAAACCCTTTCGGCCTCCGCCGCGGTGATATCGCCCTCCGGCCTGCCCATCTGCTTGCGGACCATTGCCTCCAGCACCGGGTCGGTGAAAGTGATCACTTCCGGCGCTTCAGCCATCCCCCAGAGGGAGAATAGCAGCAGGGCCAGCAGCAGGGACATCATTCGCCTCATAAAAGTACGCTCCTTCTATTTTGTGCTTCATGCTGATATGCGCTGTATGATCCGGTCTTCATCAGGGCTCTGCCCAATCCATGCATGATATACCGCTGAAATGAGGTCCTGTCTACATCATTCATGTGTTTTTCATGAATTTGGATGAAGAAGAGAGGCCCTGCGCCGCTTCAGCGCCCGTCCTTCCTGCACCACCACTTCAGTTAATCCGGTTCCTTCCGTTCCGTGTTTACATAATAGACCGCAAGCCGGTAGACATACATCACGCAGGGGTCCAGGCGGTACCCGAGGCGCTTTGCCCGAAAGCGCCATACAGGTTCAGGATCAGGAACAGGGCCAGGATGCCGGAAATCGCCTTTCTCATATTTTTACGTTGGTTATTTTTCTCCCTGGGAGTGATTCTCATCGAAAACGAGCCGTGTCGCGCACTCTCATGATTACGTCGACAATTAGCTCACATGCAGCAACAATGCAGAAACGGCGCGGATTGTGGCTTCACTGCCAAAATCCTCGGGCAATACTACCACTTTTACTTGCTCGCGTATAGCAGAAACCAGCGATCTACGAGAAGCACGACCTAGTACCGACCTGGGAAGGGGTGATACTGTTGGAGCTTGGTGAACTGGCATTAACGCTGAACGCGATGACATGTGCCGCTTCGGCGGGGAGTCGGTCACCTATGAAGGCGTCGCCAGCATGAAGAAGTGGGACCGCATCGAGAGCTATGGCCCCAAGTTCATAGAGAACATCGTTCAGGCAACCGCTCGGGACATCCTTGCTGAGGCGATGCTCCGCCTTGATGCCGCCGGATACCGAATCGTCATGCACGTGCACGATGAGGTGGTCATCGAGGCAGCGGCGGAAGCCTCCCTGGAGAAGATCTGTGACATCATGGGCCTGACGCCGTCATGGGCGAAAGGGCTCTTTCTGCGCGCGGACGGATTTGTCTGCGACTATTACAAGAAGGATTAGGGTCAGTGGCGCATGTAATCTCTGGGTAGGTTGGACATTGTAATGCCAGAAGTGCACTTGAACTCAAGCCAGCTTATTCACCATTTCCGAAAGATCGTGCTCGCGCCGTTTCTCGCCCCAGCTGATGATGGCATGCGATGTGATTTTGCCGCCCTTTTCCTCGCAGAGCTTTTGCATTTGCCTGATCGCGGCGTTACCGCCCATCCAAGGAAGAGGGAATTGGTGGGTTACAAAAAGACGAATCGCTTTGCCCTTCAAGGAGGATAACCCGGCCAGATAAGCCTTCATGACTCCCGACAGCGAAAAGGCCCAAACTGGCGCGGCGAATACCAGCTTATCGTAGACATCTACCTTCGGGCTATTCACGAACTGAAGCCGGTTCACTTCCTTTTCAGGCGCAGGATTGCTGACTTTCACCTCCAGCAGTTCCGCGTCCTCTCCCTTGCTTCTCAGGGCATCGAGCAGCTTCTGTGCGGCTTGCTTGGTATGTCCCGTTTTTGAGTAGACAATGATTCCGGTTTTCATATCTTTCCTCCGATTCCACCGCCGCGTCTTCTGCCTTTGTGGTTGTTCGAACCCATTGTATTACTGGACGCAGAAAAACGCCATGCTTCAAAGCAGATAAGACCAGGCACAAAGGAATTTTGAGGTTACAGATCAGTACGAATAACGGATAGAGTATCGCCACCACGTTTTCTCGTGGTGTCGGGCAAGGAGCGGACTTTTAGCCCGGTGACATCTTTTTCATCCATTTCTGCTGGGCGGCTTCGAAGAATTCCCGGAGTCTTTGTCCAACCGGGCCTTCAGCCGCCCGATTTCAGCGCCAGCCTTTTCCAACTGCTCATCTTTGCGCGCGATTTTCCGCTTCAGGGGTTCGACCGCTTTGACGATTGCCGCTTCTTTTCGCTCGTCAGTGTTTACCGTCATCGTGTCCATGAGCTCTTTTATTAAACGCTTGTTTTCCGCCAACAGTCTGCTTTTCTCAGCCTGTAGACGCCGTTCTTCGGCTTCCAGCTGCTCAGACTTTTCTTTCAGTTCGACCAGCTGC
>CAZLYF010000296.1:0-2207 GCA_964563725.1 uncultured Oscillospiraceae bacterium
TGCCGTATCTGAACATCGCGATGCGCTCAAGCCCGATGCCAAACGCGAAACCGGAATACACGGCGCTGTCAATGCCGCACAGGTCGAGCACTTTCGGATTGACCATCCCGCTGCCGAGCACCTCGATCCAGCCGCTCCCCTTGCACAGCCGGCAGCCTTTCCCGCGGCAGGCGAAGCAGGTCAGATCGACCTCCGCGCTGGGTTCCGTGAACGGAAAGAACGCCGGGCGGAAACGGGTCCGGATATCCTCTCCGAACAGCCGCCTGGCAAAGGCGTCCAGCGTCCCGCGCAGGTCTCCCATCGTCACGTCGCGGTCAACAGCCAGCCCCTCGATCTGGTGAAAGACCGGGCTGTGGGTGGCGTCCATCTCGTCGGCCCTGAACACGCGGCCCGGGCAGACGATGCGGATGGGCGGCCGGCGCGAGAGCATGGTCCGCGCCTGCACCGGTGAGGTATGGGTGCGCAGTACGAGATTGTCGTCCACGTAGAAGGTGTCCTGTTCGTCCCTCGCCGGGTGGTCCCTGGGGATATTGAGCAGCTCAAAGTTGTAGCGGTCCAGCTCAAGCTCAGGCCCCTCCACCGCTTCAAAGCCCATCCCGATGAAGCAGTCCACCATTTCGTTCAGGACCAGGGTGATCGGATGCGGCACACCCACGCGGGGGAAGGGGCGCGGCTCCGTGACGTCGATCCGTTCCCTGGCCAGGCGGAGTTCCTTCTCTTTCCGCCCGAGCGAGCGTTCCCGGTCGGAAAACGCGGCTTCGACGTACTCCCGCGCCTCATTGATCGTCTGGCCTGCCAGGGGGCGCAATTCCGCCGGGATCTGCCCCATTCCCCTCAGCAGGAGGGTCAGGCTGCCCTTCCTGCCAAGAAAGCCCGACCGAGCCCTTTCGAGCCCCTGAAGGTCCTGCAGCTGCGGCAGCTCGGCAGCCAGAGCGTCCTTGATTTCCTGGACCTGTCGCGTAAGTTCCATGCGCTTTCCCTCCATCAACAAAGCGCCCCGTGCATCGCACGGGACGCCTCTGCAGCGTGGTACCACCCGGATTCCGCGGAATCACCGCGCTCCTTGGCCCTATAACGCGGGCACGCGGCCGGGCCTACTTCCATTCAGCCCGGCGGCTCGGAAGTGAATGCTCCGCCGCCCCACCGGCAGCTTCCAGCCAAGGCTGCCTTCTCTGCAATGAACGGCTTTTCGCGGAGGTTGTCCTTCGTCGGCGCCGATGCGGCATTTTAGCACGGCGCCGCCCGGACTGTCAATCGCCGCCGCGGCTCGGTTCCAGCTGCCTCGGGCGCCCGGTTCAAGGACAAGCCGCGCTGGCACCCCCGCCGTACCCCCGCCGGCCTCGAACCGATGAAAAAAAATCTTGCGTTTCTTCTGCCGAGGTGGTATGATCTGCAGGCTGTCCGGAAAACACGGGTGGGGAGGTGAAAGAGATTGCCGAACATCAGGTCAGCCATCAAGCGCGTGAAAGTGAACAAAACGAAAAATTTGCGCAACCGCATGGTCAAGACCGGCGTGAAGACCGCGGTGAAAAAATACGGCGCGGCCCTGGCTGAAGGCGCGCCGAAAGCCCAGCAGCAGCTGAGCGCGGTCAGTTCCGTCATCGACAAGGCCGCCGCCAAAGGCGTTCTGCACAGGAATACCGCCAACCGCAAAAAAGCCCGCCTTGCAAAGGCGCTCAACAAGACTCAGGCGGGCGCCTGAACGCCGGCCGGCGCGATCTACCGCAGCAATGCGGTATTTTTTTGCGCCCCGGCGCCGCCGGGCCTGCAAACAACTGGGGGAGGCACGCTGTGCCGTCTGCGGGACGGCCTGTTCGTCAGACAGGCGCAGGGACCTCAGGCGCGCGCGCCGCGGCGCGAAATGGCCGCCGCGATTTTTGCGGCCAGCTCCACATTGTTGAAAACGAGACGAATATTGGATGCGAGGCTGCCGCCGCCGGTCAGCTCGGCGACCCGTTTCAGCAAAAAAGGCGTCGTATCCTTGCCTTTGATCCCGGCCGCCCTGGCTTCTCCAAGGGCGCTGCCGATCGCCTTTTCGATTTCGTCGGGGTCCAGGGCGTACTCCTTCGGGATGGGATTGGCAACAAGCATCCCGCCCGGATATCCGATGTCCCGCTGTGCCCTGATGCAGGAGGCGATCTCCTCCGGCGAGTCCATCCTGCAGTCCACGCTGAAGCCGCTGCGGTCCGTATAGAAGGCAGGCAATT
>CAZLYF010000297.1:0-2199 GCA_964563725.1 uncultured Oscillospiraceae bacterium
TGATTCCCTGCTGTCTCGCTGGCTACTATCTCAAGAATCAACAGTCTCACCGGTGTACATCCCGCGTTCATCACTGTAGACAGTGCTTTAACACAGTGGGCATCGTTGATGTTCGTTACCTTCCCCTGCCATCGCCACATCCACGTCGCTGCGGGCAACGGACAGGCTACGCACTCTCCGGCAGTCTCGCCATCTATTGTCTCAAGAATCAACTGTCTCATCGGTGTGCCTCCTTGACGATCACAGTGGACAGTGCCGCGCCCACGTCGCTGCGGACAATGACCAAGCCGCGCGCTTTCCGATGATCTCGCCGTCTATTGTCTCAAGAATCAACAGTCTCACCGGTGTACTTCCTGCGTTCCTCACTGTAGACAGTGCCGTAATACGAAGATTGCCGTTGACGACCATTGCTCCGCCTCGCTGTCGCTGCACCCACGTCGCTGCGGACAACGGCCGAGCTACGCGCTCTCTGGCAATCTCGCCGTCTATTGTCTCAAGAATCAACAGTCTCATCGGTGTACCACCCGCGATCATCGTGATGGACAGTACCTCAGCGTAGTGATCGACAGTGTTTTTCTTAGCCCCACTCTGCCGTCGCCGCGACCACATCGCTGCTGGCAACGACCAAGCCGCGCGCTTTCCGGTAGTCTCGCCGTCTACTATCTCAACAGTCAACAGTCTCATCGGCGTGTTCTCCCTAAGTGTCCCGTGAGACACTCCACGCTGACAGCCTGTGTCGCTCGATGGCGGTATTGTCTCCAACC
The DNA here is from genome assembly GCA_964563725.1 of uncultured Oscillospiraceae bacterium. GTDB lineage: Bacteria > Bacillota > Clostridia > Christensenellales > Aristaeellaceae > CAZLYF01. Next base: position 765 of record CAZLYF010000297.1, read on the forward strand.
TGCGCCGCCGCCAGGATTACCGGTGAGACAGCATATTCTTGAGACGGTAGGGCACGGGTGGGCATTGGCGGCAATGTTGGCGTTTGGCCTAGCCAACGTAGGCATCTGCGTGCGGCTAACCAACGACATCGCGTTGTATCCTGCTGTTTCATCATATACAGTCTCAACAGTCAACTGTCTCATCGGTGTGCCCTCCCGAACATCACAGTAGACAGTACCCCGGCGTGGCTGCGAGTGTAGAGCAGTGACACCCTGTAGCGGCGTCTAGTTGTTTGTACGCCCTTGTGTATAGTCTCAAGAATCAACAGTCTCATCGGTGTATTCCCCTGAGCCTGGCGCGAGATACTGCCCACGGTGAGCCAGCGTAGTCCGCCGACTCGGTGTATCCAGCAACATCGGCTATGCCAGAGCTACCGGTGAGGCGGCATACGCTGAAGACTGTGCATTCAGCCCTAGTCATCAGCGTTACAGGCTTCCCTGTTACCCACTGCCCCATCACCCCATTCCCACAGACTGCGCGGGTTGCGCCGTCCGGCAGTGCTGCGGACTTTCTCGCCCAACACCTCCCGCGCCCGGTAGATCAACGCGCGGCTGTAGCCTTCTTCCTGACCGGTAGCCACGACCTCCTTTGGCGCTAACGGTTCGCCCGCCGCGCGCAACAGCGATTCCAACCAGGTCACACACTCGTCCAGCTTCGTCGGCGCGCGCCACGGCTCTGACACCACGCTCCATTGGAGCAGCACGCCGGCGGGGGCCAGGTCGCGCAACTCGAGGCTCAGCGGCGCTGGCACGCGCGCCAGGTTGTTCTTGATGACCTCCAGTTGGCGCGGTCCGTTGCTGTCCAGCTGTGATCCTTGCGGCACGACTGACAACCCCAACACCGAACGCGCCATCGCCACGATATGGCCACTGCCCCTGAAGTCGTCCAGGGTGATCGGCGTGAACTGCGGCGCATTGAGCAGGCCGGAGTTCCGTTTACGCACGTGGTGGATGAGCACCAGGCCTACGCTACTCTCGCGCGCCAGGTTGCTGAAAAAGCCCAACAAGGCGCGCACATCCTCAACCGTGTTTTCACTCTTGCTGCTCACCGACGACAGGCTGTCGATAATCACCAACGCCGGCTTGACCGTGTACACCATTTCGACAAGACGATCACGATCCGCGTCCTGCCCAAAGTCCAGCAAGGCATCCCCCTCTGGTAGCATCAGGTACAGCCGTTGGGTGTCCATCTGCCAGTGCGTGGCGCGGGCATTGGTGATCTGCGGCACAGCCTCGGCGTCCACATAGAGCACCGGTGCGCCGGGGCAGGTCATCGGCGTCCCGTCCGGGAACGGTTCGCCGTGGATGATGCGGCGGCACAAGTCCAAAGCGACGAGTGACTTCCCCGCGCCGGGCACTGCGCCGAACAGCGTCAACATCCCACGGGGAATCCAGC
>CAZLYF010000298.1:0-1402 GCA_964563725.1 uncultured Oscillospiraceae bacterium
GATACCCCTGAACGATCCCAAAGGCGAGCCCGATGCCCAGCGCCAGAAGCATCGCGGAGAAAACGCTTCCGCCCCCGTCGTCAAGGTGAAGCACGCACGACATCACCACCAGGGCGGTGATCCCTCCCACAGAGATATCGATCCCTCTCCCGACCATCACGATGGTCAGCGCGCAGGAAACGATGATCAATGACGCGTTGTTGTTGAACATGTCAAAAAACTGCTGGGGCCTCAGAAAGCCTCCGCCCCAGACGGACATCGCCAGCGCGTACATGCCGATCAGGATACAGACGGTGATCGTGACAAGCAGCTGGGTGTCGGTCAGGGGCTCCCTGCGCCTGAGGCCGCCCGCTGCGTCCGGAGCAAGACCGCTCGGTTTCATGCTGTCTCCTTTCCGGCGGTTCCGGGCGCGTTTTTATACGTAAGCCTGGTCCACAGCCGGTTGGCGGCATCCTTGACGACGGGAGAGCCGATCATGACGATCAGGATGATCACGACCGCCTTGTAGGCCTTGATCGCCGTGGAGGACACCCTCATGGCGTACAGCGTCGTCGTCAGCGCCTGGATCGCGTAGGCGCCAAGCACTGAGCCGCTCATTTTGAATTTCCCGCCGCCGAGCGCGTTGCCTCCGATCGCCACCGCCAGGATCGCGTCCATCTCGATCTCGATCAGCAGCGTCTCGTGGTTGATCAGCCCCAGCCTGCACACATTGATGCAGCCGGCAACGGAAACGCAGATGCCCAGGATCACGAACGCGAGCAGTTTGATCCCGATGGTGTTGATCCCGTTCAGGCGGGAAGCCTGCTGGTTGATGCCCACCGCCTGGGTATAGAGGCCAAGCGTGGTGAACCTGAACAGGAGCGCGAACACGATTCCGCAGAGAATGACAATGAAAATGGGGGTGGGCACGGGAATGCCCGGGATGAAGCTGCCAATGGCGCTGATCAGCGGGCTGGAAACGGTGGGCGTGGCGCCGCCGTTGATCCAGTAGGCGATGGAGCGCCCGCAGGTGAACAGGTCGCGATCATGGGCTGGATATTGAACACGGCGACCAGGGTGCCATTGAACGCGCCAAACGCCATTGCGACGGCGCAGCACGCCAGAAAGCCCAGCACGATGGTCAGCGGCGTAATGGGTCCGCTGCGCAGCACCTTCACAAAAACGCTGCCCGCGATGGCGGCGGCCGCGCCTACGCTGATGTCCTGGCCGCCTGACGCGGCGGTCACCAGCGTCATCCCCATGGCCAGAATGGCAAGCTCGGACGCGCCGTTGAAGATGCTGACCAGATTGCCGGTCAAAACGGTATCGCCATGATTGTTCGTGGTCAGGCTGATGGAATAGAAACCGGGATCCCGCAGCAGGTTGAAGACGACAAGCAGCGCGATGGCGATCAGTGGGATCA
>CAZLYF010000298.1:1416-2164 GCA_964563725.1 uncultured Oscillospiraceae bacterium
GTTCGCCATTTTTCCGTCAGCCCCCTCCCGCGATCGTCTGCATCACGTTGTCCTGCGTGATCTCGCTGCCCCTCAGCTCACCGACGATATTGCGGTCCCGCATGACGATGAGCCGCGAGCAGGTGCGCAGCATCTCTTCGATCTCGGGCGAAATGAACGTAATGCTGACGCCCTCTTCAGCCAGCCTGAGCACCAGCTTCTGGATCTCCACCTTCGTTCCTACATCGATGCCGCGGGTGGGCTCGTCCAGGATCAGGTACCGCGGGTGCGTGAGCAGCCAGCGGGCCAGGATGACTTTTTGCTGGTTCCCGCCCGAAAGGGACTTGATCGGCGTATCCGTCGAAGCGGTTTTGATATCAAGCGCCTTGATGTATTCGTCGGCGAAAGCTTCCGCTTCAGCCCGCGAAAGCGGCTTGAAGAAGCCCTTCATCACCTGCATGGCAAGCGTGATGTTTTCCCTCACAGACAGATCGGCGATGATGCCGTCGCCCTTGCGGTCTTCCGGCAGATATCCGATTCCGTGCTTCATGGCGCTGATGGGCCGGGTGATCCTGGCGGTTTTTTCGTCCACCCTGATCCGCCCGCCCGTCACTTTGTCCGCGCCAAAGATCGCGCGCACGCATTCGCTGCGCCCGGAGCCCAGAAGCCCTGTGAAACCGTTGACTTCCCCCTTGACGATCCTGAAATCGAAGGGGTTGGCGCAGGCTTCGCTCGAAAGCCCGAACGCCTCATACACAGGCGCGCCGAG
>CAZLYF010000299.1:0-2139 GCA_964563725.1 uncultured Oscillospiraceae bacterium
CTGACGATCCCCGTCGAAACCAGTGCACCCCCATGATCGGCGCCCGAACGGCGCCCCTGTCAGTCCTGCGCGCCGCGGTTTGAGCCCCGCAGCGCCCGCTCCACGTCGCGCATGGCGTCCCGTTCCGCCATGTCGTCGCGCTTGTCGTGCAGTTTCTTGCCCTGGCAGACGCCCAGTTCCAGCTTCATCCTCCCGTCCTTGAGGTACACCTGGAGCGGGACCAGGGTGTTGCCCTTCTGCTGCGTCTGCGCGCGGAGCTTTCTGATCTCGCTCTTGTGCAGCAGGAGTTTTTTGGGCCGCAGGGGGTCGGCGTTGAACACGCTCCCCTGCTCGTAGGGGCTGACATGCATCCCCTGCACGAGCACTTCCCCGTCCCGGACGGAGGCGAAGCTCTCCTTGAGGTTGACCCGCCCGAGGCGCATGGACTTCACTTCCGTGCCCTGCAGGGCGATGCCGCACTCGTAGCTCTCAAGCACAAAGTAGTCGTGGCGCGCGCGCCGGTTCTGCGCGACGGGTTTGACGCCCTTCGCCTTCGCCATGCCGCCACCCCCTTCGCTCGTTAATCATACCACTTTGAGTGCCTTCCCCGCAACCAAGGGTCCTATCTCGCTGCACTCAGTACCCCCCTCAATTCGCAATAGTCGCAGCCATCACACGACGTGTTCAGCCGCTCCTTTGCTCATTGGGCCTTCGCCTTGCTTCATCCCGCACAGCGGGCGCTCGGCTCCGGCCCCCTGCACTTTGCTCTCGGTTGCGGGCCTCCCCCGCAACCGAGGCAAGGGGAAGCGGCCTTCCCCTGCGCTACAGGTTTTTGCCGCAGCAGTGCTTGTATTTTTTCCCGCTGCCGCAGGGGCAGGGCAGGTTCCTTTGGGGTTTCTTTCCGGACGGGCCCGCTGGGCCCGCGGAGACGGCAGCCAGGCTGTCGGGGCTGTGACCGCAGAGGGCCCACTGCCTTGTCACGGAGCGCAGCGCCCTGATGCCCAGGCGTAGCTTTTCTCTCGCGGCGGCGCCGATGCCAAGGCCCAGCTCGTCGACGACGGACAGGGCCTGTTCCGCGTCCCCCGTGGCCCTCAGGGTTTGGACGATCTCCGACAGCAGTCCGTCGGCGTCCCTATCGCCAAGACCAAGGAAACGCAGCTGCGTTTGGAGGGCGTCGGCCTGCGGGCTTGGATCGTGGTATCCTTCCTGCGCATATCTGGCCAGTTCCCTGGCGGTTGCCGGCACGAACCTCGCCCTCTGCTTCTGCAGGCGCACGAGCTCCTCCACGCCGTCCTCGTCCAGGACCCCGCCGGGGACCAGTGACGTGGAGACGATGTCCATGCCCACGATCTCATAGGCCGAGTCTTTCTTGTCGATTATCTCAAGCGCGCCCAGATACAGCAGCTCCTCAAGCCCGCCCATCCCTTTGCTGCCCTGATACCGGTTGAGCATGTCCACGAAATCGCCAATCGAAAGGCGCCCGTACAGGTTCGCCGAGGCGATGGCGAGCATGTCGGCAGCCAGCTGGTTTTCCTTGTGTTTCTGAGATGCGCGGCCGGCGTCCGAGGACAGGCGCGCCGCGGCCTCATCCGTGATCGCAAACTGAAGGCGGTCCTCATCAAGATAGGGGAAAAAGTAGCCGCATCGAAGGACCGACGGCAGGTATTCCGTTTGGGGGTCCCTGACCCTGATCAGCCGCTGTTTGGCGAGATCGCAGAAAAATAACCAGTCCCGCTTGCTGAGCCTCATCAGAAACGCATGGAACACATCGCCAGAACACAGGTGCGCCGCCAGCGCATCCAGCAGCTCATCCCTGCGCATCCGGGAATAGCCCGCGCAGGCGTGGCGTTTGGCGAGGGCCTGCAGCTGCGGGAGTTTCCTGCGCGAGAGCGCCTCCCGCAGGGTGTAGGCCGGCGGGCCCGGGACCGCCTCGCGGAGATGGTAAAACCAATACGCGTCCCGGATCAGCGTCCGGAAACGGTCCTTGTCCTCGACCTGCGCGGCGCGCGCCTCGTTAAGCACCCGCTGCTTGACCAGCGCAAAATCGCCTTCAAAATCCGATTGTTTCATCCGTCTCCCCCTTCTCCGTCGGGCGCGGGGCCCTCTTCAGGCAGCCGGCCTCCCGCATGGACCGCAGCGCCGACAGCAGCGCCAGGCGGC
>CAZLYF010000300.1:0-2100 GCA_964563725.1 uncultured Oscillospiraceae bacterium
GATGAAGGCAGAATGGAAGCCCAGTAAGGTAAGGAGTTTTCAAACGGATTCCATCCGCGCAGAAAACGATTATACCGAACTGAGGCAACCTTTCCACGATTTACCCCCATTGTTTTACCATTGTTTCACCATCGTTTTACCATTGCTTCATCATTGTTTCACCATTGCTTTACCATCGTTTTACCATTGTTTCACCATTGCTTTGCAATATTTTTCTTCTCCGCATTCAGTCTGTATTCTTTGCAAAGCAGATCTATCGTTTCATAAGGAAAACACTCTGCTGTGCAACCATTGTCCGACAGTTGGATGAGCTCATCAACGATCACTCTGGCGATCTCAGCGCCATGCCGGCTATGATGATAGGTTGTCAGACCGTTGCTGTTCGGGCGTGTCCGCTCATCGTATCCTTTCTGCGACATCTCCCTCACAAACCAAACCTGGTCGTATATCTCAAGCCTTGTGAGGACCTGGTCGACGGCACAGGAGAACCTTGTTTCATTCTTCTCATCGGCATGCCCGAAACATCCAAGAACCGCCCGGAAATATGCCAGGATACATTCCTTGCTCAGGTCGAGAGGGACGTAAACGCGAACATGGTCAGGGGATTGCCGGGCATACCAGGACGCGTTATCAACGTTTTGCTTCGTTTTGAACAATTGTTTCGCATGATTCAGATCATTTATGCCGCTGCCGCAAAAAGACCCGGTAATATGCGGCTCGTTGATATAGAGCACCTGTTCCGGTATGGGCTTGATATCAAGATCATGATGGGTCACGCCCATACGTTTGCCGGAGTTTTCCATAGACTCTCCTCCCCGATTGTTTCTTTTCCTCAGCGCAGCTGACGCTTCCCAAGTCCTAACGGCCCAAAGGGCCTCTTCACGCGCTGCAGGCGTAACACCGCAGGCTTTTCCATCATTGTATCATCTTCATCAGATCATGGTACTCTAGTCCCAGGCTCGACGCCACGTTCGCGTTGGTGCACTTTCCGTCATAATAGTTCACGCCTTTGATGATGGCGGGATACTTCTTCACAGTTTCCTCAAGACCCTTGGCCGCAATCAGAAGTCCGTACCTGAGGGTGGCGTTCGTCAAGGCGACTGTCGACGTCCGCGGGACTGCCCCTGGCATATTGCCGACGCAGTAATGCACGACTCCGTCAACGATGAACACGGGGTCGTCATGATAGGTGACGCGGCTCGTTTCGCAGCAGCCGCCCTGGTCTACGGCGATGTCCACAATGACGGAACCGCGCTTCATGTGTTTGAGGTGTTCCCGGCGTATGAGTTTCGGGGTCGAACCGCCCGGGATCAGAACGGCGCCGATAACAAGATCCGCCTCGGCGAGTGATCTGCCGATGTTCTTCTCGGACGCGAAAAGCGTGGTGATGCCGGTCCCGAAGATGTCGTCAAGGTAGGTCAGCCGCTGCAGGTTGATGTCGAGCACGGTCACATGGGCGCCCATCCCGATTGCCGCTTTCGCCGCGTAGGTGCCGGCGATGCCGCCGCCGACGATCACGACCTGCCCGCGCTCAACGCCGGGAACGCCACCGAGCAGGATGCCGCGCCCGCCATACGAGCTTTCGATGTACTTCGCGCCTTCCTGCACGCTCAGGCGCCCGGCGATCTCGCTCATCGGGCGAAGGCATGGCAGCCCGCCGTTTTCTTCGATCGTCTCATATGCCACGGCCTTGATGCGGGACGCTGCCAGCGCCTTCGCCTGTACCGGGTCCGCCGCAAGGTGCAGGTACGCGTACAGGATCAGGCCAGGGCGAAGCAGCGGATACTCCTCCGTCATGGGCTCCTTTACCTTGATGAGCATGTCGACCGTTCCGTATACTTCCGCCATGGTGGGCAGGATCGTCGCCCCGGCTTCGATGTATTCGAGGTCGCTGAATCCGGCGCCGTCTCCGGCGCCTGTCTCCATAAACACCTCATGTCCGGCCGTATGATAGGCCGCGGCGTTGTCGGGAGTGATCCCGACGCGGTATTCATGCTGTTTTCTTTCCCGTACAGTCCCGACTTTCATCTTTGCCTCCGGTGCTCTGCTGAATGCGCCGCTACTGTGAACCCGCCTCTTTTTCCGAAAGGTTTCCCTGCA
>CAZLYF010000301.1:0-2077 GCA_964563725.1 uncultured Oscillospiraceae bacterium
CCCTCCAGTTTTTTTATGTGACGCGGGGCGATCCCCCGCATGACACCCAGTCGATGCCTATTTATAGGGCAAAATCGTTCGCCTGTCAAGGCTTGGGAAATCGCCCGCGTCCGCCCAGGCGAGGGGCTCAGCCTTCGGGCTTGAGGCCCATCCAGGACGCAAGCGTGGCGAAGTCCTCGCGGACGTCCTCAAAGCAGAACACCTGGTGGCAGCCGAGCGCCGTCCTGAGATACCGGTCCATGTCGTCAAAGCGGACGTACAGCTGGGTACGGCAGCAGGGCTCCGGAGGGCCCGCCATGCCCGTCGCGCCCTGGACGGTAAAGCTGCCCCACAGTCCCGAGACGCGGCAGGCCGTCAGCCTGGCCGGCGAGGGCAGTTCAACCTGCAGCGACGCGCCGATGCCGCTCTCGTGGTGGCTGCGCAGGGTAAAGGGGCAGCCGGCCGTCCCGTCCGCGGTGACCGGCGCGGTGCAGTGGGAAAAGTTGATCGTCCCGTCCGGGTGGAGCCCGGGATTGGCCATCCAGAGGCCCGTCCCGGTGAGCTGCCTAAGCATCAGCATCGTGACGGCGCTGTCCAGGTCGCCCTCGCACGCGGCCACCTTGTCCGTGCAGCCATTGATGTAGCTCACCCCGACGCAGGACGTCGTCCCCAGCGAGAGCAGGTTGAAGCAGGCGATGGCCAGCCCGTCGGCCCGATGGCGCTCAAGCGCCTTCAAAAGCGCCGTGGTCATCCTGGCCGCATTGCGCAGGTCCCCTTCCGTCGGCTCCACACAGGCCCTGGCGCTCCGGCTGTACCTTTCAAACACCGCCCGGGCTTCCTCGTCCGTCGCGGATCGGTACAGCCCGGCGACCTCCTCCTGGGCGACCCTGACCACCTCGACGCCCAGCCTGCGGTACGCCTCAGGATCGCGGCTCACGCTGACCACCCAGGGTTCTGTGTCCCCGATCAGCAGCAGCCTCGCGCCCGCCAGCTTCCGCCGTGCGCCCAGCAGCTTCAGTCGGCGGGCCAGCTGGTCCCGGTCCAGCGCCAGCAGCGCGCGCGGATGGGTCTTGCGCAGCACAGCCCAGCAGTCCATCAGGGTGGGCGCGGCGTTGTTTTCAAGCATCCGCTCCGTACCGCGGCTGGGCGCGTTGCCCTTCACGTAGCCTGCGTAGAGCACTACGGAATCCGCCCCCTCCGCCGCGCGCAGGATGTCCTTCTGCACGGCGCCGCTCATCGGCACGGCGACCAGGGCGTCCGGTTTTCCGTCCAGCTCCCCAAGGCCCGCTCCATCGACGACCAGGCGCGCCTCCCGCCCCGGCAGGCCCAGCGCGTCCACAAGTTCCCGAAACACGGTTTCCAGCTCCCCGCGGTCCTTCCAGTAGCGCGAGGATGCGAAACAGGCGATCCGATCAGGCATGGGAACCTCCCTGCGGTGTTTGATCAACCCGGGACCACGTCACCTGAGCGTTCCCCGGCTCTCTTCCGCCCAGTGATCCGCGACGGCGCCCGGCGCGTAGACGAACATCATGTGCAGGTCGGCTGTCCCTGTGTTCCTGAGCGAGTGGGGCCTGCCGCTCGGGATGTATACCATGTCCCCGGGCTTGACCGCCTGTTCTTCCCCGCCGACCGCCATCACGCCGCTGCCCTGGAGCACCGTATAGGTTTCGGCCGCGGCGTGCTCGTGCAGGGGGACGCTGCCGTCCGGATAGATGACGACGTATCCCTGGCAGAACAGGCCGCCTCTGATCGCCCCGTTTTCGCCAAGCATGACGCGCGTGCGCCGCCCGGCCGGGAACTCCATCCCCTCGATGTCATACACGTTGATTTTCTGCATCCCGCTCCGCCTTTCAGCAGCCTTTCCCCAAACCCCCGGTTACGGCCCGTTTTCCGGCGCGCCAGTCCACCGATCCTTCAGGGGCGATGATACTACATTGCGTGCAAAACGGGAACCGTCAACCCAGAACGCCCCGGATCCGGTCCTTCGATCTAGCCACCGGCCACTGCCCTCCCGTCCCCGTGCCCGTTACAGCTCAGCGGGGAAAAAATATTTTAGAAAAAGGTCTCCAAAACCAAAAGGAGATTTGAAAGGCGTGTC
>CAZLYF010000302.1:0-2077 GCA_964563725.1 uncultured Oscillospiraceae bacterium
GTCTGCATGGGCGGCCCCCCTGCTCTGCCGAGCGACGCGACCCTGACCCTGGCAACTGACGTCTATCAGTCCGCCTACGACGGCACCGTCGCCGCCATCACCGCGATGGGCGGCAAGGGCAAAGTCGTCGGCCTGACCGGTGCGATCAACGACACCAACACGGTCCGCCGCCTCCAGGCCATCAAGGATGCGTGCGCGCTCTATCCGGATGTCGAACTCTTCCAGACGATCGCCGATATCGACAACGCCGAAGGGTCCATGACGGCCGTCGGCGACCTGCTCGCGGCATATGGCGCTGAGATCGGCGGGATGGTCGCGACCGCCTACTATCCGTCGGTCGCCATGGCCAAGTATCTGTCCCAGCCGGAATACGCCCACATCAAGGCTGTCGCGATCGACACGGACAACGCCGTCCTCGACGCGATCCGCCAGGGGATCCTGCACGGCACAATGTCCCAGAACCCCTGGGGACAGGGGTATATCGGCACCTACACCCTGAAAATGCTGATCGACGGCTATACCTACAAGGAAGGCCAGCCAGAAGTCATCGATTCGGGTTCCTTCCTCGTCACGAAGGACAACGTGGACATTTATGACCAGATCAAGCTTGAAACCACCATGAAGATCATGGAGACCTGGCTTGACAGGTTCAATCCTCCCGCCTAACAGCTGAGCAACGGCTGCCCGGACGCCGTGCGAAGGCCGCGCCTTCGCACGGCGTCATGGGCAATCGGAAAGGGTGTCGCGAAACATGAAGCGTTCGGAAATCCAGGGCGCGGTCCTGCGCGCCAAAGGGCTGCTTGAAGTGCATCAGGTCTCCCTGCCCATGTTCGGCTACTGGACCCTCGACGAATGGAGGAAAAACGCGGGCAGGCTGGACACGATCGTCCAAACGATGCGCGGCTGGGACGTGACCGACTTTGGAAGCGGCGATTTCAGGAAAGTCGGGGCGGTGCTGTTCACCATCCGCAATGGCGTATTGGGCACGGACATTGGCTGTCCATACGCCGAAAAACTGATCATCATCGCGGATGGCCAGGCCTTGCCGCTGCACTTCCACTACAAGAAAACCGAGGACATCATCAACCGCGGCGGGGGCCTGCTGGCGATCCAGGTATACAATTCGCTGCCTGACGGGAAAATCGACGAAAAGAACGACGTCGAAGTGCATACGGACGGCATGCGCAATGTTGTCAAAGCCGGCGCCTTCGTTGAGATCACGCCCGGGAACAGCATGACGATCCGCCCGTATATGTACCACCAGTTCGTCGCCAGGGCGGGCTGCGGCGATCTCATCGTCGGAGAGGTCTCCGCGGTGAACGACGACCGCGTGGACAATCGTTTCGCGGTGGAGCGGAGCCGTTTTTCCAGCATCGAAGAGGATCAGCCGATCACCGTGCCCCTGTGCAACGAATATGGAAAACTGCTCATCGGATAGCGGCCGCGGACGGCCCCTTCGGCACCCTCCCGCCCCCGAGCGCTTTCCAAACCCCCTTCTTCCAGTGTAATATCGCTTCAGGACCTTCGGTCCTCCGGCGTCCTGGGCCTTTTGGTCCTGCGCCGCCTGAGGCGCGCGCCTCGCGTGCCGGGGCCGGTCTATTTCGTGACAGGAGAGAATGCGCAGTGAAGAAAGCAAGGGTGTATTTTTCCGATTTCCGCACGAAAGCCTTCGGCGACAGCCTGCCCACAAAGCTCAAGAAGCTCATCCGGGCCGCCGGCATCGGGGAACTTGAGATGGACGGCCGCTTCGCCGCCATCAAAATGAACTTCGGCGAACTGGGGAACCTGGCCTACCTGCGCCCCAATTACGCCAAAGCCGTGGCAGACGTGGTGAAGGAGTCTGGCGGCAAGCCCTTCCTGACAGACTGCAACACGCTGTACCCCGGCAGCCGCAAGGACGCCCTGGAGCACCTGCAGTGCGCCTGGGAAAACGGCTTCACGCCCCTGACGGTCGGCTGCCCGGTGCTCATCGGCGACGGGCTCAAGGGCACCGACGACATCGAGGTGCCCGTGGCAGGCGGCGAGTACGTGACGGCGGCCAGGATCGGCCGGGCCGTCATGGACGCGGACGTGTTCA
>CAZLYF010000303.1:0-807 GCA_964563725.1 uncultured Oscillospiraceae bacterium
CCCCGACAGCAGGGAGGGGATCTTCAGCTTCGTGTGCAGAAGGCCCGTGACAAGGCCGGCCGCGAGACCGGCGAGCAGCGCCAGGGCGGTCCCCGCGAAGGGGCTGCCTCCGGTGTAGATCACACGGGCCGCGATGGCGGCTCCCAGCGTGATGGAGCCCTCCACCGTCAGGTCCGCGACGGCGAGGATGCGGTAGGTGATGTAGACCCCGATGGTCATCACAGACCACAGCAGGCCCAGAGACAGGGCGCCCAGGAGAACTTGCTGCATCTTTTGCCTCTTTGCGCGGGGCCGTTTCCCGTTTTCCGCGCGCAAGCCGGCCGCGGTCCCCCGCGGCCGGCGCGCCGGTACGGCCCCTCCGCTTTACTTCATCTCGACCGCGAAGGGCAGCAGGTCCTCAGGGATCTCAAGCCCGATCGCGTCGCAGAAGGTTTTGTTGATCAGGTAGTCAAAGTCGTTCTGGAACTGGATGGGCATCTTCGATATGTCCGCGCCGCCCAGCACCTCCAGCGCCATCAGACCCGTCTGGAAACCCAGGTTGTAGTAGTTGATGCCCAGCGCCGCCGTGCCGCCGCTTTCCACCATGTTGTTCTCGCCGCAGAACACAGGCACCTTCGCCGCCATCGCCACCTCACCCACGATGGGCATGGCGGAGGCGAGGGTATTGTCCGTCGGGATATAGAGGGCATCGCAGCTGCCCACGATGCTCAGCGCGGCCTGCTGCACTTCGTTGGAGCTGGTCACGGTCACCTCGGTGGTCGTCATGCCGGCCTGCTCGATGAATCCCTTGGCCAGCCTGATCTGCAG
>CAZLYF010000303.1:831-2068 GCA_964563725.1 uncultured Oscillospiraceae bacterium
AAAGCCCACCGTCTTCGTGTCCGGCGCCATTTTCTTAAGCAGGGCGATCTGCTTTTCGATGGGGTTCATGTCGCTGGTGCCGGAAACGTTGCGTCCGGGTAAGTTGTTGTCCTTGATGATGTCTTTTTCCACATAGTCCGTCACGGCGGTGCCCAGGATCGGGATCGTTGACGTTTTGCCCGCCATGGTGATCACCGTGGGCGTCGCGATCGCCAGCACCAGGTCGACCTCTTCGGAAATGAAATAGTCTGCGATGCTGGCCAGGGAATCCATGGCGAACTGCGCATTGCGGTAGTCTATGGTGACATTTTCGCCATCTTTCATGCCGTTCTCCGCCAGGGCGGCGATGAAGCCCTCGCGGGATGCGTCCAGGGCCGGGTGTTCGCCCAGCTGCATGATCCCAATGAGCGGTTTTTCGCTTTCTGCGAAAGCCAGTGAGAACGCGGGGACCGTCAGCGCGAGCGTCAGAAACAGTGCGATGGCTGTGCGTGTCTTCCTCATGGTGACCTCTCCCTTCCCTTTGGGCATACAGCCCCTTGTGTGAACAAAACGCCCCCTGCGCTTCGCAGAGGGCGGAAGTTCCGCGGTACCACCTCAATTCGCCGGCTTGTGACCGGCCTCACCGGCAACCATCATTGCCTTGCCCCTATAACGGTGGGTCTCCGGCCCGGCCTACTTCCGTTTCAGCCTGCGGCTCTCGGGATGTACTCGCCTTCCCGCCCCTGCTTCCTCGCAGCGCCCGGAAGCTCTCTTGAAGGGGCACTGGCCGGCTACCTGTTCCCGGTCATCGCCTTTGACGAACGCATTTTACCTCAAGCGATCCCTGCCCGCAATGCCTCCGTCCATGAGAAGGCGTCCGGAACGGGGGAAATACAGGAAGAATACAAGCGAAGCGCGCTGTGCGCTTCGCGGGAAGCACATGCTGCGCGCTGTGCGCTTCGCGGGAAGCGTCAGCTTCGCTGACGAGAAGCGGCCCTTCGGGCCGAGAAGCAGTGGCGAAGCGGTAGGGGAAGAGCGCCGGAGGCGTGCTGAGGTCTGAGTGCTGGGGGCCGGAGCCGAGCGCCCGCTATGCGGGATGAAGCAAGGCGAAGGCTCAATGAGCAAAGGAGCAATCCAACGCGGTCAGCGCGAAGAGTGCGACTATTGCGAAATGAGGGCGGGAGCGCGCCGGAGGCGTACTGAGTGCTGAGGTCTGAGTGCTGGGGGCCGGAGCCGAGCGCCCGCTATGCGGGATGAA
>CAZLYF010000304.1:0-2050 GCA_964563725.1 uncultured Oscillospiraceae bacterium
GATCCGCCGCATTCAGCAGCAGCTGGGCATCACGACCATCTACGTCACCCACGACCAGGAAGAGGCCCTTTCCATCTCCGACCGCATCGCCGTGATGAAAGAGGGCAAGATCATGCAGGTCGGGGAGCCGACGCAGATCTACAAGAGGCCGGAAAACGCCTTCGTTGCGGGCTTCATCGGCGTCTCGAACTTCATCGACTGCCAGATCGGCGGCGCGGACCCCAGGCGCGCCGGGATCCTGATCGGCGGCCGGTCGCTGGGCAGCGTACGGCTCAGCAGGGCTTACGAGGGGAAAGGCAGGATCGCCGCGAGGCCGGAGCACCTGTACCTTGGCGCTGAAGGACTCAGGGGACGCATCGAGCTGTCCACGTTTCTCGGGGATTTCATCGAGTACGAGATCTCGCTGGAAAACGGGCAGACCATCCAGCTGAACGAATATACCAAGGACGCGCTGACGGTCAAGCCCGACGGGCAGGAGGTGTTCGTCGCGATGGACCCGGCCATGGTCACCGTGTACGGTGAAGACGGGGAGGTCCTCACATGATGAAGATCCCCGCCCTGCGCAGGCCCAGGTTCGATTTCTGGTTTTTCGTCAAGGCGTTCGTGATCCTCGCGATGCTCTTCTTCCTCGTCTACCCCTTCTCGACGCTGATCACGCGCAGCTTCTTCACGCAAAAGACCGACGGGGCGACGCTTTCGAACTACGCGACCTTCTTCAGCAAGAAATACTACCTGGACGCGCTGAAGAACACGCTGTACATCACCTTCGTCTCCTCCGCGACCTGCCTGCTCGTGGGCGCCCCGATGGCCTACCTGATGACCCGCTACAACATTTTCGGCAAGCGGCTCATCTATATCTGCGTCATCCTCGCGCTCATGTCCCCGCCCTTCATCGGCGCCTATTCGTGGATCCTGCTCTTTGGCCGCGCGGGCTTCGTCACCAGGCTATTCGCCGCCGTCGGGATCAGGACGCCCACCATTTACGGCCCGGGGGGCATCATCCTCGTGTTCACCTTCCACCTGTACCCCTATGTGTACCTGTACGTGTCGGGAGCGCTGGGCAGCATCGACAGCTCCCTGGAAGAAGCCGGGGAAAACCTGGGCTCCTCGAAGCTCAGGCGCCTGTTCACCGTTACGCTGCCCGTCGTCATGCCCTCCGTGCTCGCGGGGGCCGTGATGGTGTTCATGACCTCGCTGGCCGATTTCGGCACGCCGATGCTGCTGGGCGAGGGAAAGACCCGCGTGCTGCCGGTGCTGGTGTACGACGCGTACATGAGCGAGATCGGCGGCAACGCCAACATGGCCAGCGCCCTGTCGGTCATCGTGGTCGCCTGCTCGCTGTCGGTCCTGCTGATCCAGAAATTCTACGTTGCGCGCAGGAACTACGCCATGACGGCGCTGCGCCCGCCGAAGATGGTGGAGCTTCGCGGCTGGAAGCGCGCGTTCGCGACGCTGCCGGTGGCGCTGGTCGCCTTCATCGGGCTGCTCCCGCAGCTGACGGTCGTGGTGTCTTCCTTCATCCGCACGGACTTCACCGGCTTCATCGGCGGCTTCACGCTGGACAACTACTCAAAGATTCTGAGCCGGCTGGGCACCAACATCACCAACACCTATTACTTCTCCTCCGTGGCGATCGTCTTCATCGTGCTGCTGGGCATGCTGATCTCCTACATCCTCGTGCGCAAGCGCGGGAAGGTGGCCAGCGTGATGGACCTGCTGGTCATGTTCCCCTACGTGATCCCCGGGTCCGTGCTCGGGGTCTGCCTGATCGTCGCGTTCAACCGCCAGCCGATCATCCTGACCGGGACGGCCGCGATCATGATCATTTCCTACGTGGTCCGCAAGCTGCCCTATACCGTGCGTTCGGGGAGCGCCTTCCTCTATCAGATGGACGTTTCCGTGGAGGAAGCCTCCATCAGCCTCGGCGTGTCCCCGATGAAGACCTTTTTCACGGTCGTCGCGCGCCTGATGCTGCCTGGCATCCTGTCGGGCGCGATCCTCAGCTGGATCACCTGCATCAACGAGCTGTCCAGCTCCATCATGCTCTACT
>CAZLYF010000305.1:0-2049 GCA_964563725.1 uncultured Oscillospiraceae bacterium
TCATATTCGACTTCCATCAGCCGCCAGAGTTCCTTGGTATCCGCGACGATGCCGTCGACAAACTGCTGGGGCGACACGCCTGCCTGCGCCGCGGAGCGCTCGATCTTCTGGCCGTGTTCGTCCGTCCCGGTCAGGAAATAGCTGTCATGCCCGGTCAGCTTCTTGAAGCGGTTCATCGTGTCGGCGGCGACGGTGGTATAGGTGTGCCCGATATGCATCTTCCCGCTGGGATAGTAGATCGGCGTCGTGATGTAGAACTTCTTCTCCTGCGGCATACGAAACCCTCCTGTCCGGATGGCTTTCATTATATGTGCGGCCGCCCCGCAAGACAAGCGCAGCCTGGCGCTCGTGCCCCGCACAGAAAACGCGGACAGGATTGCCTGCCCGCGCCCAATGGGTCCTAGCGCTACGCCCCGGTCCCGTCGGCCTTTGCCAGCGCCCATTCTTCCTGCCCGCTGTCCGGCGGCCCGTCCTCGCTGCGGAACAGGATCTCCCCGTCGCGGCTGTACGCGCGCACCCTGTCCCCCAGTTTCATTTTCCCCGAGATGAGCTCCTCGCTGAGCGCATCCTCGATCCTGCGCTGGATCACCCTGCGCAGGGGACGCGCCCCGTACTGCGGGTCATAGCCCTCGCGGACGATACAGGATACGACGTCTTCGCCGAAGCTCAGGGTGACGTTCCTGCACTTGAGCCTTTCCACGACGGTGTTGAGCATCAGTTTGGCGATCTGCGCGATCTGCGCGTCCCCCAGCGGATGAAAGACGATGATCTCATCGACCCTGTTGAGGAACTCCGGGCGGAAGATCCGCTTGGTTTCGTCCAGGACCCTGCTTTTCATGTCCTCATATTCCATCGGCTTTCCCTTGTCGGCGCCGAAGCCAAGGGGCTTCCCCTGCGCGATGTTCTGCGCGCCGGCGTTGCTGGTCATGACGATCACGCTGTTCCTGAAGCTTGTCACCCGGCCGACGTTGTCCGTCAGGCGCCCGTCTTCCAGGATCTGCAGGAGCATGTTGAACACGTCGGGATGCGCTTTCTCGATCTCGTCAAACAGTACAACGCTGTAGGGCTTTCTGCGCACCGCTTCCGTGAGCTGTCCGCCCTCCTCGTAGCCCACGTAGCCCGGAGGCGAGCCGACCATCCTGGAGACCGTATGTTTTTCCATGTATTCGCTCATGTCAAGGCGGATGAGGGATTCCTCGTCCCCGAACATCGCCTCGCCCAGGGCGCGGCACAGTTCCGTTTTGCCCACGCCGGTCGGGCCCAGGAAGATGAACGAGCCCAGCGGCCTCTTGGGATCCTGCAGGCCGGCGCGGGCGCGGCGTATGGCGCGGCTGACCCCGGATACCGCCTCGTCCTGCCCGATGAGGCGCTTGTGCAGCGCTTCCTCCAGGTGCAGGAGCCGCTCGCCCTCCACCATGGTCATCCGCTGGACCGGGATGCCCGTCCATCCGGCGACGACCTGGGCGATGTCCTCGTCGACGACCTCCTGCCTGCTCGTCGCCCTGCGCCTGTTCCATTCCCCGCGTTTTTCTTCGATGCCCTGACGCAGTTTCCGCTCGGTGTCCCTCAGCCCTGCCGCCTTTTCATAGTCCTGGGAATCGATCGCCTCCCGCTTCTCCCGGATGAGCTCTTCGAGCCGCTTCTCCTGGAGCTTCACGTCCGGCGGCGCGGTGAAAGCCCTGATCCTCACCCTGGAAGCCGCTTCGTCCATCAGGTCCACCGCCTTGTCGGGGAGGTACCTGTCGCAGATGTAACGCGCGGAAAGGCGGACCGCCGCCGCGAGGGCACCGTCGGTGATGCGCACGCGGTGGTGCGCCTCGTAACGGTCTCGCAGTCCCCTGAGGATCTCCAGTGTCTCCTCTTGGGACGGCTCGTTGACCATCACCGGCTGAAAGCGCCTGGACAGGGCCGGGTCCTTTTCGATGTGTTTGCGGTAGTCGCCCAGCGTCGTCGCGCCGATGCACTGCAGTTCGCCCCGCGCAAGGGCGGGTTTGAGGATCCCCGCGGCGTCGATGCTGCCTTCCGCCTTTCCGGCGCCGACGATGTTCT
>CAZLYF010000306.1:0-2012 GCA_964563725.1 uncultured Oscillospiraceae bacterium
GCGAAAAAGCACTTTGTCTCGCTGGCCGCCGGGCACCGCCGGGGTGTGGAGACGCTTCGGGAAATCATCCGTTACTGCAGCGACGCCGGCATCGAAGTGCTGTCGATCTACGCGTTCTCGACCGAAAACTGGAAACGCTCCGAAAGCGAGGTCGCCGCGCTGATGTCCCTGGTGCTGGAGTTTTTCAGATCGGAGATCGACGAGCTGCATCGCAAAGGCGTCCGCATCAGGATCGTCGGCGACAAATCGGGCCTGCCCTCCGCCCAGCGGGAAGCGGTCACGGAAGCGGAAGAGAGGACTGCGGACAACGCCGGCCTTCAGCTGAATATCGCGCTCAACTATGGCGCAAGGGACGAGATCGCGCGGGCGGCGAGGCGGCTGGCGCGTAAGGCAGTCAGCGGAGAGCTCGCTCCCGACGCCATCGATACGGAAGGGTTTGCCCGTGAACTGTACACGGCCGGGCAGCCCGATGTAGACCTGCTGATCAGGACCAGCGGCGAATTGCGCCTGAGCAATTACCTCCTGTATCAGTGCGCGTACGCGGAACTGGTCTTTCCGGACATCCTCTGGCCTGATTTCAGCGTGGAGGATTTCTGCGCGGCGTTGGATGAATACGCAGCGCGCGACAGGCGCTTCGGGGGCAGAAACCGATGAAAACCAGGATCGTGACGGGGGCTGGGATGATCGTGGCCCTGCTGTTCGCCCTGTACATGGGCGGGTGGGTCTTTGCGACCCTTTGGATCCTGGCGGTCTGCCTTTCGATGCGGGAGATGTTCGCGATCCTTGTTTCAGCCGGACATCGGCCGGTCGCCTGGCCAGCGTGGCTCGCGCTGGCCGTCAGCGTCCCCGCATTCACCCTCTTCAGCAATGGGGCAGGCGTACGGGTCATGCTCGCGGTCAGCCTGCTCTCCGGCCTGCTGGCGACCGTTTTCGTCCTGTTCCGCAGCGCGCCCAGGCTGGAGGATCTCCTGTTTTCCATGCTGCCCCTGCTGACCGTCGCGCTTCCCGGGATGTGCCTGCTCGGGGTGACGGGGATGGAACCGCAAATCAGGCAGCGCGCGCTGCTGTCACTGACCTTCTTTGTACCGATCGTTGGCGACGCAGCTGCGTATTTCGTCGGCGTGCGTTTCGGCAGGGTCAAGCTCAATCCACCGGTCAGCCCCAAAAAAACGGTCGAAGGCGCCATGGCGGGCCTGGCTGGCAGTGCGGCCGCGGCTGTGGCGGTTTTCCTGCTGTTTTCCTCCCTCGGTTCCGGATTGCCCCCGTTCTGGCATTTTCTCCTGATCGGCCTGGCAGGAGGCGTCGTCGGACAGGTCGGCGACCTTTTCGCGTCGCTGGTGAAGCGTTATTGCGGCGTCAAGGACTACAGCAACCTCTTTCCCGGCCATGGCGGGATGATGGACAGGCTTGACAGCATCCTGTCCGTTTCCGTTCTTGTATTCGCCTACCAGGCGATCCTTTTCTGACGTATGGACGGTCAAAGATCCTTCGCGATCCTCGGCTCGACCGGTTCGATCGGGAAGCAGGCGCTCTCGCTTGTCGACAGGCACCCGGACAAATTCCGCGTTTCTGCGCTCACGGCGCACGGCAACGCCCGTCTTCTGTTCGAGCAGGTGCGCAAGTACCGGCCCGCCATTGCGGCTTTGACCGCTGGCGAGCAGCCGGTCCCGGAAGACCTGAAATCCTTCTGCCAGTGGGAATTCGGAGAAGATGCGCTGCAAAGCGTTTCGGCAGAAGCGCCGGGCGCTGCCGTGCTGGTTTCGGTCGTCGGCATGGTGGGGCTTCGGGCAGTCATCGCCGCCCGCCTGGCACGCAAGAGAGTCCTCCTTGCCAACAAGGAAGCCCTGGTGGCGGGAGGCGCCCTCGTTATGGATTTGTGCCCGGACGGCCCGGACGGTCCGGCCCTGATCCCGGTGGACAGCGAGCACAGCGCGATCTACCAGTGCCTGAAGGCTTCAGGCGGCAACCCCTACGCGCGCGAGGAACTCTCGGCGGCGGCGGGGCGCTACGTC
>CAZLYF010000307.1:0-2010 GCA_964563725.1 uncultured Oscillospiraceae bacterium
TCCAGCTGAGCTACGGGTGCGCGCGCCCCGAAAACGTCCGTTTCCAAGGCATCCGCATTGTAGCAAACGGCCGCGGACGCGTCAAGGTCGGGACAATTGTAAACGCTGTACGGCCGGCGTATAATCTGCCTCGAACGAAGGCCTATGAAAAACCTCACACCAACCTGCCCCTACCATGTTAAGACCGTCAGCCCATCCAACCGACCGGACCGCAGAACGACATGTCCAACAACCGCATAGGAACAGGAGGAGAGGCCCATGAGAACAATGATCACGATCCTTCTCTGCATTGCCATGATCACAGCCGCGCTGCCAGCCGCGGGGACTGAAAGCGCCGCGTCCGATGGCTGGACGTACACGCTGGCCGACGACGGCACGGCGGCAGTAACCAAGTACACCGGCGCGGCCACGGAGGTCAAAGTCCCGGCCAGCCTGGACGGGCACGCCGTGACGAAGATCGGCGAGATGGCTTTCGCGAACCGTTCCGACATCGTCAGTGTGTCGATCCCCGAAGGCGTCCTGTCCTTGGAAAAATACGCCTTCAACCAATGCACAGCGCTGGCGAAGGTCTCGCTCTCAGACAGCCTGACCCGGATCGGCGACTTCGCGTTCTGCAACTGCAGGGCCCTGGCGGAGATCACGGTCCCGCGGGGCGTGACCGCCATCGGGAAGAGCGCGTTCACCAACTGCCACATCCTCGCTGCCGTCACGCTCCCGGACAGCCTGGCAAGCATCGGCGCCTACGCGTTCATCAACTGCAAGGCGCTTGCCGCGATCACCCTCCCCGCCGGCGTGACCGAGATGGGCGAAGGCGCCTTCGCCTTCGATACCGCTCTGCAATCCATCAGCGTGGACGCGGCGAACCCCGTGTACGAAAGCCGGGACGGCGTCCTGTTCGACAAGGCGAAACATACCCTCCACAGCTATCCGGCCGCCCGGCAGGGCGCCGTCTACGACGTCCCCGCGGGAACCGTAAGCCTTGGCGCCTACTCCTTCAGCAGCGCCACGCTTCTTGGCGAGGTCCGGCTGCCGGACAGCGTGACCAAAATCGGAAACTGGGCCTTCTCCTACTGCGCGCCCATGAAGAAGCTGCCGCTTTCCGCCCGACTCGAACACATCGGGGAATACGCGTTCTTCCACTGCGAGGACCTTGAAAACCTCCCTCTCCCCGACAGCCTGGCCTCCATCGGTTTCTGGGCCTTCGCCTACTGCTCCGATTTCACCGGCGTCACGATCCCCGCAGCCGTTTCGCGGATCGGCGAAGGCGCTTTTTCCACCTGCAAGAACCTCAGGTCGGTCAGCGTCAACGAGGGGAACGCCGCCTACCTGTCGCGGGACGGCGTGCTGTACGATAGCGCCCTGAGCACCCTGCTGGCCTATCCGGCCGGGCGGGAGGGCGCTGCCTACGCGATCCCGGACGGCGCCGCCGCCATCGGCCACAGCGCGTTCGCCGGCTGCGCCGCGCTGGCAGAGGTCGCGCTCCCGGAAACGATCAGCAAAATCGGGCAGGGCGCCTTTGAAAACTGCGGCGCTCTCCAAAAGATCACGGTCCCGGATGCGGTGACGGTCATCGAATACGGGGTATTCGCGTACTGCTACACACTCACCGAGGTCACGCTGCCAAATCAGCTGACAAGGATCGGGCAGCGGGCATTTGCGGACTGTACGCACCTCGCGTCTCTCCGGCTGCCGGAAAGCTTGACGGTCATCGACGCGAGGGCTTTCTCAAACTGCAAGGCGCTCACGGCCCTCAGCATCCCGCGCGGCGTGCAGACCATCAACGCGAACGCCTTCTCCGGCTGCGAGAAGCTGACGCTTCAGGTGTGGGAAGGGAGCCCGGGCCATAAGTACGCGGTGGACAACAAGATCCCCTTCGAGCTCCTGACCGGCGCGGCCCCCACGACTCCCCCCACCGCAGCCCCCACCGCAGCCCCCACCGCAGCCCCCACCGCTCCCCCCACCGCTCCCCCAACTGCAGCCCCAACCGCTGCCCCCACCGTCGCCCCGATC
>CAZLYF010000308.1:0-1980 GCA_964563725.1 uncultured Oscillospiraceae bacterium
TGGTCATC
Source organism: uncultured Oscillospiraceae bacterium (assembly GCA_964563725.1). Classification (GTDB taxonomy): domain Bacteria; phylum Bacillota; class Clostridia; order Christensenellales; family Aristaeellaceae; genus CAZLYF01. The sequence goes on from CAZLYF010000308.1 coordinate 9, forward strand.
ATGTAGATGGGGTTCCGTTTGTCGAGCACTTCCATGACCCTGCCCTTGAGCCGGCTGGTCATGTCGTTCCATACGTTGATCACCGACAGGTAGCGTTCGTCCTCGCTCATCAGCCCGCGCCTGAATTTCGCGTCGATCTTCGAGATGGACTCGTCGGCTTCCTTCAGCCATTCCTGTTTTTCCGGGGGCACCTTGATGTCCGCCATGGAAACGGTGATGGCGCCTTTTGTCGAGTATACATAGCCGAGGCGTTTGATGTCGTCAAGGACCTTCGCGCAGACGTTGACCCCGTGGGCATGGAAACACCTGTCGACGACCTTGCCGAGATCCTTCTTGACGACTTCCCTGCTGATCTCCAGCTGGAACATATCGTCCAGGGAGTTTCTCGGCTTGAAGCCAAGATCCTGGGGGATCACCTCGTTGAAGATCAGCTGGCCGAGCGTGCAGTCGATCAGCTTGCGCCCCGTTTCGCCGTTGAAGGTACGCCTGACACGCACCTTGATGGGGGATTGAAGGGTGATCTCGCCCGATTCGTAAGCCAGCTGCGCCTCTTCCTGGGAACAGAAGACCTTCCCCGCGCCTTTGCCGTCCGAATACAGCACGGTCAGGTAATGACAGCCGATGACCATGTCCTGCGTGGGGGAGATGACGGGCTTTCCGTCCTGGGGCTTCATGATGTTGTTGGCGGCAAGCATCAGAAAGCGGGCCTCCGCCTGCGCTTCCGCCGACAGGGGGACATGGACGGCCATCTGGTCGCCATCGAAATCCGCGTTGTAGGCGGTGCAGGCGAGGGGATGCAGCTTGATCGCCTTGCCTTCGACCAGGATGGGTTCAAAGGCCTGGATGCCCAGCCGGTGCAGCGTGGGAGCCCTGTTCAGGAGCACCGGGTGCTCCCTGATGACGTTTTCCAGGATGTCCCACACCTCGGAACGGACCTTTTCCACGGCTCGCTTTGCGGACTTGACGTTGTTGCAGACGCCCTGCTTGACCAGCTGCTCCATGACAAAGGGCTTGAACAGCTCGAGGGCCATTTCCTTGGGCAGGCCGCACTGATGGAGTTTGAGTTCCGGCCCGACTACGATGACCGAGCGTCCGGAATAATCGACGCGTTTTCCCAGGAGGTTCTGGCGGAAACGGCCCTGCTTTCCGCGCAGGAGGTCCGAGAGGCTTTTAAGCGGCCTGTTGCTCGGCCCCGTCACCGCGCGCCCCCGGCGGCCATTGTCGATGAGCGCGTCGACAGCTTCCTGGAGCATGCGCTTTTCGTTGCGCACGATGATGTCCGGCGTGCCCATCTCAAGCATCCGCTTTAGGCGGTTGTTGCGGTTGATGACCCGCCTGTAGAGGTCGTTGAGGTCGCTGGTGGCAAAACGGCCGCCGTCGAGCTGCACCATCGGGCGCAGGTCCGGCGGGATGACGGGGAGCACGTCCAGGACCATCCATTCGGGTTTGTTGTGACTCATGCGGAACGCTTCGACGACTTCAAGCCGCTTGATCGCGTGCGAGCGCTTCTGGCCTTCGGTTTCCTTGTCCCGCTCCTTCTCGACCAGGATGGCGATCTCTTCCTTCAGCTGTTTGCTGAGTTTGTCCAGATCAAGCTCTTTGAGCAGCTCTTTGACCGCTTCCGCGCCGATGCCCGCGCGGAAGTTCCCCCGTTCCTCCGGAGGTTTCGCCGACAGCGCGCGGTACGCGCTGTCGGAAATCAGGGCGTACTTTTCTGTCCTGGTCACATCGGTGTTGCCCGGATCGATCACGATGTACGAACCGAAGTAGAGCACTTTTTCCAGGCTTCGCGGGGAAACGTCCAGCAGCATTCCCATCCGGCTCGGGATGCCCTTGAAATACCAGATATGGCTGACAGGCGCGGCGAGCTGGATGTGGCCCATCCTCTCGCGGCGCACCTTGGCCCGGGTGACCTGCACGCCGCACTTGTCGCAGATCTTTTCCTTGTCGCGGTACTTGATGCGCTTGTACT
>CAZLYF010000309.1:0-1964 GCA_964563725.1 uncultured Oscillospiraceae bacterium
GGCAGGGGAAGCGACGCTCAAGGCCGGCGACGTCCTCACCTTCGGACTTTACGAACAGGACAACGACCCGGCGAACGGCGCGGAAGGGATTGAATGGCGCGTGCTGACGACGGAGGAGGGCAAGGCGCTGCTGTTGTCCGAGAATAACCTGGACTGGCAGCACTTCAACGAAACTTCGGCCGACGTCACCTGGGAGACGAGCACGCTGCGGTCTTGGCTGAACGCGGACTTCCTGAACGCGGCGTTCACGGGCGCGGAGCAGGATGCCATCCTGGAGACGGACGTGAAGAACGATAACAACCCGGAATACGGTACAGAGGGCGGGAACGATACCTCGGACCGAATCTTTCTGCTGAGCATCGCGGAGGTGGAGACGCTGTTTACGGACGACAGCGCCCGGGAGGCGAGGAATACCCCCTACGCGGTGGCCCAGGGAGCGAATGATTTTGACGGCTTTGGCTCGTGGGGGCTGCGCTCGCCCGGCAAGGGGCCGCGATACGTAGCGTGCGTAGGCGGATCCATCGACTTCGCCGGCGCCTACGTCATCGGCGACGATACATGCGCCCTGCGCCCCGCTTTGTGGGTCAGCCTGGACGCCGGGATCTTCTGACCTTTCCCCCGCCCGCGCCCCTTCCGCGCCGGATTTTCGAGACCGGGACAGCTCAGCCCGTGAAACGGGCGGAAGACAATACGTGATTGGCCCTCCGGACATCTTCCGCACAACCATGGCCTCCGCTGTCCGCGCGGTGCCCACTATCTTATTTTGTTCCTCAAACGACCTGCCCCCGCGAAGCGTACCGAACATTGTTGAACCATCGCCGTTGTATCCGCAACCGGACTGTGTGAGCCACTGCAGGAGGAGAGCTGTATGAAAAAGATCCTGGTGTCCGCGCTGGTATGCGCGATGCTGGTCCCTTTGGCCGCCTTGTCCGGGGAGCCAGCAAGGGAAGCAGCGCTCAAGGCCGGCGACATCGTCACCTTTGGGCATTACGAGCAGGACAACGACCCGGCGAACGGGCAGGAGCCGATCGCCTGGCGGGTGCTGGCGGCGGAGGAGGGCAAGGCGCTGTTGTTGAGCGAATACAACCTTGACGCGATCCCCTACCACAAGCAGAAGGTTACACCTGTGACCTGGGAAACCTGCACCCTGCGAGCCTGGCTGAACGGGGACTTCATGGAGAAAGCATTTACTGCGACGGAGCGGGAAGCCATCCTGGTAACGGACGTGAAGAATGCGGATAACCCGAAGTACGGGCCCAATGGCGGGGGCACCGATGGCGGCCAGGACACGAAGGACCGTGTGTTCCTGCTGAGCATCGGGGAAGCGGAGAACTTGTTCCGGGACAATGCCGACCGCCGCGCGCAGAACTCCCCTTACGTGAAAGCGCAGGGTGCGCATAACGATGGCGGCTTCGGCTGGTGGTGGCTTCGTTCGCCTGGCGGCTCGCCGCATATTGCGGCGTATGTGCTCTGCGACGGCTATGTATACCTCTGGGGCGAATATGTCGAATTCGACACGTATGCCGTGCGCCCCGCTTTATGGGTCAGCCTGGACGCCGGGATCTTCTGACCTTTTCCCCGCCCGCGCCCCTTCCGTGCCGGATTTTCGAGACCGGGACAACACGGTCTGAGGGCCGGGCTTTCAGCCCTTGATATAATCATCCCCCGCATATCGGGATCATTCTATGCCCAGCAGGCCTTTGGCGTTGGACTCGAAGATCATGCGCTGGGTTTCCCGGTCGATGTTCAGCTGGCAATAAAGGAGTTCCTGGTCGTATTTCGCGCTCCCGATGTCCCTGGCGTGGGTGTCGGTGCCAAAGACGATTTTTTTGAAAGCGCCTTCCCAATAGAAGAGCCGGTGAAAATCCCCCGGGGAGAGCCTGTTGCGCCATCCCAGCCGGCCGGCTGTCAGGTCCACATATACGTTCCGGTGGAAGCGGGCCATCATGGCCGCTTCCTCATGC
>CAZLYF010000310.1:0-1960 GCA_964563725.1 uncultured Oscillospiraceae bacterium
GTAAAATCAGTGGCTTTCAGGGTGTTTTCCGTTCTTGCTATGTCAAAGTCAGGATGGTTCGAAGGGAAGGATCAGCGCGCAGCCAAGCCTTTCGCCCAGACACGCACATGCAACCGTTCCGGCAGGATGATGGCTTCCAATTCATATGCATGATAACACTTCCCCGTGTGAAATACAATTCCAACTGTTCATCCTCCCAAAGGCCGCTTTCGTCCTGCCGCCGGCCGTGGTATGATGCCCGGGACTGGAGGGGAACGAAACGGACCAGGCGCTTCTCGTGCTCAACGCCTTCCTCAGGACTGCCGCCTTCGAGGAGATCAGGGAAAGTTTTCTTGAGGCCGCGCAGCGGCAGGGCGTAGGCCTCGCCGTGGCGACGAACGCGGATTTCATCGCATCCGCGAAGCTGCGGGACCTGCCTGAAAAAGTCATATTTTGGGACAAGGACGTCCGCCTTGCCGCGTTCCTTGAAAAGCGGGGGCTGCGCCTGTACAACCGCGCCCGGAGCATCGCGCTGTGCGACGACAAGGCGCTGACCTTCCTGGCCCTGCAGGGCAGCCCTGTGCCCCTGCCGCGGACCATCCTGTGCCCGATGACCTTCCCCGGCGTCGGGTACGCGGATGCCGCCTTCCTTGAGCAGGTCGCCGGCGAGCTGTCGCTGCCCTTTGTGATCAAGGAGGTGTACGGCTCCTTCGGGCGGCAGGTCTACCTGGCCAGGAGCCTCCCGGAGGCCGCAGGCATCCTTGCGAAAACCGGTTCCGTCCCGCTGCTGTTCCAGGAGTTCGTGCGGGAAAGCGCGAGCAGGGACGTGCGCGTATACGTCGTCCGCCAAAGGGTCTGCGCTGCGATGCTGCGCGAAAGCCTGAACGGGGATTTCCGCGCCAACGCTGCGCTGGGCGGCAGGGCTTCCGCGCACAGCCTGTCCGCGGAAGAGGAAAAGATCGCCCTTGACGCCTGCAGCTTGCTGGGGCTCGATTTCGCGGGCGTCGACCTGCTGCTGGGCAGGGATTCCCCCCTGCTGTGCGAAGTCAATTCCAATGCGCACTTCAAGGCCCTCAAGGCGGTCACGGGGGCGGACCCGGCCGGCGCGATCCTCTCGATGCTCAGGGAAGGGGACCCATGACGGGCTGGCTGTTGTACGACGAATGGAATATCGCTCGCAACCGGGCGTTCATCGAAAGATGGCTGGACGCGGGGCGCCGCAGGGGGGTCCTCCTGGACCTGGTCACGACCGGCGAGCTCTGTTTCGGCGTCAGCGGTGACAGTCTTTCCCTCCTCCGGGGCGGCGCTTCGGAGCGGCCGGATTTCGCCGTGATGCGCGCGCAGCGGCCGCTGCTCACACGTCACCTTGAGCGGATGGGGGTCCCGGTGTTCAACGGTTCCAGGGTAGCGGAGATCTGCAATGACAAGCGCGCGACGCATTTGCTCCTCGCCGGACGGGTGCCGATGATGGACACGGCCTTTTTGGAGCAGGACGCTTTCCATTCCCCCTTCCCCTTTCCGGTCGTCGTCAAGGCGGCCCACGGCTGCGGTGGCAGGGGGGTCCATCTGGCGGGGGACGAAGCGCAGCTGCGCAGTGCCATGGAAGCGGTCGCACCTGACGCCGCCGTCGTCCAGCCTCTTTGCGACCTGACGGGCCGCGACCTGAGGCTCTACCTGCTGGGCGAACGGGTCGTCCAGGCCATGCTGCGTTATTCAAACGACGATTTCAGAAGCAATCTCGGTCTCGGGGGCGGCTTTGAACCCTGCGAGCCCGACGCGACCGCGCTGCGCTACGCAGCCATCATCTCTTCCCTGTTCCGCTTCGGCCTGGTGGGCGTCGACTTCATTTTTCACCGCGGTACGCTGGTCTTCAATGAGATCGAGGACGTGGTCGGCTCGAGGATGCTCTACATGAAAACAGGGATCGACATCGCCGCCGACTATCTTGACTTCATCCTCTCCGCCGTCGCGCAAGGCGTCT
>CAZLYF010000311.1:0-1958 GCA_964563725.1 uncultured Oscillospiraceae bacterium
GGTACCCCGAGAACATCCGGGAAGGCCGGATGGGCAATTTTGTTGAAAACGTCCTGGACTGGGGCCTCTCCAGGGAGCGCTACTGGGGCACGCCGCTGCCCGTGTGGGTCTGCGCCCAGGGGCACACGCAGGTCGTCGGCAGCCGGGCGGAACTCGAACAGATGAGCGTCGCGCCCCTGCGGCTGCCCGAACTCCACAGGCCCTGGATCGACCAGGTGGTCCTGCGCTGCCCGCGCTGCGGCGGGGTCATGCGCCGCGTGAACGAAGTGATCGACTGCTGGTACGATTCGGGCAGCATGCCCTTCGCCCAGTGGCACTACCCCTTTGAGCACAAGGAGGAATTCGAGGAGACCTTCCCGGCCGATTTCATCAGCGAGGCCATCGACCAGACCCGCGGCTGGTTCTACACGCTGCTCGCCATCGGCACGCTCGTGTTCGGGCGCTCCCCCTTCAAAAACTGCCTTGTCCTGGGCCACGTGCAGGACAAGGACGGGCGCAAGATGAGCAAGCATCTGGGCAACGTCGTGGACCCCTCGGAAGCGCTTGACAAGCAGGGCGCGGACGCGCTCCGGTGGTACTTCTACACGGCGGGCGCCCCCTGGCTCCCCAGCCGTTTCAATGACGACGCCGTCAGCGACGGACAGCGGCGCTTCATGGGGACGCTCTGGAACACCTACGCCTTCTATATCCTCTACGCGGAAATCGACGGCTTCGATCCGGGCCGCCGCCCGCTGGAGGGCGCCGCCCTGACGCTGATGGACCGCTGGATCTTAAGCCGCCTCAACACCGTCGTCAGACAGGTGGACGAGGGCCTGGCCGGCTACAGGATCCCCGAGTCCGCCGGAGCCATCGAAAGCTTCGTGGACGAGCTGTCCAACTGGTACGTGAGGCGGTCCCGCTCCCGCTTCTGGGGCAAGGGCATGGAGGAGGACAAGGAGGCCGCCTTCGTCACCCTCGCCGCCGTCCTGAACACCCTGTGCAGGCTGATCGCGCCCTTCGTCCCCTTCCTGTCGGAAGCCATGTACCAGAACCTCGTGCGCTCCGTGGACCCTTCCGCCCCGGAGTCGGTGCACCTGTGCGATTTCCCTTCCTGCGACGCGGACCGCGTCGACCCGGCCCTGGAGAAACAGATGCGTTCCCTCGTCGACGTGGTGCAGCTAGGCCGCGCCTGCCGCAACCTCGCCTCCATGAAGGTGCGCCAGCCCTGCGCGGCGCTCTACGTGGCGGGCGCCTCCTTTGACGAACCCTTCGCGGAGCTGGCCAGGGACGAGCTCAACGTCAAGAAGATCGTCTTCACCCAAGACGCCAGGGCCTACACCGCCTACCGGCTCAAGCCGCAGCTGCGCACGCTTGGTCCGCGCTACGGCAAGCTGCTCGGAAAGATCTCCGCCCGCCTGAAGGAAATGGACGGGGCGGAAGCCGCGGACGCCTTCGGCAGGGGCGAAGAGCTCCGCTTTGAGGTCGACGGGACGCCCGTCGCGCTCTCCCGCGAGGACGTGCTGATCGAAACGGACAGGAAGCCGGGCTTCGTTTCGCAGGAGGACAGGGGGATCACGGTCGCCCTTGACACGGCGCTGACCCCGGATCTCATCGACGAAGGCTTCGCGCGCGAGGTCGTCAGCAAACTGCAGACCATGCGCAAGGACGCGGGCTTTGACGTCACCGACAGGATCCTCGTCACCTACCGCGCGGGGGAGCGCCTCGGCGCGGCCATCGAAAAAGGCCGGGAGATGATCTGCCGCTACGTCCTCGCCCTGTCCCTCTCAGACGGCGACGCGCCCAATGAGGCGTACAGCCGGGAATGGGACGTCAACGGGGAAACCGCCGTGCTCAGCGTCCGGAGGCCCTGAGGGCCTCCCGGCGCCGGCCGCGGCCCCCGGGCGGGCGGTAACCTAAAAATATTCGTAAATTCGCAAAGTAAGTTCCACAGTGTTAAACGCGTAGAAATTACATAGAGA
>CAZLYF010000312.1:0-1877 GCA_964563725.1 uncultured Oscillospiraceae bacterium
GCTGACGAGAAGCGGGCGCCTGCGGCGCCCGAGAAGCAGTGGCGAAGCAGTTGGAACTTGTAGCGCTGGAGGGGCGCTGAGCGCTGCGCGCTGAGGGCTGAGGGCTTATGCGGAGCGGCTTTGGAATGCCGGGTCAATCATCGCCGCGGAATTTGCCTGTCTTCACAAGCTGGTCGTAAACCGCCTTCAGCGAATTCCTGGGCTTCACATCCCGCTTTTCCGCTCGCTCGAATTCCCGTATCCACAGTGCCGGCTGTTTGTATATGCGCAGGTAATCCAGCAGCACATAGAGGTCGATTTCTGCGTTTGATCTTTTGTAGTGTTTTAGAAAGTAGTCGATACCGCTGTCAAACTCATACAGTTCAGCATAGAAGCAAAACGCCGTTTCGACAAGGTCGTTCATCGAATCCTGCTTCTTGTATTCCTTCCATTCAGAAGAAGAAGAGCCTCGCTTGCCAACCGGCTTTCCCGCCGTGGCCTTCTCTTCCCAGATGCGTTTGCACTGCGCGATGGCTGTTTCCCTGCCGTCCACGGTTCTGACGCGCCTCACCAGCGCAAAGATCAGCGACCGGGTCAGCGTCTCCCTGTCGACGTAGCCGTCGACAATCAGCGAAATCGCTGTGGACAGATTGGCGGCGTTGACGCCGTCGGCCAGCAGGCGGACGATCACGGCGTCCAGGAGGTCCTGCTGTTCTATACCGATGGAGCGAAAAGGGTCGTCCGTGCTGAACAGCCAATACGCGCAGGCATACGAGAGCATGGCGTACAGCTTGGCAAGCAATGCCGTCGCCGTTTTCCCGTCCTCCGTCTCAGGCGCGACCAACCTGAGCTGCTTGATATAGTCTTTCACCCTGAAGCGCCATTTGGGCCGCTCCGATTTGCGCACAAATGTATTGGGGGCAATAAAGTACTGCGCGTAAGCAAATTCGAGAAACTGTTTGATTTCCGCGCTCAGCGCCTGCAGGTCAAAAGGCAGCGCGCTGCCCTGGGCGATTTCCTTTTTTGCGGCTTCAAAGGCCTTGAGATCCTTCACCATCGCGTCGATGTTTTTTTCATCCCGCAATTTGGCGGGCATCGCCTTATACAGCGCCATGGCCAGACGCTTCATGTCGTCCAGTTTGTACTGGTCCAGCGCATTGCGAAGCTCGGATACTAGAATTTTTGTCGCCCCCCTCCGCATGATGTAGAGAGAATATAGCATGGCGCCGGCAAATGCGCCACAAAGCGGCAGTAACGGCAGGGAACAGGGAGTAAGCGGAAAATAAACCACCCGGATTGAAAGCGTGACGACTGATCACCAAACTGTCTTACGAGAAAGTTCGAGTCTTTTTCGACACATCACAAAAAAGGTTAGAACACAAAGGAGGAGATACGAAGATGGAAGGTGTCACGCAGGCATACCGGGCAAAGAAGTGGCTGGAGATCATGCGGCAATGTGCAGAAAGCGGGATGACGAAGCGGGACTACTGCCTGGAACAATGCATCAATGAGAAGACGTTCTACTACTGGCAGCGGAGGCTGAGGGACCGGCTCTCATCAAGCTTGCAGGGTCCGCAGGACGCAGATGCGCTGCCCCAGGCGTTTGTCAGGGTTCCTTTCCCGGCAAACAGCATCGGATCAGGGGGCAGCCGGACCGCGGCGATCGCCCGGGTCGGCTCCATGGCCATCGGGATCCAGGAGACAGCAGGCGAAGCGTTCCTGACGAAATTGCTGAGGGCCGCCGGTCATGCTGGGTGATGTATCGAAGGTAGAGAGCGTGTACATCGCCTGCGGCTATACGGACCTGCGCAAGTCCATTGACGGGCTTGCCGGACTGGTGAAGGAGCAGTTCGGGCTCGACCCGTTTTCAAGCAGCCTGTTTCTGTTTTGCGGCAGGC
>CAZLYF010000313.1:0-1864 GCA_964563725.1 uncultured Oscillospiraceae bacterium
CGACGGCGCCGGCGATGGAAAACACGTAGGCCGCCGCGTTGCGCACGAACGCCGCGCGCCTGCCGAAGGTCTTGATCTCCAGCGTCAGCGTGACGGCCCCCACCATCATCAGCGTGGACACGAAAGCCGCGATCTGCATAGTTCCAGCGTCGCTTTGAAGCAGCGATGCGGCCAGGGGGAACGCGACGAAGCCTGGGATCAGGGTGATGGAACCGATGACCGAGGCGGCTATCGTGCCCCACAAGCCGGATCGGCCACCCAGCAGGTCCTTGCAGACGGCTGCCAGCCCGTAGAGGATGTACGTGAACATCGCGTCATCTGACTTTCATAAGGATCTTCACTACTTCGTCGGGCTTGAGCGCCTTGCCGTAGGAAACCAGCTTGCCGTCCACCACCAGCGCCGGGGTCGTCATCACGCCGTAGGAGGCGATCTGTTCAAAGTCCGTCACGTGGTCGACATTCGTATCCATCCCCAGCTGCCTGAGCGCGGCGACCGTGCTTTGCTCCAGCGCCTTGCACTTGGCGCAGCCGGAACCCAGGATCTTGACCGGCGCCCCTTCCGCCTGCGGTTGCCTGGCTCCCTCCATCGTGTCCGCACTGATGTTCGCGCCGCAGGCTCCCCCGCATCCCTGGCTCACCGGCTGCTCCTTCTTCTTTCCGAAAAGTCCCATGTTGACCCCTCCTTTTATGTTTTCAGCACTTGAACAGATTCAGGTCGCGGCAGGTATCGGATTCTGCCTGCAGCGTCACGTGGCTCACCCCGTAGCGCTCTTTAAGCAGGCGCTCGATCTTTTCGTACACAGCGCCCGCTTCGCACAGGGAGATGTTTTCCATGTCGACGTGCGCCTCGAAATACACCGTACGTTCGTCGCCCATCCAGGTGTGGACATGGTGGATGTTCCGCACCCTTTCGATTCCCTCGACGTCTTTTTTGATCGCTTCGTAGTCCAGGTCCGCGGAGGACTGCATCAGGATATCCAGCGCCTTTTTCATCACCTGCCAGGCTTCCCTGAGGATCCACAGCGCGACGAGGATCGTGACCAGCGGGTCCACCCAGGCCGCCCCGGTGAGCCTGATCACCAGGGCGCCAAGCACCACGCCCACGGAGGACACGGTATCGCCCATCAGGTGCAGGTAGCTGGCCTTGATGTTGAGGCTCTTCTTGGAATCTCGCTTAAGCAGCAGCACGGACAGCAGGTTGGCGACAAGGCCGGCCAGCGCGACAACGATCATCAGCCCGCTGTCCACCGCTTCCGGGCTCCACAGGCGCCTGACGGCTTCGAACAGCAGCACGGCCAATATGCCCAGCAGCAGGCCGGAGTTGACGAAGGCGGACACGATCTCCGCCCTCCTGTAGCCAAAGGTCTTTTTCCGGTCGTTGGGCCTGCGCGCAATGCGGAATGCCAGGTAGGACAAGGCGACGGCCACCGTGTCACTCAGGTTGTGGGCGGCGTCGGACAGCAGGGCGAGGCTGCCGGACAGCAAGCCGCCGGCCACTTCGGCGGCAGTGATGCCCGCGTTGAGCACCGTGACCCAGAAGATCTTCCTGCCGGAGATCACCGCGGGCCCTTCGCCGCTTTCGTTATGGGCATGAGGATGGCTGTGACTGCTCATTTTCACGCTTCTTTCATCGTCTTTCAGAAACCCACCAGGAAGAGGTGAAGCCCGTCAGCCTTCCCATCACGGTGGCCGTCACGCCCAGGGCGGTGAAGGTCACAGCCGCTCCCGCGGCAAAGGTGATCGACAGGCGGAAGGCGCGCTTTGGATCCCGCTGCCCCGTGCCGCCCGCATAGCCGATGATCAGCGGAATGGCGGACAGCGCGCAGGGGGTGAAGGAGGTGAGGACGCCTGCCGGCAGGGCCAG
>CAZLYF010000314.1:0-1843 GCA_964563725.1 uncultured Oscillospiraceae bacterium
AGTTCACCACACCCGATGCCAGAATCAAACTGAAACGGCTTTATCCGCAGATTAAAATGTGACAAGGTACTAGAGCAGCCGATGCCTGCCTTGGTGCACAGCCCCGTTTTCCTGTAGTCGCAATGCCCCTAACGCTCTCCCACAATGCGCGGTGAACCAAAAACCCCCTGTGCAACAAAGCTTGTTCGGGGGCACGCAGTTTTGTGCCGTGCCCTGTACCCTCTGCTGGCAGAACAGTTACGCCAGCTGGGCTAGAAGGCTGCCTTTCCCAGCATCCAGTCGACAGCGTTGCGCAGCAGCACCCCGTTTTCATCGTTGGCGATGCTCCGATCCGTCGAGAGGATGACGCGGGGATAGCTGTCCGGGATTTTTCCGAACGGTTTCAGTTCGCGTTCCCGCGTCACAGGGTCATTGATGCTCTGGCATACCTGGATATACAGCCGTTCCCCTGTCTTTTCCGCGACAAAATCCACTTCAAGCGCGCCGACTCTGCCCGCATGCAGCCGGTATCCCCTGCGCAGGAGTTCCAGGAAGACCAGGTTCTCCAGCATGCTTCCCATGTTGATCTGCCTGAACCCCAGCAGGCTGTTGCGGATCCCCAGATCCACCGCGTAATACTTGTCACAGGTCCTCAAAACGTTGCGGCTCGTGACGTCCTGCCGCGGCACCCTGTACAGCAGGAACGCGCTGCAGAACATATCAAGGTAGCTGATGACAGTGCTGTGGCCGATGGGCAGCTTTTCGCTGTTGAGCGTAGCGGAAATGCTTCTTGCCGAAATCGTCTGCCCGATATTCGCGAGCGCGAAGCGCAGGACACGGTCGAGCTGCGCAATGTCGCGCACATTGTTGCGCAAAAGGATGTCCTTGGTGAGGACGGTCGTATAAACGCCCTGGAGCACGCTTTCGAAGAAGGAAACGTCGCGTCGATGGTAAAACAGGACAGGCAGGGAGCCATACCTCATATAGTCCTCGAACAACTCATCCGCGCGGCGGCCTTTTTCATCCGGGTAGAACACGTCATTGAAGAGGCAATATTCGGCAAACGACAGCGGGAGCATCGGGATTTCGATGAAACGCCCGGAAATATAGGTAACCAGCTCGGAAGAGAAAAGCAGGGCATTGGAGCCGGTGATCGTCAGGTCCACGTTGAAGTCCGTCATCATTGAGTTGACTGCCCGCGGCCATTCGTCCACTTCCTGGATCTCATCCAGCAGGACATACAGCCGCTGTCCCTCCTTCACCCGTTCTCCAACATGGCGGTAAAGAGCGCCGGCAGAGCGAAGGGCCTCGTGTTTCAGCGAGTCGAAATTGAGGTACAGGATGCTGTCTCCGGAGATCCCTTTCCCCGCCAGCTTATTTTGAAACAGCGTCATCACGGAGGATTTTCCGCAGCGCCTCATCCCGGTGATGACCTTGATGAGCGGCATGCCGGCGTGATCCATCAATTTGTCGGTATACTGCGGACGATCGATCAGATGCGCGTTTTCCATCCTGTTCACCCTCCAGGAATAGGATACACGAAATTTGGCAGATACGCAATCCAATTTTCAATATTTTGCTTGAATGGCTTGCATGTCATCCAATTTTCTTGAAAGGGACGCAGACCGGTTCCACTGACATCGGCCTCAGCGGCCGACCTCAGAGGTCCTTGCCTGACAGTAAACAATGGCAAAACAATGGTGAAACAATCGTGAAACCATTGTAAAACCATAGGGGATATCGGGGCGTTTGTGGTATGTTAGAGATGCGCTTGGGAATGCAGGGGGCGCATTGCGCGCCGGAGGCGCGCGTGAAACCTTATCGGTTTTGAGAAGCGCCTGCTTCGCAGGCGAGAAGCAGTTGA
>CAZLYF010000315.1:0-1826 GCA_964563725.1 uncultured Oscillospiraceae bacterium
CGCCGACAGCGTCAGGCGCAGGAGACCGCCCTTGTTCATCAAAAATGGAACCTCCATGGAACGTGATCAGCCTCTGCTTTTCGGGGTGCAGTGCTTCGCGGTGCCGGTGGGGCTGTCCACCTTTGTGGAATCCTACCATCCGGAGCGGGGTCGGTCAAGGAAACGGGGCGCTGCGAAAGCAGGGCGTGAAGGTTTGACAATCTCTTTCTCCAAAGCATATCCTGGCGGGGACCTTTGATTGCGCGCATACATGTGGCCGACCATTCCAGGGAGAACCGCATGCTTCATTACGGGTTGTACGAACAGGTCATCAACCGGTGCATCACCGGAGAACTCCACCGGCACCCGGACGACGTCCCGCAGGTCCGGTCGATCGACAAGGCGGAGGCCGCAAAGATCCTGGCGCGGTATGCCGGGGACGCCATCGAGGAGATCCTGAACAGCCTGGATGAAAAGGCCGATCTGCGGCGGCAGGTAGACCTCGTCAATCAGGTGATCCGGGAAGCCCTGCGCCGTGCCGGCACCGCGGACCGGGACGGCCTGTTCATCGACATGAGAGCAGAACAGCTGCTCGCCCTGATCAGCAAAAAAGACGGACGGTACGTCCTTCACGGGGAACGGCTCGAGGTGGACCGCCCGCAGACCTCGCTCGCGCAGGGCTCGCTGTTCACGGGGGCTGTCCGGGAACCGAGCCTGTTTTCGGAACTGAACAGGGAGATCTTAAGCTGCAACGGCATCGACCTGCTGGTCTCCTTCATCAAGTGGACCGGCCTCAGGCTGATCATGGACAATCTGAAGGGTTTCACGGCGGACGGCGGGCAGCTGCGTGTCATCACCACCTCCTACATGGGGGCGACGGACGTCAAGGCGATCGACGAGCTCAGCAGGCTTCCCAATACCCTGATCAAGGTCTCCTACGACACGAAACGCACGCGCCTGCACGCGAAGACCTATGTGTTCCACCGGGAGACCGGCTTCACCACCGCCTACGTGGGTTCCTCCAACCTTTCCAACGCCGCCATGAGCAGCGGCCTGGAATGGAACGTGAAGGTGACGGCCAAAGAACAGCCGGAAACGATCCGCAAGATCGAGGCGACCTTTGAAAGCTACTGGAACTCCGCCGAGTTTGAGGACTATACCCGGGACCAGCAGCCGCGGCTGGCGCGCGCGCTGAAGGACGAGCGCCGTTCCGCTTTTGATTCGGGCCGGCGCTTCGCGTTCAACATCCAGCCCTATCCCTTTCAGCAGGAGATCCTGGACAGACTTCAAGCGGAACGGGAAATCAGGGGGAGCTTCCGCAACCTGGTCGTCGCCGCGACCGGGACGGGGAAGACTGTCGTGTCCGCCTTTGACTACAAGCGCTTCTGCCGGGAAGCGGCCGGCCGTCCCTGCAGGCTTTTGTTCATCGCGCACCGGGAGGAGATCCTCCGCCAAAGCCTGGAATGCTTCCGGGCCGTGCTGAAGGACCCGAATTTCGGGGAGCTCTTTGTGGGCGGCTCGAAGCCGGAGGGCATCGACCACCTGTTCATGTCCATCCAGACCCTGAATTCGCAGCGGTGGTGGGAGGCGACCTCCCCGGACTTCTACGATTTCATCGTCGCGGACGAGATCCATCGCGGCGCCGCGCCCAGTTATGAGCCCCCACTGACATATTATCAGCCCCGGATCCTGCTCGGGCTGACCGCCACGCCCGAGCGCATGGACGGAAAGAGCATCCTGCGCTTTTTCAACGGCCGCATCGCCTCGGAGGTCCGCCTGCCGGAGGCCATCGACCGCAAGCTCCTCTGCCCCTTCCAGTATTTCGGCGTCACGGACACGGTGGACCT
>CAZLYF010000316.1:0-1803 GCA_964563725.1 uncultured Oscillospiraceae bacterium
TGTTCATTCCCTGCGACGGGCGTGTTCATTCTGAGCGACGCTCCTGTTCATTTTCAGGCGACGTATTCATTGGGCCGCGGGCTTTCCGCGAGCGGGCCCTCTCCTGGGGTCCTGGGCCGTTGGCATTCGTTTCCATTTAGCCTGAGACCTCCTCCGCCCACCGATAGTGTCCCCGTGTCCATCTTCGGCAGGTACAGGTACAGGTCCCGTTCCTGAAATCCTCCTCTGACGGGAAAAGGGACGCGTGCGCCCCTTTTCCCTTTATTCGCGATTTTGCCCCGCGCCCGGAAGCGGACTGCCGAAGATCCGCTCTGAACAGCGGACGCACATCGTTTCGCTCACTTGTACCTGAAAACAGCTGCGACGCCCGAGTCGCCGGGCATCCCTTCCTTCGCAAGCACCACCGCTGCGCCGCCAAACTCCAGCACCAGTTCTGCCAGATCATCCAGGATATCGTCATTTTCGGGGTGGCCGATGTCCGCGGGACGGATCTCGCCGGCCTCACGGTCGATTTTCCCCGGGATGAGTTTGTCCTCTTCGATCAAAAGCGTTTCGACCCGGCCTTCGCAGGCGGCTTTCACGACCTGTTTCAGATCCCTTGAACCAAGGGCTTCGGCTTCCGCTTTCGCGTACGCTTCCACAAGCTCGCCTTCCCTGCGAAGCGCGGGCTTTTCCACGATTTCTTCAGCCTTTTTTCTTATCTCGTCCATGTCCAAGGATTCGATGGATTTCTCGATGCCTTCCCCAAGCAGGTACGGGTTGACGCTTAGGCTCCTGAACAGGGAATGATGCTCCGTCAAGGCGATCAGAATCAGCGGAAGCTTGGATTTCTTTGAATAGTTGTTGAGAACGAAGGCATCCACATGCCTGAAATACTTTTCCGTGTCCTTCTCGATTTCCTGGCTGGCTTCCCCGTGGCCATGGAAAATGGCCGGACCGCCGGTCCCGCCGTGAGAACCGTGCGTCAGATAGGACTCGGACAGCTGATCCCCCAGCACTTCCTTCATGGTCCTGGGCGTGCCGGGTTCAAGCGTGAGTTCTTGCAGCCCGCTCCTGTTACCCTGATAGAGGACGAAGTTCTCGCGGCTCAGTCCCAGCGCCTGATACTCGCGCGGCGCCTGGAAAGCCTTGAGCAGCGGTTTCAAATGAAAGCTGTCTGCCACGACGGCGAATTCCTTCACCGGATCGTACAGGTGAAACACGACGCAGCCGTTCCGGTTCGCGAGGACTGCGATCCCTTCCATGGTCTTGTTCCAGAATTCCGTATCTTCTTTCAGTTCGTGCAAAGGTTTCAATATGGCATCTGCAAACTTGCCGTCGTATCCAAGTTTCAGCGATTGCTCAATGCTGCGCATAAGGTTTTTGAATACGATGGGATCCTGCTTGTTTCCCGGATGATGCCTGTGGGTCGGCTGGTAGAGAGAGATACAAGGTTTCTCCTTTTCAAAAACAATATCGTCGGGAAAACTATCCGAGATCCTGTACATTTTCATCCGCTCCTTTTCGTCTTTACAATATCTATGATACACGGAACAGCAGCGTTGAGACATAAAGGCGACAAATCCCCCCGCAGGCTCAACGCCGGGCATCGCCGCGCCTGACGGGCTGCGGCCAACCGGCGTCACCTGCCCGGGGGCTTTGTCTTCCGCAGCGCCGCCGTGCCTTCCGGCGCCCGGATCATGGGGAAACGCCCGCCTCCGCGTCAAGGGCAGGATCAGCGCGTTCCTGCCGCGCCCCTTTCCCGGTGTTCAGCGCGCGCGGAACCAGTGTTTCTCGGCTGCGGAAAACAGGCTGCCCGCCAGA
>CAZLYF010000317.1:0-1785 GCA_964563725.1 uncultured Oscillospiraceae bacterium
CGTCCCTGATCTCCCTCGGCAAGCGTTTTGAACGGCAATTCTTCGACGAAGGTCAGGAATTCTTTCATGACATAACCGTTTTTGCCTTCATAGGTGACCCCGCACCATGGGTCCTCCACGCTTGTGACCGCGACCACTTCCGCGCGGGGGATCCGCGCGAGGACAGGCGCTTTTCCGGACGGTGATTTCCGCAGATTCAGCGTGCCGCTCTTCACCGTGACCTCCGCGTAGGCAAACACGCTGAAATCCTCCGGCTCGGCCATGGGGCCTTCCGCCGCCGTCCCGGCAAGAGCGTGCAGCACTGCCAATGCAACGAGCGCGATGATGATGCTCTTTCTCATGTCTCCCTTTCCCTTCGGGGACGCGCTGCGCATCCGCAGCTCGCGTCCCCCGGCGTCTTGGCCTCAGCAATGATCTTCCCGGCGGGCAGCCCAGCCCCATGCTTCCTGAAAAAACGGCTGTCCTGACAAAGGCAGGCGTTTGCTCGGCATCAGCCGCAGCCGCCGCTCAGGCCAGGCTGACATGCGCCAGACACAAACCGCGCGCCGGCGGGTCAGTCCCCATCGGCGCGCGGAAGGCTACTTGTCAAAAGACGCCGTTGATTTGATCGACCACGGTATTCCTCATCTGGTCGGTGACTTTCAGCGTCAGCGTGAATGGTTTCCCCTCCTGGGACTCATACCAGGTCATTTCGATGATCCCGTGTCCGCCGTGACCGACGCTTGTCACGCCCGGCATCGACGCCTTGACGACATAGGGGGGATATCCTCCGTATACGCTGTAGGTGAAGGAAGTTTTGGTGACGTACATCGTCCCTGTGGGAAGGGGAACCGCATTGTTTTCATTGCTCACAGCTGTGATGGTCATGCTCAGTTCAGGGACGGGGGTTGGTACGGGGGTAGGCCCTGGCAGCTTGACCACGGTTATATCATACTTGACGGATTTTCTGCTGCCGTCGGAGGCGGTCGCGGTGATCCGCGCCTTGCCCACCTTGTAGGCCGTCAGCAGTCCGTATGCATCGACGTCGGCAACCTTGGGGCTGGAGCTCGCCCATTTGACTTCCTGTTTGGCTGCCGCTGGCTGGATTTGTGCGCCCAGCTGCAGGGTGGTCTGGCCGGTTGTAAGGTCGATTTGCGGCAGGATGCCGTCTGTCAACAGCTCGCCGTTGAAGCTCATGGCTACCTGCTCCGCCGCAGGATAGACGGTCAAATACATCTGGGCTGTTATATTGGAACCGTCGGCAGAGGTCGCCATGATTGTCACCGCTGATTTTTCCGCGACCTTCTTGGCGGTCACATCGCCTCTTTTCGTCACAGTAGCGACCGCTTCATCCGAACTGGTCCAGACGACCGCCTTGTTGTCCGCGTTTTCGGGGTATACCGCTGCCTTGAAGGTCACCTTCTGACCGCCCGACACGTCTCTGGGGCCGGACAGGGCAAGGAAATTGACCAGAGTGGAAACGTTCACCTTGACGGAAGCCGCTTTTCTGCTCCCATCCTTCGCGGTCGCGGTGACGGTGGCGCTGCCCTTTTTCAGGCCTGTGACCAGCCCGTTTTCGTCGACCGACGCTACCTTGGCGTTGGAACTTGTCCAAATCACCCCCTGCCAGGGGTTCTTAGGCTGAGTGGAGGCCTGAAGCGTCAGCATCCTTTCCGTCGATCCGAGATCGATCCTAAGGGTTCCGCCCGGCACGGACTGCCCTTCGTGCTGAAGATCAACGGCTTCTGTGAGCTCAAGCGCGGCAAACGAGACTGAGTAGCGCTTCGCGAATTTTTCCGCCCCGCT
>CAZLYF010000318.1:0-1772 GCA_964563725.1 uncultured Oscillospiraceae bacterium
CCGCCGCCAGTGGCGGGAAAAGGCGGAAGGAGGCCCAATGAGCAAAGGAGCAACCAGGCGCGGTCAGCGTGAAGGCTGCGACGATTGCGAAGTGTGGGGCGGGAGCGCGCCGGAGGCGTGCAGCGTGCTGCGCAGACTGCGTCTGCAGTGCAGCGTGCTTAGTGCAGCGTGCTGGGGGCCGGAGGCGTGCAGCGTGCTGAGTGCAGCGTGCTGCGTTAGGTACGGACGAGTGTATAAGTCAGGGCATGGTTCAGCTTTTAGGTTCAGGACAGGGTTCAGCCCTGGTGTCGAAAGCTCAGACTTGAGGGCGGCGGTTGCTGCGTGTTGCCTTGGATGCAGGGAAGGCGGAGCCGGGCGCCCGCTGATTTGAAAGCCGCCGGGGAAAATCTTGCAAATCTCTCCGCAGCGATGTACAATGGCCGCATCAATTCAAGGAGGTAACCATCCGCAATGAAAAAGATCCTCGCGGTCGCCCTCGCAGCCCTCATGTTCATTCCCGTCCTCGCGCTGGGCGAGGACTACGCCGGGACCATCGTCCTGGGCGTTTACGAGCCGGCCTCCGGCGACAACGGCGCCGGCGGCAAACAGGAGACGCTGGGCGTCTACTTCGCCAACTACGTCGCGCCCACGGTTGAACTCTCCGACGGCGTGTACAAGATCGACCTGGTCGAGGTGGACAACCAGTCCTCCACGGACAAGGCGCCCACGGCCGCGCAGACCCTGGTCAGCGCCGGCAGCTCCATCGCGCTGGGCTCCTACGGCTCTTCCGTGTCCATCGCCGCCGCCGACATCTTCGACGCGGCCGGGCTGGTGGCCATCGGCCTGTCCTGCACCAACCCCCAGGTGACCATCGGCAACCCGCTGTACTACCGCATCTGCTACCTGGATCCTTTCCAGGGAACGGTCCTCGCCAACTTCGCCATGGAGGAGTACAAGGCGAAGAACGCCTATACCCTCGCGCAGCTGGGCAACGACTATGACGTCGGGCTGGTGAACTACTTCACGGAGGCGTTCAAGGGCCTGGGCGGCACGGTCACGGGCGAGACCTTCCCCGAAGGCACCAGCGGCATCAAGATCCCCATCCTCGCCGGGGATACCTGGGATTCTTCCGTGATCCTCGAGGCCGCCAAGGGCAGCGACCTGACGATCTGCGTATCGACCTTCTTTGACGAGGGCGACACCTCCGGCGCAGCGGCCGCGTTTGTCAGCGGCTTCAAGGCCTGGCTCAACGCCAATCCCGAAAAGCTTGCCAACAACGGCGGCAACGACATCGTGGCAGCCGTGTCCGCGCTGGGCTACGACGGCTACATGGTGGCGCTGGAAGCGCTCAAGGCCGCCGATTCCGCCGAGCGCGACGACATCGCCGAGATCATGGCCGGCGTGACCTACTCGGGCGTCACCGGGGACATCGTCTTTGGGGAAAACGGCGACGCGGTCCGCAGCCAGGCCTTCATCAAGAAGTCTGACAACGCGGGAGCCTGGACCTTCGTCAAGGTGCAGGGCATCACCGAATAGCGCCATCCGCCGCAGACACCGCACCGCTTGACATGGGGGGCCGATCATCCCATCGGCCCCCTTTTTTCGGAGGGAGGGCTCATGGCCGACTTTTTCGGCAGGAACCTGCCGTACCTGCTGGCCGGGGTATCGGTCGGCGGGCAGTACGCGCTTATCGCCATCGGGTATACCATGGTCTACGGCATCCTCCGGCTGATCAACTTCGCCCACGGCGACATCTTCACCGCGGCGGGCTTTTTTATGGTGTACCTCAGCGC
>CAZLYF010000319.1:0-1770 GCA_964563725.1 uncultured Oscillospiraceae bacterium
CCACTCCGACGTCATGGCCTGCCGCCAGACGGGCTTTGCCCTCCTGGCCTCCGGAAGCGTCCAGGAAGCGGAAGACATGGCCCTGGTGGCCCATCTGTCCGCGATCAGATCCTCGGTCCCCTTCCTGCATTTCTTCGACGGTTTCCGGACCAGTTCGGAAGTGCAGAAAATCGAAATGATCAACTATGAAGAGATCGCGAAGCTCGTGGACTGGGAAGCGATCCGCTCCTTCAGGAACCGCGCCCTCAACCCGGAGCATCCGCACCAGGCGGGCACCGCGCAGAATCCGGACGTCTTCTTCCAGAACCGCGAGGCCGCCAACAAGTATTACCTTGCCGTGCCCGCCATCGTCGAAGGCTGCATGAAGCAGGTGGAGGAGCTCACCGGCCGGGCCTACCGGCTGTTTGACTACGTCGGCGCAAAGGACGCCGAGCACGTGATCGTCCTGATGGGTTCCGGCGCCGAAGCCGCCCACGAGACGGTCGAGGCGCTCTGCAAAGCGGGCAAAAAGGTCGGCGTTCTCAAGGTACGCCTCTACAGGCCCTTCTGCGCGGAGCACTTCCTGAACGCATTGCCCGGCAGCGTCAGGACCCTGACGGTCCTGGACCGGACCAAGGAACCCGGCAGCCTCGGCGATCCGCTCTACATGGATGTCCGTACGATGCTCTCGGAAAAGGGCATCGGGCACATCGCCGTGCTCGGCGGCCGCTATGGCCTCAGCAGCAAGGAGTTCACGCCCACCATGGCCAAGACCGTTTTCGAGAACGCGGAAGCCGCGGACCCGAAGAACCATTTTGTCGTGGGCATCGAGGACGACGTGACGAACAGTTCCCTGCCCAAGGGCGAGCTGTTCAACGCCGCGCCGGAAGGAACGGTCTGCTCCAAGTTCTACGGCCTGGGCTCCGACGGGACGGTCGGCGCAAACAAGAACTCCATCAAGATCATCGGCGACCACACGGACCTCTACGCCCAGGGCTATTTCGCCTACGATTCCAAAAAGTCCGGAGGCCTGACCATCTCGCATCTGCGTTTCGGCAAGTCCCCCATCCGCAGCACCTACCAGATCGACGCGGCCGACTTCATCGCCTGCCACAATCCCGCGTACCTGACGATCTATGACATGGCCTCTTCCCTCAAGCAGGGAGGCGTGTTCCTGCTCAACTGCCAGTGGGGCGCCGAAGGGATGGAAGAGCGGCTCCCGGCGTCGCTCAAACGGCAGCTGGCAAAAAAGAAGGCCCGTTTCTACGCCATCGACGCGATCGGCCTGGCGGGAAAAGTGGGCATGGGCAACCGCATCAATACCATCATGCAGGCGGCCTTTTTCAAGCTGGCCAATGTGATCCCCTACGAAGACGCCGAAAAGTACATGAAGGAATACGTGAAAAAGACCTACGGCCGCAAGGGGGACGCGGTCGTCAGGCAAAACTGGGAAGCCATCGACATCGCCATCAGCGGCCTTCAGGAGATCGCGGTGCCCGCGCAATGGGCAGGCGCCACGGCCGGCGCGGTGCCCGTGAAGGTTGAGGCGCCCGCGTATTTTGACAGCTTCGTCAAGCCCATCCTTGCGCAGGAGGGCGATACCCTGCCCGTGTCCGCCTTCGATCCCGCGGGCGTCGTGCCCACCGGCACCTCGCAGTATGAAAAGCGGGGGATCGCGGTCAACGTGCCGGAGTGGCAGATCGACAAATGCATCCAATGCAACCAGTGCGCGCTGGTGTGCCCGCACGCCGTCATCCGCCCCTTCCTCATTCCCGAGGGCGCCCAGAAACC
>CAZLYF010000320.1:0-1744 GCA_964563725.1 uncultured Oscillospiraceae bacterium
CCGACTGGACGGAGGGGGAGTGGGGAGAGATTTATGCCGTCCTCGAAAGCGAAAACAAGGAGCTGATGATTCAGGACAGGTTCCGCGTTACCGTCGGGACCGATGACCTGAACCCCTTCCCGGGCCTCGACGGCGAATGGCTCAACATCCTGCTTTTAGGAACGGACACGGGCAACAAACAGCTCAGCTACGGACGCTCGGACGCGATCCTGATCGCCTCCATCAGCCGAAAAACGGGCCAGATCAAGCTGTCGTCCATCGTGCGCGACCTGTACGTGGACATCCCGGGCCTCAGCCGGCCTAACCGCGTCAACGCGGCCAACTCCTTCGGGGGACCACTGCTGGCGGTGAAGACCGTGAACACTGTGCTTGACATGAACGTCGCCTACTACTGCTCCATCAATTTCAGGGGCTACAGGGAGGTCATCGACAGGCTGGGGGGCGTCGAGCTGACCCTGACAATCCCCGAGGCGAGGATCTGCAAGGCCAGGATGACGACCGCGCCGCAGCTCCTCAATGGAGAACAGGCGCTGGCTTATTCAAGGATCCGTTCCCTGGACAACAACTTCGGCCGCAATGAACGCCAGAGGGAGGTGCTGCTGTCCATTTTCCGCAAGCTCAAGGACGACAGCAGCCTGGGCGAGATCCTGTCCACCGTACAGGCTGCCTTCAAGTACATCGACACCAACCTCCCCGCCGCTTTGATCCTTCAGCTCGCCGTTGCCGTATTTGCCAATGCCACGCTGGACATGCCTACGCTGAGCCTGCCCCCGGACGGGACCTGGGAATACGGGACCTCCCCCTGGGGACAGAGCGTCGTGACATTCGACAGAGACGCGGCGGTACACGCGCTGCACTCTTTCGTTTACGGCAAGTGACCCGGTCAGGGCGTCCTAAAAGAGGCGAAGGGCTGGGATGATCATAAAAATTGACACGGCAATGAATGATAGCTATGATACCTCTTGCGATCGTTTCCCAACTGCTTCACGACTGTTTCACAATGGTTTTACGACCGCTTCACGATTGTTTTACAACGGTTTCACCATCGTTTCACCGTTTCTCTCCTCCCCCTCCCCTGCGACAAGCCTTGCGAGGTGAACGGTATCGTAGACATCCACTGCCACATGCTGCCTGAGGTGGACGACGGCGCTCAAAGCCTGGAAGAGGCCTGCATGATGGCGCAGCTGGCATGGGACGGCGGGACGAAAGCGCTGGTCGTGACCCCTCATTGCAACGTGCCTGACAGTTTCCAGAACCTTTGGGACGAAGCCATGTCCGCGCGCTATGACAGGCTGCGGGCGGCGGTGGTCAGTATGAAGAACCCCATCGCCCTGCTGACGGGGATGGAGGTGTTCGGCACCGACGACGTGGCGGCGAAGATCTCTGCGGGCGCGGTGATCACCCTGAACGCTTCCCGCCATATCCTGCTTGAGTTCTACTCCAACGACCACCCCGCGCGCGTCGACCGCGTGCTGGAGGAGGTGGCCCGCCTGGGCCTGACCCCGGTCATCGCGCATCCGGAGCGTTACGAGTTCGTCCAGCGCGATATGGAAACGGTGGAACGTTGGGCGCGCAAGGGCTTCCTGATCCAATTGAACAAGGGGAGCGTGCTGGGCCTCTTTGGCAGGAGAGTCAGGGAGACCGCCCATCAGCTGCTGAGCGGGCGCGTGGCGCACCTGGTCGCCAGCGACGGCCACAGCCCCTACCAGCGGACCCCCAACATGTTTGACCTGTACAAATATTT
>CAZLYF010000321.1:0-1716 GCA_964563725.1 uncultured Oscillospiraceae bacterium
CGGCGGCAGGCTGTTGTATGAGGTGCCCTGCGTGATCACGGTGGCGACGCCTTCGTATATGCTCAGGAGCGCCAGTGTGATGATGAACGGGCTGATGCCGCTCCTGGCGATCAGGAGACCCTGGATGATGCCAAGCAGCACGGAGATCAACACGCCAATGACGAAAGCGACCGCCGCCGGAGTGCCCAGCACTTCCATAAAGAAACCCATCAGGATGGCGGAAAGGCAGCCCATCGAACCAACAGCCAGATTGAACTGGCCCAGCGACAGGGCGGAGATCTGGGACAGCCCTACAAGGACGAACAGGGCGACGCTCTGCAGCACGGAGATCATGTTGTAGGCGGACAAAAACCCTTTGGAACTGAACAGCAGCACAAAGAACAGCACCGCAAGCGGCAATACGACGCCCGCGAGATCGTGCTGAAACATCCTTTTCAATCTCGTCATCCCGGCAACCTCCCCGATTGATGCGCAGTCCCTCTCATGCCCCCCGTTTTAGCCGGGTTTGTCCGTCAATCTGGCCACAACCACAAAAACACCATCCGCCTCTTTACAGAACGCGTCGTTTCGCGTGGCGCGGTACGATCTGACTCTGGCGCGATTATACCCTTTCGCGGGTAGGGGGGCAACAAGCCTGGTGAAATTTAGGTTTGGGAATGAACGAGAAATTATTGATAAATTGGTATTAATATCAAATCGGCCGGCAAGGCGGCGTCCTCCGCCGGCCCGGCCGTAACGCAGCGCTAACTGCTCATGTATACGCCGCCGTTGACGTTGAGGATATTGCCCGTGACATATCTTGAACGGTCTGAAGCCAGAAACAGGATGGCGTCCGCCACTTCTTCGGGCTCGCCGATGTGCCCGAGCGGGACGGTTTTGGGGTCAAAGTGCGAAAAGCCGCGGGTCATTTCGGTCCTGATATAGCCCGGCGAGACGGCATTGCAGGTGATGTGATGCGGACCGCCTTCCTTGGCCAGCGAAAAGGTCATGGAAATCAGTCCTCCCTTGGAGACGGCGTAGTTGATGCCGGTCGCGATGCCGCCGATCTGCCCTGAGATGGAGGTGATGGAAACGATCTTGCCATACTCCTGTTTCTTCATGACGGCCATCGCCTCGCGGCTGCACAGGTAGGCTCCGCGCAGGTTGATGCTGAGCGTCCTGTCCCACTTTTCCGCGTCGATTTCCGCGACGGAGCCCACCGGGCAAATGCCAGCGCAGTTCACCAGGATGTCCACGCGGCCGAAGCGCTCCATCGCCAGCCTGAACAAGGCCTCAATGTCGGCGGGGCTCGCGACGTCCGTCCTGCAGGGGAGGCAGCGGCAGGCGCTGTCCTTTTCGATGTCCGAGCAAAGCTGGACCGCCCCTTCGGCGTTGATGTCCGCGACCACGATCCCTGCCGCTCCCTCGGCTGCGAAGAGCCTGGCAGTCGCCGCTCCGATGCCGCCTGTCCCGCCGGTGACCACCGCGTATCTGCCTTTTACCTCGTTCATCTCGTCTGCCATCCTTTTCAATGGGTTTCCCGCGAAGCTGCAGGCGGCGCCGGGCGCAGGGGAGGGATGTCCGGTCCCTATTCAAACAGGCTGGCAAAATCCCCGTTTTCCCTGAAACGCAGCCGCACCGGTTCGCGGGATATGACTTCCAGCCCCTTTTGCTCCGCCTCCTTGAGCAGCTCTTTGGAAATGTAGAGCGTCTCAAGTTCCTTTGTGTTTTTGATAT
>CAZLYF010000322.1:0-1699 GCA_964563725.1 uncultured Oscillospiraceae bacterium
ATATGGGATACCGGGGCCGCCAGCTGTATATGGCCCATGCGCTCTCGGCGCACCTTGCTGCGCGTCACTTCGACGCCGCACTTATCGCAGATGATACCCTTGTACCGGATGCGCTTGTACTTGCCGCAGTGGCACTCCCAGTCCTTCGTGGGCCCGAATATACGCTCGCAGAAAAGACCGTCCCGCTCGGGCTTGAGGGTCCGGTAGTTGATGGTTTCGGGTTTCACCACTTCGCCGAAGGACCACTGGAGGATTTCCTCGGGAGAAGCCATGCCGATCTGGATGGAATCCAGGTCAGTCAGCTCAAACATAATTTGCCCTCCTTGCCGGCACTATTCGATTTCGTCGTCATCCAAATCAAAGCTGAGATCGTCTTCCTCATGATCGTCCGTGAAGGCGCCCGCGCCGCTTTCTTCGGAAAGCTCGTCGGCGATGGCCAGATCCTCCTCGCCGAGATCCAGATCGATCTCATCGAGTTCTTCAGCCTGAGCCGCCAGCGCTTCGGAGGGCAGGTTGTCGCGCCTCAGTGACGGCGGCAGCGTTTCCTCCTCTTCGATCTCCCTGATGACGATTTCTTCCTGATGCCCGCCCCAGACCCTGATATCGAGGCTCAGGGCCTGCAATTCCTTGATCAGCACCTTGAAGCTCTCCGGTATGCCTGGGGTTGGGATGCATTTTCCTTTTACGATCGCTTCATAGGCTTTGACGCGGCCGACCACGTCGTCTGACTTGACTGTGAGAATCTCCTGGAGCATATTGGCCGCGCCATAGGCCTCCAGGGCCCAGACTTCCATTTCGCCGAAGCGCTGTCCGCCAAACTGGGCCTTGCCTCCCAGAGGCTGCTGCGTGACAAGCGAATACGGGCCCGTGGACCGGGCGTGCATCTTGTCATCGACAAGGTGATGTAGCTTGAGGAAGTACATGTATCCCACCGTCACGCGGTTCTCGAAGCGGTTGCCCGTGCGCCCGTCATACAGGAAGGTCTTCCCGTCGCTGTCGTGGCCGGCCTGGATGAGGCAGTCTTCAATGTCCTTCTCGCTGGCCCCGTCGAACACCGGGGAAGCCACATGCCAGCCCAGCAGTTTCGCGGCCATGCCAAGGTGGACTTCGAGGACCTGGCCGAGGTTCATGCGGGAAGGGACGCCCAGCGGGTTGAGCACGATATCAAGCGGCGTGCCGTCGGGCAGGAAGGGCATGTCCGACTCCGGCATGATCCTGGACACGACGCCCTTGTTGCCGTGCCGGCCGGCCATTTTGTCTCCGACGCTGATTTTTCGTTTCTGGGCGATATACACGCGCACCATCTTGTTGACGCCCGGTGAGAGCTCGTCCTTGTTGTCGCGGGTGAAGATCTTCACGTCCACGACGATGCCGCCTTCTCCGTGCGGGACCTTCAGGGAAGTGTCGCGGACTTCCCGCGCCTTTTCACCGAAGATCGCGCGCAGGAGGCGTTCTTCGGCCGTAAGCTCGGTTTCGCCCTTGGGGGTAACCTTTCCGACCAGGATATCGCCGGAGCGGACTTCCGCGCCGATGCGAACGATCCCTTCGTCGTCCAGGTCCTTGAGCGCGTCCTCGCCTACATTGGGGATGTCCCTTGTGATCTCTTCCGCGCCCAGCTTCGTCTCCCGCGCCTCAGACTCGTATTCCTCGATGTGGATGGAGGTATAGACGTCTTCCTTGACCAGCCTTTCAGAGATGA
>CAZLYF010000323.1:0-1697 GCA_964563725.1 uncultured Oscillospiraceae bacterium
ATATGGCGGTCCAGCGTCCGCAGCCTTTCCAGGTACTCGCGCGAAGTCATCACTCTGGTCGCCCTCCATTTCGTTGGTTGTAAGCGACAAACGGCGCCGGTATCCGGGTTTTGCCGGGTATGGCCGAATAGGATGCGCAAGTTTCGGTAGCCCCGCCGCCTTTCACTTTTTGTTAACCTACATTCCGTTAAACCGTTACGCTGTAGGTTATACCGTCCACTCTGCGCCGGTCCGCCCGGGTTGGCGGTTGTATCTGCCGCTCAATCTGCAGGTATCGCATGCGGTTGGGCTGGAAGATCACCGACACCACGCCCGTCGTGCCCTGCCGCTGCTTCTCCACCTTCATTGCGATGTAGCGGTCGCCCCTGCGCCGGATCCCGTCGAAGCCGTCCCGGTCGTCCTCGTAGACATACGGATCATCCCTGTGGTCAGCGTTCGCGATGTCAGGCATTGTATATCCTCCATATCGGGCGCTCTGCGGCCTGTTCCTTGTTTTTCGCTCCGGGCGTGTCGATGCCGCCTTTGCTTTTCCAGCTTTTCAGGATCCCTTCCACCATGCCCCAGTTCTGTTTCCCGCGCAGCCCCGCCCGCGCGATCGCCTGCGTCACCCAGTCTCCCGAGTAGTCTGCCGCCAGCCGCCTCGCCATCTCCTGGTTCGCCTCGTGCCAGGGCAGGCCGTTGCGTCTCGCCGCGTCCTCCATTTCCAAAAAGGAGTCGTCGTCGCCTATGCGCGCGCGCGCACTACTACTACTCTCCTTCTTATCTATTTCTCCTTCTACTTCTGGCGCGCTAACGTTAAGCTTACAGTTAGTATTACTGTTAACTTTACACGGCTCCCCGCTGGCAAGCGCGCGCTGCCGTTCGCGGTAGATGCTCATATATTTCTTCATGTACTCGTTCCGCTGATTGAGCTTGTCCAGCGTCTGGTGCTTGCCCCAGTTCGGGATGGTGACGGTGTTATTGACGATCTCGATCATCCCGAAGCGCTCGAAGGTGGCCAGCGCCAGCCGGACGGTGTTGAGTTGCATCCTGAATATGGAGGAGAACATCTCGTCGGTGTACGCGATCTTGTTGCTGATGGTGAATACGCCGCTGTTGTTGTGCTTGCCGGCGAGGCACAGCAGCTTGAACCATGCCACAATGATGGCGTACCCTTCGGGCATCTGCTCGATCAGCAGGATCTTCTCGTCGTCGAAGATGTCCGTCACGATCTTGATCCATTTGACGTCCGCCATGTGTCATCTCAACAACTGTACGATCCGCTCCCCGGTCTTTGCTGGGTCGCAGAACCGGAAACCAATTCCGTATTTGTTTTGAATGCAGCAGAGGATGCGGTACAGCCTTGGACCGCTGACGGCCAGCTTGCTGGATACCAGGCGCGGGTTGACCCAGGAACGGACGTCGTCCAGGCATTTGATGCCGGCGCCGTGCTCGCACAGGAAGCTGAGGCCGATGCCCAGCCGGGCCGCCAGCGCGATCTCGCGCAGGAAGCGGGCGCGGTCCTGGCAGGCGTTGTAGGCCAGCTCCTCGCCGTCGCAAATCCGGGCCACGGCGTAGTCTCCCATGGAGGTCCGCCGTGTCAGCCTCATCGCAGGATCCCTCCCAGGATGTCCGGCCGGCACTCGCGGTCGTCCAGCCAGCCGGCGAGCAGCGCCAGGTCCTGTTCGGACAGGCGCGGGGCCAGCCTCCGCGCGCGG
>CAZLYF010000324.1:0-1673 GCA_964563725.1 uncultured Oscillospiraceae bacterium
CCTTTGCTCGAACATGTCCTCTTCAACCAGCCTCATTTTTCATGAACATGCCCTGCGCCCTGTGCCCGGCGTCCTTGCCAAGACAGGTCCCCCGCGGTATGCTCGCGGCAAACAGAGCTCCGCGCAGAGAGCGAAGGAAGACAGACGCTTGACGTGCGCAGGGATTTCCCGTCCATGTCAGGAGGACGCAGCGATGACAGGCAGGGAACGGGTCGCCATGAGTCTCCGGCATGAGCAGCCGGACCAGCTGGCGGTCGACTTTGGCGCGATGCGCTCCACCGGCATCCATGTGCTGGCTTATGGCCAGCTGGTCCGGCGCCTCGGGCTTGCCCTTGAACCCCCAAGAATGTACGACGTGTTCCAGCAGCTGGCCGAGCCGCAGCCCGAGGTCCTCCGTCGCATGGGCGGGGATGTCGTGCAGGCGCACATGCGCTGCCCGGCCTTTGACATCCCCATCGACGAAGGCTGGCGGACCATTCGTATCAGGGAGGAGCCGGTCCAGGTCCCCAAAGGCTATGCCCCTGTCAAGGACGAAAAGGGAAACGAATACATCCTCCTCAACGGCCTCAGGTGGGCCTGCAAACCTGTCAGCGGGCTGTATTTCGATCAGATCGTTCACCCCTGCGAACACTGCGGCAGCGCCGCGGATATCGACAGCATACCGCTTGAACCGCTTTCGGACAGGGATGTCGAATTTGTGGCGCAGGAAGCGGAAGCGCTCTTCCGGCAGACCGATAAGGCGATCCTGCTGGCATTCGGGGGCAGCGTCTACGAAGCCGGCCAAGGCGATTTCGGCTATGAAGCCTTCTTCCTCAACCTGCTGTCCGAGCCGGACCTGATGCACTACTATTTCAACAGGCTGGCAGACAACCACATGAAAAACCTTCAAAAGCTGCTCCCCCGCGTCGCGGGTTTCGTACAGGTCATTCAGTTCGGCGACGATCTGGGCACCCAGCGCGCCCCGCAGATCTCGAGGGAAACCTACAGGGAGATGATCAAGCCCTATCACGCGCGCCTATACCGCTGGGTGCGCAACAATCATCCGGCCTGCAAGGTGTTCATGCACAGCTGCGGCGCGATCGCCCCGCTGATCCCGGACCTGATCGATGCGGGGATCGAGATCCTCAACCCCGTGCAGCTCTCGGCGTCCGGGATGGACCCCACCCTCCTGAAAAAGGAGTACGGCAGCGCGCTCAGCTTCTGGGGTGGCGGGGCCGACACCTCCCGGACACTCACATTCGCCGGCCCGCGGGCGTGCCGGGAGGAAGCGCGGAGGCTGATCGAGATCTTCGCGCCGGGCGGCGGGTTCGTGTTCACGCAGGTGCACAATATCCAGCCAGGCATCCCGCCCGAGAACGTCCTCGCGGCCTACGACGAGGCGCTCTCATACAGGTACTGAATCGCAGCGACCGGCCTGACCTGACAGAGGCGGTCGTTTTCTTTTCCTGAATAACGATCCCGAGGGGCCCGCCCTCATTCCAGACAGAGCATGCTCCAACTGCTGGCTCATCCCATCGATTCAACGCAGTTGTTGTACAGTCTGCCCAGCACGCAGCACGCAGCACTCTGCACGCTGCACTCGCCGTTTCATTCTCCTACTCCCTACTCCCTATTCCCTACCTAAATTCCCGCCAAAATTATAGCTATGACATGAACATCTCAACTTCAAAAGC
>CAZLYF010000325.1:0-1641 GCA_964563725.1 uncultured Oscillospiraceae bacterium
TTGCCGAGACCACGCCCGCCTTCTTTGAGCTGGGCGTGCTGGACGTCGCCATCGGGCAGGACTTCTTCGCCATGGGCTACCAGAGCGTCCATACGCTGCACAAGCTGATCAACGGCGAGCCGGTCGACGCGAAATACGACGAGACCATCGGCGCCCTGTTCATCCCCACCGGCGGGCAGATCGCCACCTGGGAAAACTGGCGCGAGGTGCTCAACGTCGCGGAATAAGGCCCGATCAAAGGGAAAAGCGCAGGCACAGCAGCCTGCGCTTTTCCTTTTGATCTTCTCTGTTCGCCGCGCCGGCCTGCGGTTCAGTCGGTCTCGAGCAGGCCGGGGCGGACGTATTCCCTGCCTCCGATGCTGCTTTTGAGCGCCGGAAAGGTCACCGGCCAGGTGATGAATTCCGGGCCTTCCGCCGTCACCGCGAAGGCGTCCTCTGTTTTTGTGCCCGTGATGGACGGGTTGTAGCCGTAGATCATGTTTTCCCTGACGACGCCGTGCGCGCCTTCGCTGATGAGGTAGAACCCGTTGGTGTAGCTCTGCGGGCCCCCCTGGTGGTGAAGCTTCCACATGTCCGGGCAGCCCGCCTGCGCGTACAGTTTCTTTGCCAGCTGGAGGATCTCCAGGTCGTCCACGCCCGGCCGGGTCGCCGCCGCCATCTGGTTTTCGATGTCGGCGGTGATCCGGTACTGCTCCTTCAGCGCCTCCGGCGCTCGGCCGAAATGCATCATCCGGGTGATCTTTGTTACCAGGCCCCTGTACCTCGCGTTGCAGGAAATCATCAGATACTTTTCCAGCTTCTTGTCCGTGGGGACGGGATGGCGGTGTTTGTATACGCGCTCATCGGAGGCGACGAGGAAGAGCACCGGTTCCAGACCGCTTTCCCACATCTTCGCCCCGAGCCTTCCGGCGATCGCCTTCTCGCTGTCGCCGGGGCGCACGGTGGCCATGAAGCTCTCGATCACCGGAGAAAACAGCTCCCCCAGGCGGGCGTAGCGCCCGAGCTCAGCAGGCTCCAGCACCTTTTCACGTTCGAGGAGAACGGCATTCGCGTCCTCCGCGCCGGGCAGCGGGATATCCGCGGCAAGCGCGCCGCCCTTCAGGACGCCCCGGATGAGGTCCTGCGTCCGCTGCTCGTACCAGGGCATGGACAGCTCCTCGAACCCGAGCTCTTCGAGGTGCTCCTCCTCTTTCATCCTGAGGGTCTCGATGTTGTTGCAGATGAAATACCGGGCGCTGGCCGTGACGAGGATCGCGCAGACCCCGCCTTCGACAAAACGCGTGACGATGTTGTCCCCGCCTGCCGTGACCCAGGCGAAATGCTCCGATTTGCTGATATAGGCCGCGTCCCATTTCCGGCGCGCCATGTCTTCCCTGAGCCGCGCGATTTTTCGATCGATCTCCCCGCGCCGGGAGGGGATGCTGTCGTCCGACATGAACCAGCCCATTGTTCTCACTCCTTCGACATTTGTTTCCGCCATTATAGCAGGCGTGCGCGGGGCGCCGCAAACCTTTTCGTGGGCCGGGGTGCACGTCAGAATTGTGAGATAAAGTGAAAGTCGAGCCGGCATCTTGACGGAGATTCGCTTTTGCTGTAGAATCTGACAGCGTAATATGCGGTCAGAGGAGGCGCTTCATGGAT
>CAZLYF010000326.1:0-283 GCA_964563725.1 uncultured Oscillospiraceae bacterium
GACCAGTACCTGCCGCTGCAGCTGGGCAGGCAGGTCAAGCAAGGGAATGCGATTTCGTATGATTTCAAGGAGTTTGCCCCGGTGGGAGGCATCCAGGACTTTCCGGGCTTCGGCCAGACAGACTTCGCATACGTCCAGGAGATCCATCTGTATCCCGCCAGCTGGGCCACGGACTATTTCGACGAGCCCTACCTCGTTTTCGCGATGCTCAAGCCAGACGGCCCGAAGGTGACGTACGACGCGGTAGACAGCAGGCTCACGGTCGAACTCCCTCCACGCAGTC
>CAZLYF010000326.1:293-1056 GCA_964563725.1 uncultured Oscillospiraceae bacterium
CACGATCCTGATCGCGCTATCCGTGAAAAAGCCTACAGGGCGGAACTGGAAGCCAAGCATGGCAAGGATGCCGTGAAACGCATGCTTGAAAGCTCCTACCTCGCGAGTCTGGATATCGGGGCGATGCTGAGAAGCAGCAATGTGCTGAACACCATCGTATCCGGCCAGGGATCGGCCGCGAGCGGGAAGAACGAGTATTCGTTCAAGGTCCGCGAGATCACCCAGGGCAAACAGGGCGTTTTCGGACCCGAAAGCGATGAGGTCAAGGTGGACGTCCCGATCAGGAACACAGGGGACATTGACATCAGGGGCGTCTGGAAGGCGAAGGACATGTTTTCACAGTTCGAAGGGACTGTCGTGATCTCGGCGGGGAACTTTGGCTATGACTACAAAATCGATACCTGGGAAAGTTACCCGGCCTCGGGCGAGTCCCAAACCACCGAATACGGCAGGAACAAGCATAACGGAGTGATCGAGCTTGTTCTCTATCTGAAGGAATATGGGATGCCGCTCACAGGCAACGAAGCCCTCTGGTCAACGATGATCATCAACTCGGAAAACGAGATCTATCGGGTTGCCCCCGCGATGGTCCTTCACCGGGTCAAGTGACCAGCCGTGCTGGCGTCGTTCAGACGCCGGATCCAAACCGGGCGCGTGGTGCCGGGGATCGCTGTAGAACACACGTGATGGTTTGCGTGTTCATCCGGCAATTCAATACCATTTCCTGCTGTATCCATCCGGACAGTGCCCCTCACCCCATTCG
>CAZLYF010000326.1:1066-1641 GCA_964563725.1 uncultured Oscillospiraceae bacterium
AATTTGTTGCGTAGGCGGCGGTTTACGTATTGCGTGGTCGTTACCTTTTCAATTGCCTTATCCTTCCGGACAGTGCCCCTTACCCCATTCGGGCGAGGGGCTTGACATTCGTTATGGATGGTGGTATTGAAATCGATGAGAGCCTATAGCCCAAGCCGACGACACAGCCGACACGCGCATCATTTCTGAACCTCAGGCAGCAAAGGACCGACCGGTTTCCCGTTCGCGGAAAGGAGAATATTGATGAAACGCGTTGCCGCGCTCGTTTTTTCCCTGGCCCTGGCCTTTGCGCAGGCTCCCGCGCGGGCGCATGGCTCCTGCTCACTCAAGTCCCCGCGCTCATGCTCGCTCTGGCGGCACAGGCCCTCGGAGCGCCTGTCGCTGTTATACACTCGCTCGGCTGTGCCGGGCTTTTATGTGGCGTGTGCGGCGTCATTATACTCAAATAGCTCTGCGGTGCGTGCTTTTATGTGGTATCTGCGGGGTCATTATACTCAAATAGCTCGATGGCCTGGCGCCTTTATGTGGTATCTGCGGCGTCATTATACTCAAATAGCTCTGCGGTGCGTGCTTTT
>CAZLYF010000327.1:0-1630 GCA_964563725.1 uncultured Oscillospiraceae bacterium
TCCCTCCATGGAGGAGGCCGCGCGGGACATGGGGGCCAGCCGCTGGAAGGTGTTCACCACCGTCACCCTGCCCCTGATGCTGCCCGGCCTGGGCAACGCCTTCCTGGTCACCTTCATCGAGTCGGTGGCGGACTTCGCCAACCCGATGCTCATCGGCGGCAGCTATGACACCCTGGCGACCACCATCTACCTGCGCATCACCGGGGGCAGCTACGACACGCAGGGGGCGGCAGCAATGGCCATCGTGCTCCTGTCCATGACCGTCTTCCTCTTCGTCGTGCAGAAGTATTACCTGGAGGCGAAGACCGCGGCCACGCTCACAGGCAAGGCCTCCCGCGCGCGCATGCCCATCACGGAGCGCTCCGTCACCGCCCCGCTCACCACGCTGTGCGCCCTGGCCAGCGCCTTTGTCATCCTGATGTACGTGGCCATCCCCTTCGGCTCGCTGTTCAAGCTCTGGGGGCGCGATTACTCCCTGAGCTTCAAGTGGTATGAGCAGCTCATCAAGGCGGACGGGCTGAAGGCCTTTCAGGATTCCTTTGTGCTCAGCTTCATCGCCTCGCCCATCACAGCGCTCCTGTCCATGATCATCGCCTACCTTGTGGTCAAGAAACGCTTCTTCGGCAAGGGCTTCATCGAGTTCGTCTCCATCCTCGCCATGGCGGTGCCGGGCACCGTGCTGGGCGTGGGCTTCATCCGCGGCTTCGCCAACGGCGTGTTCCGCACGGGCTTCCTGCAGGGGCTCTACGGCACGGGCGCCATCCTGGTCATCGTGTTCGTCGTGCGCTCGCTCCCGGTGGGCACCCGCAGCGGCATCTCCGCCCTGCGCCAGATCCACCCCTCCATTGAAGAATCCGCCTACGATCTGGGCGCCGGCAGCGGCAAGGTGTTCATGTCCGTCACGCTGCCGCTCATCAAGGAATCCTTCTTCAGCGGGCTGGTGACCACCTTCGTGCGCTCCATCACCGCCATCAGCGCC
Organism: uncultured Oscillospiraceae bacterium; assembly: GCA_964563725.1. Lineage (GTDB taxonomy): Bacteria > Bacillota > Clostridia > Christensenellales > Aristaeellaceae > CAZLYF01. The sequence continues at coordinate 980 of CAZLYF010000327.1, forward strand.
ATCATCCTGCTGGTCACCCCCCGCTACCTGCTCATCACCACCCGCATCAACGAGTTCGCCGAGAAGGGCAGCTACGGCGTCGCCTGCGCCTACGCGACCATCCTGATCGCGATCGTGTACTCGGCGATCCTCGTCATGAACCTGTTCATCAAATACTTCGGCACCAGCAAACAAGTGAGGGAGGCACAGGCCGATGTCCAATAAGAAGGGCGTAAAGATCGAGAACGTCTCCAAGATCTACGAGGACCCCAAGACCAGGAAACCGTTTTACGCGGTCAGGGACATCTCCCTTGATATACAGCCCGGCGCCTTCGTCACCCTGCTGGGCCCCTCCGGCTGCGGGAAGACCACCACCCTGCGCATGATCGCGGGCTTTGAGAGCCCGGACAGCGGGGAGATCTACCTGGGCGGCGAGGCGGTCAACGCGCTGACGCCCAACAAGCGCGACACCGCCATGGTGTTCCAGAGCTACGCGCTCTTCCCCCACTACAACGTTTTTGACAACGTCGCCTACGGCCTGAAGCTGCGCAAGATGGGCAAGGACGAGGTGCAAAAAAAGGTGATGGACATCCTGGAGCTGGTGGAGATGAAGGGCATGGAAACCCGCATGACCAACCAGCTCTCCGGCGGCCAGCAGCAGCGCGTCGCCCT
>CAZLYF010000328.1:0-1606 GCA_964563725.1 uncultured Oscillospiraceae bacterium
GCTGACGCTTCCCGCGAAGCGCGCCGCGCGAGCATAGAGGCCCGAAAGGCCTCTTCCCGCGCCTCCACCCTTGTGTTACGGACGGATCATATGCGTGGCGTACAGTGGAACGCTAAAAATGGCTTCCGTCTTCCCAAACTGTTTCATGCTCAACCTGTAGGCGGTCTTTGGCTGATACCGTTTGATAAAGGCTTCCAGCCCCCGGGATTTCACGCAAAGGCCGGCTTTCACTTCGACAGGCGTGACCAGGCCTTCCTTCATCAGCACAAAGTCCACTTCCGCAGTGCTTCCGCTTGACCAATACATCAGCTCAAAACCGTTTGCAGACAGCATCTGCGCGACGAAGTTCTCCGCCAGGGAACCGTGCCAGGGACTTTCTTCGGACAACGATGCAGCCGTCAGGCGTACCTGTTCGGACAGAAGGCCGACATCATTCACATACAGCTTGAAGCTGGCTGGATCGACGAAAGCCTTTGGCGGCAGACAGCCTTCCGTTGTCAAGTCGCATTTGAGAACGATCCCCGACTGCACAAGCCAATCGATGGCATCCCCGAGCAGTGCTGCCCGCCCGCCCCTCATCGCCAGTTTATATTGAAACTTCTGGTTGTCCTTGGCCAGCTGCTGCGGGATCGAATCATAGCAGGCCCGTACACGCACCGCCTGCGTAGCATCTACAAACTTGGCGATGTCGGCGATATAGCCGCCCAGGATATATCGCCGGATATCGCTCTCCGGTATCGCCGGCGCCTGCATAATGTGCGTCGCAACCGCCGCTGGCATCCCGCCGGTCAGGAGATACTGCCGGTAAAGAGCAAGGGCCTTTTCATGGAGTGTGACGTGCAGCGGCTGCATCGAACGGAAACAGAGGATGATCTGCTCATCCAGGTACTCGTTGCCGGTTGCCCACAGAAATTCCTGGAAATCCATCGGAAACATGTCGGCGCGTTCCACTTTACCCACAGGAAAGGCGCTTTGCTCACGGTTCAATGTGATGCCAAGCAGGCTGCCGGCGCCGATCACGTGGTACTGCGGCGCTTCTTCATAAAAATACTTGAGGGCGGTCAAAGCCCTTTCGCAGCGCTGAATCTCGTCGAAAAAAATCAGCGTTTCTTCAGGATGGATCGGCTGGCCAAAGTACTGCTCCACATTGCGAATGATATCCCGCGGCCTCAGGCTGGTTTGGAAGAGACTCGCATAGCCTTCATCCATTTCAAAGTTCATGGCCATCACGTTTTTATAGTGTGTCTGCCCGAAACTCTTGATGGAGTATGACTTGCCCACCTGGCGCGACCCGGCGACAAGTAATGGCATACGGCCAGGTGTGTTCATCCATCGCGTCAGCCTGTCCTCGATCTTGCGCTTCATTGGGACCACCTCCACCGATATGATGCCCGTAACGCATATTATTGTCAAATCCCGCATTTATTGACGCTGAATAATGTAATCCAAGACACTTTCTGGCGCACTAAGTTTATCACCGCTCTTTCACTGTGTCCCAAGCCAGGAAATGCGCGGTGCGTCGCATCGTAAAGATTCATGATGGTTTTCGCCTTCTGCTATTCCCTAGCGTCCACGCCACTTCTCGCTTGAGCGTCAAGCGCTTCCG
>CAZLYF010000329.1:0-1581 GCA_964563725.1 uncultured Oscillospiraceae bacterium
TGGCGATGTTTTCGGCGACCGTCAGGTTTGGGAACACCGAGAAATCCTGATAGATCACCTGGATCCCCTCTGCGATGGACTGCGGCGCCGTCAGCCTGCGGTGGCGCTTTCCATTGATGAAAACCTCCCCTGCGTCGAAGGAATAGACGCCGGAGATGATCTTGATCAGGGTGGACTTGCCGCTGCCATTCTCGCCGCAGAGGCAGAGGATCTCCCCGGGATCGATCCTCAGGTCGACGCTGCTCAGGGCCCTGTTGCCTGAAAAGGCCTTGCAGACGCCCTTGAGCTCGATGATCGCTTCGCTCATGCGGGATCTCCCGTCCTTGAGAAAACCGGCTGCGCCGGAAATGGGGCCAGGCCGGCGGTGTAAGGGGATTCGGACGCACCCGATCCGCGGACAAAACAATCCGCCCGCCGCCCGGGCGAACGGAAGGCGTCACAAGGGCGGGGCGCGCCGGCTTCACGCCGGCGCGCCCCGGTCAAGGGGTCAGTAATCCCACTGGTCGATCTCGGCGGCGGTCAGCATCCTCCATTCGGTTCCCGTGATGACCTTGCCGTCCAGCGCGATGCTGTTGAACCCGAACACGCCCAGGTCATCCCCGGCCTTGAGCTCGACGCCGTTCTTGACGGCGGCTGCCACCTTGCACTGCACGAGCCCGATCTCCGCCGGGTCCCAGCTCATCAGCACGTCGAGGGCTCCGGATTTCACGTAGGTCCTGGTCGCGTTGGGAAGGCCGACCGCCACATAGGTGATCTGGTTGACGAGTCCCGCTTCCTCGATCGCCAAAGCGATGGAGGGGGTGTCGGTCGAGGAGGGGCAGAAGACGCCCTTCGCGTTGGGATAGGCCTTGAGCGCTTCCTTGGCCTTCTCGTAGGACTTGGTCGCGTTGTTGCCGGTCTCGATGAAAACACCGCCTTCGTTGGCGATCTTCATATTCGGGTAGCTCTCGGCGATCTTGTCGACGATGCCCTGCGCCCAGCTGACGTGGGAGGTGGAGGCGAGACTGCCGACGAAGATGATCACTTCGCCTTCCTCGCCCATGCCCTCGGCCAGCTTGTCGCCGGCTTTGGCGCCGAACGCGGGATTGTTGAAGGCTTCCACGTCATAGTCGATGTTCTGCAGTTTCGCGCCTTCATTGGAGATCACGATGATGCCCGCCTCGCGGGCTTTCCCGAGTTCCGCGTCGATCTGCTCGGGGGAGAAGGGACACACGCAGATCGCGCCGACGCCCTGGGCCACGACGTCCTGGACGAAACGGTTCTGCGCCGCGGCGTCGCCCGCGCTCGGGCCGATCTGGAACACTTCGGAGCCGGTCTCCCCGGCGTACTTCTCAAAGCCTGAGAACATCCTGGTAAACCAGGCGCCGCCTACCGATTTGGGCATGAAGGCGATTTCCATTTCCGCGGAGAAAAGGTCCTGCGCGAACGCGGAGGAGGCGAGCAGCATCGTCGCGGCCATCACCAGACAGAACAGTTTCTTCATAAGGCAACCTCCCGTTATTTGTTTTGCGGCTCCGCCGCAGCTTGCGCCCATGGTAACATCCGCGCCCACGCCCGTCAAGCGTTTTGGGACGGCCCACG
>CAZLYF010000330.1:0-349 GCA_964563725.1 uncultured Oscillospiraceae bacterium
CTACGGCCACAACATGAAGGACGGCTCCATGTTCCGCTCCCTGCGCGAATACCTGAAGCCGGGCTATTTCGAGGCCCATCGCGAGATCAAGGTCACCGGCCTCTACCGGGAATGGATCTACCGTGTGTTCGCCGTGTTCCGCTGCCCCGCCGGCTACGATATGGTCCCCTGCAACGCGATGGCGGACGACCACAGGCAGGGGCTGCTGTACGACATCCACGCGCGCAGCCAGGTCAACAAGGGGACTCTGGGATGGCCGAAGCCGGACGACCGGCTGCTGGCGCTGGTCACCTGCGACACGGGGAACGACGGCAGCTTCATCGCCGTGCTGGCGAAGCGGCTATAGCGC
>CAZLYF010000330.1:359-1552 GCA_964563725.1 uncultured Oscillospiraceae bacterium
CTAAGCCATATGGAGGAGCTAAAGGGGATTAGGATGCCCCCTGATGAGGGGTGATACGCAGATTCTATTTGGAATGTCGGCGTCAATGAGCTGGTATCCAGGTATTTTTGCGATTCGATCTGGGTTCACAGCCTGGGCACTGCCCTGTCTGAAAACATCAGCGCCTGGGTTTCCGGTGTCGCGATGCCGTCCGCGGGAAGGCCGTTCGCCTGCTGGAAAAGGGCGACGATGTCCGCAGTGCTCTCCGTGTAGCGATCATGGTCATATCTGTTTTTATAGTACCCCAGTTCATACAGCCGGTCCCTCATCCTTTTTACGCCGGGATCCCTGTCGCCGACCTTCAGCGTTTGATATGAGGCTGCATCAAGCCCCGCGCCGGCAAGCGGAAGGCCTTCCGCAGCCTCAGGAAGCGCCTGGCCGGGGGCGGAGGCCGCCGTGATCTTCACTTCGTCCACAAGGCATTCGGAATGATCAAGCGTTTCAAACGCGGCGCCTCCGGCAGCGATGGCGTTTTTATCTACATGAGCGATATGCTGGACACCGTCGATGAGCACGCTGAGATGGCCCTCGTATCCCCTGATGTCGATCCCGTGCCACCCGCTGCTCAGGCTCAGCCGGGCTGCGGACAGGTCGGCGAAGCTGTTTCCGGTCTGTTTGCTCAGATATAGGCAATCCTTTCTGACGCCGACGAAATACCGGTCAAACTCGTTGCTGGCCTCGCTTATCCGGTAGCTGAGATGGATCGTCCCGGCGTTCAGTTTGAACCTGGCGGAGAACGTGTAATTGCGCCACTCGCCTTCTTTCAGCACCGCCCAATTATGGCCGGTCCCCTTCAACACCGCGTTGCCTCCCACTGTTGTCAGCGTCCATCCTCTGTCAAGGACCCAACTGCGGCTGCCGTCTTCGAAATCGTCAAAAAACAGGTTGTTGTACCCGGAACGTTCCGAGCCCTTTTCCGAGGAACCGGGCTGTTCAAGCAAGACGTCGCCGACGGCCTTTCTGTATCCCTCCTCGCCCAGCGCGCCGACCGCCTGGTACAGGACGGCGCCGTCGGTGCCCACAAGCCAGGTGGTCGGAACTGCCGAGACGCCGAAATCTTTCATCAGCCCGTATAATTGCGGTGAAGCGACGATGGTGGGGTAGGCCGCGCCGACGGCTTCAAGGGCGCTGCGTGCAGAGGACAGCGCGGCTCC